>CAYNFH010000272.1:0-3514 GCA_964396385.1 uncultured Chthonomonadaceae bacterium | reverse complement strand
GCGGCGGTGCGCCCACCCATCCAATTGCGCGAGCGGCTCCGGGAGCGCCCTTTGGGGGGCGCGCGGGGTGGACCCCCCCGGCGCGCCGCTTTTTGCGGTACCCTTTCCAACAAACAGGAGGTGCAGCCGATTGGAAGGGCCGCGGGCGGTACGCGAACAGGAGTGGCAGTCTCTCAGTGAGCTTCTGGACGCCGTGTTCCGGCCCGGACAGACGGCGGCGTTCCCGCAGCAGTTCAACCTGAATAACCGCGAGAACCTGCGGGTGTGGGTGGACGAAGGCCGGTGCGTCTGTCACGTCGGAATGACTCAGAACGGCGCCTCTCTGTTTGGCTGCGCCATCCAGGTCTGCTGCATCGGGACGGTCGGTACGCTCAAGGAATATCGAGGCCGGGGCCTGGCGTCGGCCGCGTTCGACGACATCGTCCGCAAGGCGCGCGCCGATGGCGTGGACCTGATGCTGGTCTCCGGGGACCGGAAGCTGTACCGGATGCGTGGCTGCCTCCCCGTCGGCCGGGACACGCTCGTTACGGTGACGCCGGAAGCGGCGAAGCAGATCGAGCCCGGTGGCGTGACAATAGACGGGATGGCCGCGGAGGAGCTGCAGCTCGTGATAGAGTGCTACCGCAGGGAGGCGGTACGATTCCTTCGCCCACCTTCGGACTATCGCTATGCGCTGCAGTGCGGCCGGGTGATGAACCGGCCTGCGGAGTTCCTCGTACTCCGCGACCGTGGCGCGTTCTGCGGCTACGCCATCGTTCAGTTTCCCCAGGAGGAGAGGCGCGCGCGGATGGTGGAGTTCGCGGGAGACCGGTGCGCGCTGGTTGCCGCACTGCCCCAGATCCTGCGGCGGTACGACCTGGAGGAGCTTCGGTTTCAGGTCCAGCGGCACGATGAGCCCCTGCAGGGTCTGTGCGCCTCTTACGGCCTGACCGGAACGCCCGTCCCCGCCTCCGGTACGGTGAAGGTGGTGAACTTTCCCCAGCTCATGCAGAGGCTGCGGCCGCGGTGGGTGGAGCTGTTGGGACCAAGCGACGCGGCGCGCCTGGGCTTCTGGCAGCGGGACGGGGGGTACGGGTTCCGGTTTGGCGACGAGGAGATGGTTACGGACCGTGATACGACTACCCGCCTGCTCTTCGGCACCGTCGACCGCGCCGAACCAAATCCCGCCTCGGGCGCCCTACGGGAAGCCCTTGATGCCATTCTGCCGATTCCGACACTGTGGTACGGGCTGAAC
Organism: uncultured Chthonomonadaceae bacterium; assembly: GCA_964396385.1. Classification (GTDB taxonomy): domain Bacteria; phylum Armatimonadota; class Chthonomonadetes; order Chthonomonadales; family CAJBBX01; genus CAYNFH01. Next base: position 2,280 of record CAYNFH010000272.1, on the reverse strand, counting down.
TACGTGTGACCTTCACCCCCGCTTCCTACTTCGGCGCCGGCATCATCTGGACGCAGACGGGGGCGGGAACCTGGACCGTCTGCCCCGTTGGTGTGAGCTGCCCGGTGTCCGGGTCGATACGGAAGACCACGAGGGTATCCGAGTCCTGGTTGCCGGCGACGAGGTACCGGCCGGTGGGATCGATGGCGAAACCGCGGGGCGTCTTGCCGAGGGTGGACTGGTGGCCGGAGGGGGTGAGCTTTCCGGTGGACGGGTCCACGGTGAAGATGGCGATGCTGTCGTGCCCCCGGTTGGAGCCGTAGACGAACCTGCCCGACGGGTGGACGGCGATCTCCGCGGTCGTATTGCTGCCGCTGAACCCCTCCGGGAGCGTAGAAACGGTCTGGATGTTGCGCAGCGCGCCGTGATGGGAGTCGTACTCAAACGCCGTGATGGTGTTGCCCATCTCCTCGATGACGTAGACGAAACGGCCGCTCGGGTGGAAGGCCAGATGGCGCGGCCCCGCACCCGGAGCGACGGGCGCGAACGAGGGATTGTTCGGGGTGATGGAAGGCTTGCCGGGATCGAAGCGGTAGACGAATACCTTGTCCAGCCCCAGATCGCAAGAGAGGGCAAATCGGTTGGCGGGATCGAGCTCGACGCAGTGGCCGTGCGGCCCTTCCTGGCGCTGCGGGTTGGTGCCGGTGCCGTGGTGCTGGTCGAATCCGGTCGCTTCTCCCAACGTGCCATCCGAATGAATGGGCAGGACCGCGACGCTGCCGCTGGTGTAATTGGCAACGAGCGCCGCTCGGCCGTGCCGGTCCACGGTGATGTGACAGGGCGCGCTGCCGCGGGAGGAGTGGCTGTTGAGGAGCTTGAGCGCTCCCGTGTGTGGGTCGATGGAGAAGGCGCTCACAGAGCCGTTATCTGTCTCGTTGACCGCATATAGGTAGCGGTGGTTGGGATGAACGGCAAGGAAGGAAGGGTTTGGCGTCACCGGCCCCTCCCCTACGGGCGATAGCTGCCCGCTCGACATGTCCAGGCGGTAGAGGTAGATGCCCTTACTGCCTCGTGTTGTGTACGTGCCGATGAAGACCCACTGCGCGTCGGGCGCGGAGCCCGGCGGATTATCGATTATCGATTCTCGATTTTCGATTTCCGGAAGCTCGTCTGCCATTACTGTGCTCCAAGGGATTCCACTGGCTGCAGAGCAGAGAATCAGGGGTGGAATCAGCGCCGCGAGTGTTCTAATGTGCATGGGGACTCTTTATAGACGGTCTCCGATGTAGGGGCGGCTCTGTGTGGCCGCCCGTTCGGGACCTTGCAGGCCTCGCCAACCGGTTCTCGAATCGACCGTCCGCATCCTGCCGCGACTAGAACACCGCCGGGCCGGGGCCGCGGTACGCGCGGCCGAGAGGGAGAACGGAAGGCTCGTCAAAGGGCCGGAATGGGACCTGAGCGGCGATGGCGTCCAGCCGGGCCAGGACTTCGGACGGGAGCGGCCCCTTCTGGACCGACGCGACGTTCTGCTCTACCTCCTGCACCGACCTCGCGCCCATCAGCGCCGTAGAGATGTCCGGGTTGGAGAGCACCCAGCGGAGGGCCAGCTCTGGCAGCGGCATGGAGAGCTCGTCGAGCAGCGCATATAGATCCAGGAGCTGCCGGCGCCGCGGCGCGCTGAGCCAGGAAGCGCCGTCGCGGACCGCCTCATCGTACCGGCGGGCCAGCGCCCCCTGCTGGAGCGGCGAGCCGATCACCACGCCCATGCCCAGCGCCTTCGCCACCGGCAGGATCTCATGCGCTGCCTCGCGCCAGAGCAGGCTGTAGTTGAAGGCGGTAAGGACCACGTCGAACCGGCCGGTCTGCATTACGCGCGCCAGCATGTAGGCGGTGGTGCCTCCCAGGCCGGTGAAGCCGATGACCCCCTGCCCCTTCAGGTCTTCCAGCACGTCGCAGACGGGGCCGTAGAAGCGTTCCGGCTCGGACCACCAGTCGTACTGGCCCGGTCGGTCCGGCTCATGGACAAATAGCACGTCGATGTAGCTCCGTTTGAGGAGGCGCAGGCTCTCCTCGACGGAACGCAGCAGACCGTCGCGGTCCTGAGGCTGGAACGGCTGCGGGCGGCCTCCCAGCTTGGTGGAAAGGATGACCGGCTGCTCCACCCCCTCCAGCGCCCGCCCGAGCACCTCCTCGCTGTTTGCATAACTGGGGGCCGTGTCGATGTAGTTGACGCCGAGCTCCAGCGCCCGGAGCACAGCCGCGCGCCCCTGCTCGTACTCGGCGCCGTAGGAGGACACGAAC
>CAYNFH010000271.1:0-7960 GCA_964396385.1 uncultured Chthonomonadaceae bacterium | reverse complement strand
ATATTCTATCGCACGCCTCGCAGGATCGTTCGCCCGCACGCCCGCTCGCCCGCTCGCTGGCTCCGCCCTACAAAGAGAGGTGATTCCTGCACGTTCGACCGGATAAAGAGGGAGAGCAGCGCGGGAACGATACCGACGAAGAACATCCACCGCCAGCCGAACCGGGGATAGATGAGCGGATAGACGATAGCCGCCAGGAGGTATCCCACCGGATACCCCTCCTGAAGCAGGCCGGAGAGGATGCCGCGCATCTCCTCCGGGATGGACTCCATCGCGAGTGACGCGCCAAGCCCCCATTCGCCGCCCATGGCAATGCCGAACAGGGACCTCAGGACCAGAAAGACCGCTAACGATGGGGCAAAGCCGCACAAGAGGCTGATAACGGAGTAGCAGACCACGTTGATCATCAGCGGGATGCGGCGACCGTACTGGTCGGCGGCCCAGCCGAAGATCAACGCGCCCAGCGGCCGAAACGCGAGCGTGAGCGTGGTGGCGAAGGCAACCGCGGTCTTCTCAACGTGAAACTCGGCCGCAACGTCCTTTATGACAAACACCAGGACGAAGTAGTCGAACGCGTCGAGGCTCCAGCCCAGGAACGCCGCGATGAACGCGTTCCTCTGCCGCGGTGCTAACGCGCGGAACTGCCACCAGAGACCCATCCGCAAGTCGATCAGACCGGAACCCGGAGGAGCTCGCAGGCCTGCCGGTAGCTGTCCGCCGCTGTGCCGTACTCGCTGGCCGTTACGCGGGCCAGCGCGACCAATTGGTCCCAGCGGTATGCGCGCCGCCTCTGTGCGTCCATGGTTGGCCTCCTCGCGACACCGGTGTCGTGCTTCGATCCCAACTGGCGCGCCTTTCTCCGCGGACAAGGGCAGTTCCTGCGCGCGGAGGAGTTGCGCGGCGCGGGGCAGAACCGGTGAACCCGAAACTCAGACTCCCAGGAACAATGAGGCGGAGATCTACCGCGCGGGCCTCGATGGGAACAAGCCGTCTATTCCGCTCTCCCCGGAGTTGCTGGAGCAGCGCGGCGGGCCCGGAATGGCCACATGAGAAAACGGCCCGGAGGCGCGTGCTCCGGGCCGTTCATCGGATTTGGGCCTAGTAGCGGTAGTACAGGGTTATGCCCGACCGATGGTAGTGGTGGTGGTGCCGATACATCGGGGCGTAGTATCTCGGCCCGTAGTGCGTGTCGTAGTACGTGGACGGGTAGTACGTCCCGTAGTACCCATAGTGGTAGTAGCGGTGGCGATGGTGCCGCAAGTGGTCCGCCTTTGCCGCGGACGGTAGTGTTATGCCCCCTATGGCGAAGAGCGCCGCGATGGCGCCGCCGAAGAGGCGAGCCTTCTTAATCATCTCTCTTACCTCCAAGCACATACTGGATCCGGCCCGGCTCCGCGGATACCGCGAGACCGAACGGAATGTGCCGGAAACCCGCAAGACTAGGACGGCAAGCACGGCTGTACGGTTCCGAAGCGGCCGGGCTCAAAGCCGTGCAGGAGGAAGGCGCCGGGCGGCGGAGCGTGGGTGCCTCCCATCCGGCGAAAGGCGGCCGCCGGTCTGCTGGATTGTAACACACGGCTCTCGGTTGAAACCGGGGGCGCAGTAACGTGCGTACGTGACTTGACAATACTGCACTAAAGTGGCATAATAGCATCGGACTAATTCCCCTGCGTGCGGCGCTCTTCTCGACGCCGGGGCGTATAGGGAACAAGAGAGTCAACCCGGAGGTGTCCTAATGGCAAAAACAGTTGGTATCGACCTCGGTACCACCAACTCCGTTGTCGCGGTGATGGAAGGTGGTGAGCCGACCGTAATCCCGAACGCGGAGGGGAGCCGGCTTACCCCCAGCGTCGTCGGATTCAGCAAGGGCGGCGAGCGGTTGGTAGGCTCGAGCGCGAAGCGCCAGGCGATCGTAAATCCGGACCGTACCGTCATCTCCATCAAGCGGAAGATGGGTACGTCGGAGAAGATCAAGATAGACGAGAAGCAGTACACGCCGGAGGAGATCTCCGCGATGATACTGCAGAAGCTCAAGGCGGACGCGGAAGCGTACCTGGGCGAGAAGGTGGATGCGGCCGTGATCACCGTTCCGGCATACTTCGACGATGCTCAGCGCACCGCCACCAAGAACGCGGGCGAGGTCGCGGGGCTCAAGGTCCTGCGCATCATCAACGAGCCCACGGCGGCGGCTCTGGCCTATGGTCTGGATAAGAAGAAGAACGAGACGATCCTGGTCTTCGACCTGGGCGGCGGTACGTTCGACGTCTCCATCCTCGAGGTAGGGGAGGGCGTTTTCGAAGTCAAGTCGACTCATGGCGACACGCACCTGGGCGGCGACGACTGGGACAGCCGCATCGTGGACTTCGTGGCGGCCGAGTTCAAGAAAGAGCACGGCATCGACCTGACCAAGGATAAGCAGGCCATGCAGCGTCTGCGCGAGGCGGCGGAGAAGGCCAAGATCGAGCTCTCCAACGTCGTGCAGACGAACATCAACCTGCCGTTCATCAGTGCGACCGCGGAAGGTCCGGTCCACCTGGACGTCAACCTCACCCGCGCCAAGTTCGAGGAGCTCACCAGGGACCTGCTGGACCGCTGCGTCAAGCCGTTCAACCAGGCCATTGAAGACGCGAAGATCAAGGCGAGTGACATCGATGAGATAGTCCTCGTGGGCGGTTCGACCCGTATGCCGATGGTCCAGGAGCTAGTGAAGAAGCTCGGCGGCGGCAAGGAGCCCAACAAGGGCGTCAACCCGGACGAGGTTGTGGCGGTCGGCGCGGCGATCCAAGCCGGTGTCCTGGGCGGCGAGGTCAAGGACGTGGTTCTGCTCGACGTGACCCCGCTTTCGCTGGGCATTGAGACCCTTGGCGGAGTCATGACCAAGCTCATCGAGCGGAACACCACGATCCCCACGCGAAAGAGCGAAGTGTTCAGCACGGCCGAAGACGGCCAGACCTCGGTGCACGTGAAGGTGTACCAGGGCGAGCGCGAGATCGCGGCGGCCAACAAGATGCTGGGCGACTTCCAACTCACCGGTATTCCGCCGGCGCCGCGCGGGGTGCCGCAGATCGAGGTGACATTCGACAGCGATGCGAATGGCATTGTGAACGTCTCCGCCAAGGATAGGGCTACCGGCAAGGAGCAGCGGATCACCATCACCGGCTCGTCCAACCTGGATAAGCGCGACATCGAGCGGATGGTCAGCGAGGCGGCGTCGCACGCGGACGAAGATCGCCAGGCGCGGGACAAGGCGGAGGCGGTGAACAAAGCCGACTCGCTCATCTACCAGACCGAGCGGAGCATGAAGGAGCAGGGCGACAAGATACCGAGCGACCTGAAGATCCAGGCAGAGAACGCCATCGAGGCGCTCCGCAATGCTATGAAGGGCGATGACGTGGACGAGATCCGCCGCCTGAGCAACGACCTGGAGCAGGCCACCTATCGGATCACGGAGGCTCTGTACCAGCAAGCTGGAGCAGCCGAAGCGGCAGAGGCTGGAGCGAGCCCTAACGGCGCCTACCAGGGCGCGGAGCCGCCGCGTGCCGAAGCCGGCGCCGATAACGAGGACGTCATCGACGCCGAGTTCAAAGCCCACTAGTAAGTGGGCGATCAGGCGTTCAGGCGTTCGGGTGAAGGGTTCATTCGGACCGAGTGCCAGTTGAATGGTCACGGGCTGCTGAGGTCTGATGCTAATCACCTGAACGCCCGGACGCCCGAACGCCGAACACGGAGTGCAGTAAGTTGAACGGGCCAGACTACAAGGACTACTACAAGATACTCGGAGTCCCGCGGACAGCCGACGAGAAGGAGATCAAGTCGGCCTACCGCAAGCTCGCCCGTAAGTATCACCCGGACGTAAATCCGGGCAACAAGGAAGCCGAGAACAAGTTCAAGGAGATAAGCGAGGCGCACGAAGTCCTCAGCGATCCTAAGAAACGTGAGCAGTACGACCGCTTCGGCGAGCAGTGGAAAGCGTACAGCCGCGCCGGGGCGGGCACCCAACCCGGGGCTGGTTTCCAGCCGGGACAGGGCGGCTTCGAGTGGGACTTCGGTTCCGTCGGAGGCAACCTGAACGATCTGTTCGAGACGCTCTTTGGCGGGCGTCAGGCTCGCGGCGGACGGCAGGCGAATGAGCGGGGTGAGGACCTGGAGTTCGGGATCGACCTGACTCTGGAGGAGGCTCAGCGCGGGGTTACCCGCTCTCTCACTCTGCGCGTGGAGGATATTTGTCCCCGGTGCGGAGGTACAGGCGCCATGCGCGACAGCAGCGGCCGCATGAACCTCGGCTCGGTCTGTCCGGAGTGTCGGGGCGCGGGACGTGTCGCCAAGCAGCGGACCGTGGAGGTCAATATACCGGCCGGGGTTACCGATGCGCAGCGCATCCGCCTGGCGGGCGAGGGCGCCGCGGGCACCAACGGGCAGCGCGGCGACCTCTATCTATTGGTGAGGCTCAAGCCGCACCCGCAGTTCGAGCGACATGGCAGGGACCTCTACGTAGACGTGAAGGTTCCGTATACGGTAGCCGCCCTGGGCGGCGACGCCGAAGTCCCCACGCTAAGCGGGGAGCGGACGCTGCCCATCCCGCCCGGCGTACAGAGCGGGCAGAAGATGCGCGTGGCCGGAGCCGGCCTAGGAGCGAATGGCCGCGGCAAGCCGGGCGATCTCTATGCTCGGCTAAGGATCACCGTGCCCAAGGACCTTTCCGACAAGGAGCGCGACATGATTCGCGAGCTGGCCAGGATGCGGGGGGATAAGGCGCGAGTATGAAAGGGGGGCGATTGAATGGATCCCCGTGATCCCCACGAGCCGCTCTATATGATCAGCATCGCCGCGCAGCTCACCGGGCTGCATCCGCAGACCGTTCGGCTCTACGAGAAGCTAGGCCTGGTGTCCCCGCGGCGGGTTAACAATAAGAACCGTCTCTATTGTGAGGCCGACATTGAGCGGCTCCAGAAGATCCGCCGCTTTACCCAGGAGATGGGAGTGAACCTGGCGGGCGTCGAGATCATCCTCGACCTTCTGCAAAAGCTCGAGGACATGCAGGAAGAGATGGATGCGATGCGTCGAGAGATCGAGGCGCGCATGCCCACCCGGCACGAGCCGATGCGCAACGCCCGGCAGACTCATTAGGGGAGAGGTGAGAAGCCGGCCACCGCTATCGCCCGGGGCTGAACCCGCCGGGCTATTGTCTTCGCACCGGGCTAAACCCCGGTGCTATTAGAGGGAAACCCCTTCGGGCTCCGGAGCCGGCTTCAGCCGGGTTCTCTTTCAATAGCGCCGGGGTTCAGCCCGGCGCGGTGTTGTGGCGCTCGGACCAGTGGTACATTCACCCTCTCTCCTCTCACCTAGTGCCGGAAGTGCCGGACCGCTGTGAACACCATCGCCATTCCCCGGCGATTGCAGACGTCGATGGTGTCCTGGTCCTTCTTGGACCCGCCCGGCTGAATGACGGCCGTGATACCCGCGTCGGCCGCGGCCTCGGGTCCGTCCGGGAAGGGGAAGAAGGCGTCCGAAGCCATCACCCCGCCACGTGCCTTCTCGCCGGCCTGCCCTACAGCGAGGCGGACGGACTGGACACGGTTCATTTGCCCCGCCCCGACTCCCACCACCTGCCGCTCCCGCGCGAATACAATGGCGTTGGACTTCACGTGCTTCACCACTCGCCATGCGAACAGCAGCTCCTCCAGCTCCTGCTGCGTCGGTGCCCTCTCCGTAACCACCGTGAGGTCCGTCGCTCTGATCTCGCGAAGGTCTCTGTCCTGTACCAGCAGCCCGCCGACCACACGTTTATAGTCGTACCCTTGCGCGCGCTCACGCCATCCGGCCAAGTCACCCACCTGAAGCAGCCGCAGGTCCGCGCCCCAGCGCTTCCTTTCGGTGAGAATCGGGATGGCGTCCTCCGCAAAGCCGGGCGCGATGATCGCTTCGAAGAAGGTGTTCTTCCCGGTAATTTCATCGGCGGTTGCCGCATCCAGGGGCGCGTTGACCGCCAGAATACCCCCGAAGGCCGAAACCGGATCGCCCTCCCGGGCTTTCCGGAACGCCTCCGCCAGCGAGTCCGCCTCCGCCGCGCCGCAGGGGTTGGTGTGCTTGACGATTACCGCGGCGGGCCGGTCCGTGAACTCTTTGACGGCCTCCAGGGCCGCGTTGATGTCGAAGAAGTTATTAAAGGAGAGCTCCTTGCCATGGAGCTGCCGAGCCGTGCCCACGCACGGCTCCTGGACGTTGGCCTCTCTGTAGAACGCCGCCCGCTGATGCGGGTTCTCTCCGTACCGGCAGTCCTGCGCCTTATCGAATCCGAGGGCCAGCTCTTGCGGAAACGGCTCCTCAGGCGCGAAGAGGGCGCCCAGAAAGACCGCGACCATCGCGTCGTACCGGGCCGTGTGCGCGTATGCTCGCGCCGCCAGCCTCCGCCGGGTATCCAGTGTGGTGGCCCCTTGATTTGAGCGCATCTCTTCCAGCACCGCCGCGTAGTCCTCGGGCCGTACCAGAACGGTCACCGCCTCGTGGTTCTTTGCTGCCGAGCGAATCATTGCCGGGCCGCCGATGTCGACGTTCTCTATCGCCTGCTCGAGAGTAACGTCCGGGCGTGCGACCGTCTGCGCGAAGGGGTACAGGTTCACGCACACCAGGTCGATGGGCGAGATGCCGTGCTCCTGGATGGTCGAGAGGTGCTCCGGCAGGTCGCGACGGGCCAGGAGCCCGCCGTGCACCGCCGGGTGCAGCGTCTTGACCCGTCCGTCCAGCATCTCCGGAAAGCGGGTAAGCTCGTCAATGGGTGTGACCCGCAGCCCCGCGTCCGCAAGGGCTTTCGCGGTGCCTCCCGTCGACACGAGCTGCACGTCCATGTCCGCAAGTCCTCGCGCCAGCTCCACAACGCCGGTCTTGTCCGACACGCTGATCAGAGCCCGCCGTATCCGTTCCATACTCTTCTCTCCTTGGCCCGGAAACAACAACGCCCGGGCTGCCCGCTAGTCGATAACGGTTGCCCAGGCGCTCGGCTTCTCCAGGTTGGGCGCTCCCTCGGGGTCATTTCCCCGCAGGCGCCAGTTACGCCCACCCCTCAAATCGCGCTAACATATTAGCCCGCCGCGCCTCCACCTGTCAACGGTGACGTGGCCCTGCGCGTACCGGCTCGCGGTGACTCCAAGGACGATGTGTAGGGGCGGCCACACAGGGCCGTGTACGATTCGCGTACCAAGTCGCACGCCTAGAACAACGTCTTGAAGTCGATGTTCGCTTGCAGGTCGTCCGGCTGCTGACCGCGCCGGAACCAGGAGTAGCTGGTGGCCACGCGGATGAAGTGGTCGCCGTCCACCTGGTGGTCGTACAGCACGGCGACGGTGGACGAGTCCTTCTGGTCCGCCTTCTGGTCTGCGATGTCCACGGTATATGTGACCGAGACGGTGGACTGTTTGTCCACCTGGTCATTCACCGCCGCCACCAGCTTGCTGGCGGCGGTCTTCTGCGCCAAGTCTTTGTTGGTAGTGTAGTCCACCGCGAGTTTGAGCCGCTTGTCGAGCACCTGCTTTAGCCCGAAGGCCGAGCAGATGGTCTGCTGGACATTGCCGGCCGCGTCCTCCGGGAGCGACGTATAGCTGTAAGTAATGCTCGTCGCCTTGCTCAGCGTGAGCGCGACCGTGTACTTTCGGATAAGCTCCAGGCTTCCCCTGTTCAGGTTCCGCGCCTTGTAGTGGAAGTCCAGGTGCAGCGGCAGCTTGGGTGAGGGATCGCTCGTGAAGCTTACCGCCCGCACAACCAGCGCTTTGCCCGATGGTTCCAACGCGTCGCTGTACTCGAGCCCCACCTGATTCGCACCGACCGCGCCCTGGATCTTCGCCCCCGCGTTCTCGCTTTGCTTCTTGTCGTCGTTCTCCGTGACGGCATAACGGGCGGTCATCACGACGTTCTTCATCCCCAGCGCCTTCACCGGCCTGGCGTTGCTTATAGACACGTCAGTGAC
>CAYNFH010000270.1:0-7972 GCA_964396385.1 uncultured Chthonomonadaceae bacterium | reverse complement strand
GCGGTGCGCCTATACCGGGAGATCCGGCGGTTTCGGCCGGACATCGTGCACACGCACCTGGCCAAGGCAGGGGCGGTGGGCCGGCTGGCGGCCCGGGCTGCGCGCGTTCCGGCGATCGTCCATACCTACCACGGCCACGTGTTTCACGGCTACTTCTCCAGGAGGAAGACCGAGGCTTTCATTAGGATTGAGCGTAAGCTGGGCCGGTGGACGGACCGGATCATCGTGTTGAGCGAGAGCCAGAAGGCTGAGATCCTGGCTCGCGGGGTCGGCAGGCCGGAGCAGATGGAGGTTGTGCCGCTCGGTCTGGAACTGGAGCCGTTTCTTGGGTGCGCCGCCGAGCGTGGCGCAGTCCGGTCAGAACTCGGCATTGCGCCGGATGCGCCCGTAGTAGGAATCGTCGCCCGGCTGGTGCCCATCAAGGCCCACGATCTCTTTCTTCAGGCGGCGCGGACCGTGGCGGACCGGCTGCCGGGAGCCCACTTTCTGGTAGTCGGTGACGGCGAGCTCCGGCAGGATCTGGAGCGGACCGCCGCTGAGGCGAGGCTGCAGGTCATCTCATACTCGGAGGAGCAGCCGGCCCGGCGCACCGCAGTGTCTGGCGCCGGTACAGTCCACTTCCTCGGATTCCGGCAAGACCTGACCAAGCTCTACGCGGACATGGATGCGGTGGTTGTCTGCTCCCATAACGAAGGCATGCCCGTTACTATCATCGAGGCGCTCGCGGCGGAGCGTCCCGTCGTGGGCACAGACGTGGGTGCCATTAGGGGTCTCCTCAAGGATGGAGAGGCCGGATGGGTGGTGCCACCCGGCGATAGTGCCGCACTAGCGGCCGCGGTGCTGGAAGCTCTTTTCGAGCCTGGGCTGGCGCGGCGAAGAGCGTTCGTCGGCCGGGAGCATGTCTACCCACATCTATCCATTGCCAGGTTGGAGCAGGACCTTCGCCGCATCTACCGGAGCCTTGTGGACGCGAAACTGGGAGTCCGGTTGCCGGCACGGGAGGCGTACCCGGTATGATCGTGCTGGTGACGGGCGGCGCGGGGTTCATCGGCGCGCACCTGGTCCGTGGTCTTTTGCGGCAGGGACATGAAGTCCGGGTCATCGATAACCTCTCCACCGGACTGAAGTCGCGCCTGGACGAGGTGATGGACCAAATCGAATGGATGGAGGCCGACATCTGCGACGCCGATGCGGCCGCAAGTGCGGTGCGTGGCGTGGAAGCCGTGCTCCACGAAGCGGCAATTCCGTCGGTCTCCCGGTCCTTGACAGACCCCGTTGCATCCAACCAGGCGAACGTGAGCGGCACCGTCACGCTGCTTCAGGCTTGCAGGAATGAGGGAGTCCGCCGGCTGGTGTTCGCGGCATCTTCTTCCGCCTACGGCCGCAATGCGGATCTGCCCAAAGTGGAAACGATGTGCCCGCAGCCCATGAGTCCGTACGCGGTTGGTAAGCTTTCCGCAGAGCAGTACTGCCAATCGTTTGCCTATCTGGGATTCGTGGAGACTGTCTGCCTGCGCTACTTCAACGTGTTCGGGCCCATGCAGGACCCGGCGTCTCAATATGCCGCCGTGATTCCCCGGTTCACGACCGCCATACTCAATGGAGACCCGGTGCCGGTGGACGGGGACGGACGCCAGTCCCGAGACTTCACTTACGTCGATAACGTAGTCCAGGCGAACCTGCTCGCGCTTACTGCGGCGGACGTCTCCGGGGAGGTATTCAATGTCGGCTGCGGGGAGCGCTTCGATCTGATCAAACTGATTCGGGAGCTTGAGTCCATTATCGGGAATCCGGCAAATGTGGAGCATCGGCCTCCACGCCCGGGAGATGTACCGCATTCCCTTGCGGATATTGGCAAAGCGCGACGGATGCTCGGCTACTCTCCGGTAGTCGACTTTCGGGAGGGGCTTCGGCGCACGGTCGCCTGGTTCCGCGGGAACGGACAAACAACGGTTCACCCATTATCTAAGTCGGAAAAGGGCGCTGGCGACGGTCCCCGCCGGCGGTATTGAGGTTGGAGTGATATGGCATCACACGCTTGGTTTCAGGCTTCTATTCCGCTGCTGATAGCTTTCGCCATAGTCGTGGCCACCACGCCTGTCATGATACTGGCCGCGCGCCGCTTTGGATGGGTGGCCGCTCCCAGGCCGGACCGCTGGCATTCCAGGCCCACGGCGCTGATGGGTGGCGTCGCCATTGTGGCGGGGTGCGTCGCCTCCTGGCTCGTATTCGGCGATTGGCACAGCACCAGCCATCTGTTGTTGCCGGCGGTGGGCATCTTTCTCCTCGGCCTGGTGGATGACAGGATACGGCTCAGTCCGCACATTAAGCTCATCGGTCAGTTGGTGGCGGCCGGAGTACTCGCCCTGACGGGCGTGCGGTTTGGGGCCATGCCCGCGGCGGCCTCCTTCCCACTGACGTTCCTCTGGGTCGTGGGCATTACGAACGCCGTGAACCTGCTCGACAACATGGACGGCCTTGCGGCCGGGGTGTCTGCCATATCGGCGCTTACGCTGAGCGCCTACTGCATAAGCGAAGGCGCTGCCGGAGTAGTCCCCATTGCGATGGGACTCGTAGGCGCCTGCCTTGGCTTTCTCGTTTACAACTTCAGTCCGGCCAAGATCTTCATGGGTGACTGCGGGAGTATGTTCATCGGCTTCACCCTGGCATCCCTCTCTATCGCGGGGACCAATCGGAGCGCTCCCAATCTCCTTATCTCACTCCTGGTGCCCGTGGCCGTTCTCGCCGTGCCCATCTTTGACACCACGCTAGTCTCTGTTGCCCGCACGCTCAATGGCCGCGCCATATCGCAGGGCGGGAGGGACCACTCCTCGCACCGGCTCTTCGCTCTCGGGCTGTCGGAGCGTGGTACGGTGGCTGTGCTGTATTTGCTAACCGCTCTCTTTGGCAGTCTGGCGGTCCTGGCGACACAGGTGCGTCTGAGCGTGGTGCTTCTCTTGGCAGTCCTCCTCTTTACGAGCCTCATCGTCCTCGGACTGTACCTGGGCGTGCTTCAGGTCTATTCGGAAGAGGCCCGCATTCCGGACCGCTTTCGCCGCCTTGGCGGTACCTGGATGTACAAGAAGAAGATGCTGCAGGTCCTTCTGGACGCCCAGCTCGTTGTGGTCGCGTTCGTGGGCGCGCATTTGCTGCGATTCGACGGCGCTCTCGACCCGTCCATCATGCGCGGGCTGACCGAAGCCATTCCGATCATACTCGCCACGAAGCTCGTCGGGATGGCTATCTGCCGGGCATACCGCGGGGTATGGCGGTACGCAGGAATGGGAGACGTCGTTCAAGCCATCGCGGGGAGTCTGGTTGGCTCCCTGCTAACCACTGGCATCCTGGCTATGGCCACCGGTTTGCACGGCGTGTCGCGAAGCGCTCTCATTATAGACTGGCTGCTGTTCACCCTGCTGGCGGTGGCTGCCCGCACCTGGTACGTCATGCTACGGCACGTGTTTGGGATGCTGCCTCCCAGAACGGGACCGCGCGTGGTCATTATTGGCGCGGACTCCCGTGGCGTCGCGCTGGCGCATCGCCTTCGCGATCCACATGCGCCGGTCCGGGCGGAAGTGCTCGGAATCCTGGATGACGATCCCGATAAGCAGGGCCGGGCGCTGGATGGCGTGTCTGTACTGGGACCCGTCTCCGACCTGCCGGCTCTGGTGGAACAGCGAGGGGTATCCTACTGCCTGGTGAGCGGCGCTATGCTCTCCGAGTCCGCGCCCGGCATAGTCAGCTTCTGCGAGCAGCGCCACGTGCGCATCCTGACAGACACGGAAATCGACTTCTCGAGCCTCAGCTCCGAGCTTGCCCTGCAGGGCCGGTAAGCAGCCGCACGTCACTCCATTAGTCCCCGTCATTTCCCGATGAATGACCCCGGGCTCTTTCCTGGAACAGGCATGATTGCCGCGCTCGCCGCGGCAGGTTGCGCCCTGGTGCTTTGCACCCGGCGACATCGCGATACGGTGCAATTCCAGCTTCGGCTCTTCCTATCAGCGCTCGTTCTGAGATTTGGGCTATCGGTTGTCATCTACCAGATCGGGCTGATTAGCCTCCTAAAGGACGAGGACGGCAGCGGCTGGTACGGGATCCAGCGTGCGGACAACCGACGTTCGGAGCCCCCATGGGCTGGTGGTGGGGACACTCATCGGATCCGCCTACCTGCTTCTCGCGCCGTTCCCGTGGCAGCTCGGGCGCTCCAGCCTCCGGATGTGGCTCACGCTTCCCGAGCTTGGCTACCGGTGGTACATACTGTTGGCCGGCGCAGTGCCCGGTTTCTGGATAACGGTCCGCTTCCACCTGCGGGACACCCTGGTCTTCATTATGTTCCTGCTGGTACTGGGGGTCCTCTACTCCGTGATGTTCGGCAATATCGGCACGGTCGACCGTCAGCGCGCCCAAATCATGCCCTGGCTCTTTATCCTGGCAGCAAGGGGATGGGAGCTTAGAAGAGCCAAGCGACCGCCCCAGATCGGGACTGCTGACGGCGCTTTGCCTTTGGCAGTAGCGGTCGAACGGCGTGAGGCCACGAGTGCGCGGTAATTCTCGGCTGGTTAGGCAGTAGCCGTCCTCCGCAGCTATGTGATGCAACTAAAGCGGCCCGAGAGCGGGTGCTCTCGGGCCGCATGCGTCTGGAAAGAGATCCGGTCTAGTCCTGGAACCACTGGATCTGAGGATAGATCCAGTCGCCAGCCTGGCCACAGGGCCGGTTCACGATTGGCAGCACGGCGGCGGGATCGGAGCAGAAATCGGGATAGTCTGTGGAGCTCCTCGGCAGGGCCGAATAGCCGCTGGCGTTGTAGATGCCGCCGGAGCCCTTACCGGCGTGCCAGTTCACGGACTTAGCGTGGCCGTCCACAAAGGCCATGTTCCACTTGCCTCCGTGCCGTAGCGCGCCGTTGCTCGCGTTGTTGCTTGTAAAGGAAGACAGCGTCTCGTTGGACGACTCAAACATGTAGATGGACGAATGAGTGTCGCCCCACATGAACGTAGACGCCGGCGCAACGACGGCTGCCTGCGCCGTGCCGACCCAGCCGACGATGCCCGGCCGCAGGACCCCGTACTGATTCACCAGACCTCCAGGATTGCTCAAGCCATAGATGGGTCCGATGTTGTAGGCGAGACCGTAGGCCCGCTGGGAGGGCAACTGGTTCTTGAATTTGGGGCCAAAGTTGTCGGAGCGGTCCGGGCAGTAGAAGATATCCTGGTTCTTGATGTAGGGCTGGACGAGCAGGTGCGGGCTGTAGTAGAGGTTATTGTTATCGTCCTCTATGATGGTTGGAAACGTCTCGTCGTAGTCCTGGAGGTACATATTGACCGCCAGGGTGACCTGTTTGTTGTTGCTCAGACACTGGGTTCGGCGCGCGGACTCGCGGGCCTGAGCGAACACGGGAAACAGGATGGCTGCCAGGATGGCGATGATGGCTATCACCACGAGCAGCTCGATCAGCGTGAAGGCAATGCGCGAGCGTTTCAAGGCGCTTTCCTCCTTGTGGAAGCGGGAGCCATTCTGGCTCGGGACAGTGACGGGGTTGAACCCACAGAATTGAATAGGGCTGGCATAACCTAGGTTACGGGTTTTCGCCAGGGGCGGAACATAGCATATACAGCCTTCTGTTCCACCGCGCTCCCCCGGATTCCTTCCAGCTCTTGAAAGAATTGCGCCTATCAGTCGGGCGGCTGACCGACGGGGCCGGGTGATGAGGCGGCTGCAGCCGACTAGGGGTACACCAGACATGGAGAAGGTTCTCTTCGGAATGGACGGCATCGGAAGCGAGTGGTAACCAGCCGACCAGCGAGGGTCGGGCGCGGAGATGAAATCGGAGGGAAGCACCGAGCCGCGAGGCACACCCGACAGCACGCTCGACGCGCTGGGGTGTGCGACTACCTAGTATATCCCACAGGGGCCGATTTGCGAAGTCCCGTTTGATACGATATACTCTGGTCTTGTAAATTGGGTGCTCTGAGTCCATGAGGTGTAATACTCTGCCGGTGAGAACATACCACTTCCAACCTGTTCTGAGCTGCAATATGTGCGGTTCGCCAAGGTCATGGCACCGTATTCTAGGAAGGCGCCTGGACCGACCACAGGGTCTGCGTCCGCGCAAGATAGCGGGGATAACCACCACCGTCATGCGGTGCCCGTCCTGCGGGTTGCTCTATCCAGACCCACTCCCTATACCGGCGTCGATTGACCAACACTACGACGTCCCGCCGGAGGACTACTGGCACGACGAGTACTTCCACGTCGATGAAGGATACATGCGGCAGCAGATCGAGCGATTCGGCCGGCTGTGGAAGGGCAGTAAGGCAGGGGATCCGCCGGCGGCGCTGGACATTGGCGCCGGGGTTGGCCACGCGATGCTGGCCTTCGCCCGAGCCGGGATGGACGTGTACGGGCTGGAGCCTTCCGCGGCGTTCCGGGCCCGGGCGCTGGACCGCATGGGGATCGATCCTCAAAAGCTCCGCCAGACGACCGTGGAGGACGCGAACTACCCACCATGTTCCTTTGACTTCATCAACTTCGCGGCCGTTGTAGAGCATCTTTACGACCCATCGTCCGTGCTCCGCACTTCGTTGCGGTGGCTTCGGCCCGGCGGCCTCATGTACGTCGAGGTGCCCTCTTCACGCTATCTGCTGAGCTCCCTTGTTCGGGTCCTGTACCGGCTAATGGGCTCTGAGTACGTCATAAACCTCTGCCCGATGCACGTGCCATACCATCTCTACGAGTTCAGCGTGGATAGCTTCCACAAGAACGGAGCAACATCCGGTTACCGGGTGGCCTTCTACGAATACTATGCGTGCCCACCGAAGCTGCCGGCCGGGCTCGACCGCCTCGCGGGTCGAATCATGGACGCCACAAAGACCGGCATGCAACTCGCCGTATGGCTTGAGAAGACCCAAGTGCGGGAGCAGTCATCGCAGGAAAGCAAATCCGGCGTGGGTCAGGTTGTCCGCGAGACCTCGCCGCCCACTGTCAGGGACTGATGGGAACGGACGGCGGGCCAAGCGTAGCTATCAGAAGACGCTCAAGCTATAAACTTGTACTTAGCATCGGGTTGCTCTGGGTCCTGGTAGGCGGCAGCATTGAAGTGGCACAGAACTGGGGCCGCAAGCCGTTTCAGTGCGGCAATGTCGTCGAGTTTAAGCTTTCGCCATCGTCAGCGGCCTCCGAAGAGCTAGCCAGAAGGGTTGTTCCCCCGTCTTCCGCCCGCATATACCGCGGCGACGTAGTGCGCGCCGACACATCGCACGACAGCTTCCTACTCTACTACTTGAGCTCGCGCAGGAAAGCCTACCTGGTCCGATCCGCGGATGGCCGAGTGTACCCTTCTACCATCACGGATGTCGGTTCGGCGCTAGAGGCGGCGCAACGCTACCTGCACACGGTAGAGCTCCCAGGCTGCTGGAGCGACCCCTGGCTTCAGCATCCTATGCTCGGGCCATGGCAGTCTCTGCCCGTGACGGGCCCACCGGTCCCCGCCGACGGCGCCGCGGCGCTGGGCAAGGTTGTTCGGCGCCTGCTGCCCTGAGCGAATCCGCCTGCGAATCGCAGTAGCTCCTCCGTCATGCGGTATGCTGGCGCCCGTTTCCGGTCGGCGCGCGTCGCCTCCTTCGGCCCGGGGGCTCCTGTGGTACACTAGGGCTCGTGTCGACTGCCGATACCCCAAAACGGCACACGCGCGCTCGTCACCTCACGTTGAGCCGCGATCCCCGACGCCCAGGGGCTGGAGCAAGAGTAGCTTGGACGCGACCGCTCTCGATGCCACACCGCACGAGGATCGACGTACCTCCCGCTGGGACGTCCAACATGGTTTCAGAAACTATATCTCCGTAGTCGGGGCGCAGGCTCTGAGCGCCGCGCTCGCCTTCGTTGCGATATGGCTGGCCACCCACTTCACGGGCGCGACCGGCTATGGGAAGGTTGCGGCGCTCTTCGCCGCCTCGCAGTGCGTCGCCCAGCTCA
>CAYNFH010000269.1:0-8020 GCA_964396385.1 uncultured Chthonomonadaceae bacterium | reverse complement strand
CGCGATACGGTGGCGGCCACGGTCCGCACGGAGAGCGAAGAGGCCATTGAGTTCACAACCGACTCGGACCTGCGGCTCACGCGTCCTCGCCTGGCGCACGTGGTGATGGTCCCCGTACAGGAGGGGCCCGGCCGGGACGTAGACCAGCTCGAAGGCGCGACGGACTTCAAGCCGGTGGCCTGGAACGCGGACCACGGCGTCCCTATTTTCAGCTCTGTTCCGCACGAGGGGGACGCGCTCTACCTCGGGTTCGAGGCCGACGTCTCGGCCAACGTCATTGAGCTGGACGCCAACTGCGTGCAGGCGGCGCCGGTCGGGCTGGATGAGCGGTACCCGGCGCAGGTGTGGGAGTTCTGGGACGCGGTGGAGAACCGTTGGGAGCGACTGGAGTGTGCCGGCGACACCACCTACGGATTCAACCGGCCCGGCCGCATTGAGCTGGCCATGCCCTACGGCATGGTCCCCCGGCTGGTAGGGGGTCGCCGCGCTCACTGGGTGCGTTGCCGCTATACCACGGACCCCAAGGAGCTGCCGCCAAAGGGAACGGAGGGACTCCTGCCTTCGCCCTACCAGCGGCCGCCGGAGGTCCGCACCCTCATGGCACGGACGGTGGGAGGGCAGGCGCCGGCCAGCAACGCTGCCTGGGTATCCTACGAAGAGCTGGGCCAGAGTGACGGCGCGGCGGGCCAGGTCTTCCGGCTGAGGCATCACCCCATCCTCCCGCGCCGGTACGGCGAAACGCTGCTGGTCGGCGAGCAGGGCACTTCTTACGGCGAGATGGAGGAGTGGACAGAGGTACAGGAGTTCTCGCAGAGCGGTCCGGAGGACCGCCACTTCGTGTGCGACTCCCACTCCGGCGAGATCTACCTCGGACCGACCATCCTCCAGCCCAACGGGACCACGCATCAGTATGGCCGCACCCCGCCCAAAGGCCTCACTCTCGTCTTCTCCGGCTACCGTCATGGCGGCGGCCTCAGCGGGAACGTCA
This sequence comes from uncultured Chthonomonadaceae bacterium, assembly GCA_964396385.1. Taxonomy (GTDB): domain Bacteria; phylum Armatimonadota; class Chthonomonadetes; order Chthonomonadales; family CAJBBX01; genus CAYNFH01. The sequence continues at coordinate 7,032 of CAYNFH010000269.1, read as the reverse complement.
AGGAGAATCAGATCCGGGTCCTTAAGTCCTCCGTGCCGTACATCGCGGACGTGACGAACCCGCGCCGCGCGGATGGCGGGCACGACCAGGAGACCCTTGAGCGCGCCAAGATGCGTGGCAGGGCCGTGCTCCGCACCCGGGAGACCGCGGTCACCACGGAGGAGTTCGAGCATCTGGCCGGGCGCGCGTCCTCCGGCGTGGGCAGGGCGCACTGCGTCCAGCCTACCGCCGTCCACGCGGTGGCCAACGGCGGCTCCAACATCCCGCCGGGTGTCGTGCGCGTCCTGATCGTGCCGCCTATCAGCGAAGCGGTCGCGGTGCCCCGTCCGCACGATCTGCGCGTTCCCGAACGGGTCCTCAACGAAGTGGTGCACTTCCTGGATCAGCGGCGCCTGCTCACCACCGTGCTGGAAGTGGCCGAGCCTAACTACCTCTTCGTCTCCACGGACATTACGCTGGTCCCGGACCCGCGCGCGGAGGCGGAGCAGGTCGCCAAAAGGGTACGCGAGCGGCTCCAGGCGTTGATCCATCCGCTCCGTGGCGGTCCGCTCGGCGATGGCTGGCCGTTCCGGCGCACCCTCACGCTCTCAGACGTGTACGCGCAGGTCGGAGCGGTCTCCGGAGTGGCCTTTCTTCTGGACGCCCGCATCTTTGTGTCGGAGGTGGTCAACCGGGACGAGGGCATCCTGGGACCGGAGCAGCTCGTGCCCAACCAGGAAGGCGTCCGTCTGGGAGACAGCGATCTCCTCTGCACCCGGGAGCACCGCATCCGGGTGCGGCCAATCCAGGCTGTTGGGCTGGACGAGGCGGACCGCGGGGAGGTCTGAACGGACACGCCATGGCAAACGGACAAGAACCTATCCCGGACACCGAGTCAGCCCAGGCGGCTCCCGCGGTAGAGGCGGTGGTGCGCGCGGCTCCGGCGCAGCCTACTCCAACCCTGGCGGACGTGGACCTCCGGCTCATCCCGGATGAGATTGAGGTCCTTCTCTCTCCGCGCGCCGGCGGTCCGGGCCCGGAGCGGCTCCGCTCGCTCTGGCACCTGGTCTCACCTCGCAGCAGCGCGCTGATCAGCCTCACGTCCCGGGATAAGCGCATACGGATCGTCCGGCTTTCGCTCCGGAGCAGCGCGGCCTATTGGCGCGGCAAATGGACCCGATGGGTCCTGGTCGTGCGCCGGCCGCCGGAGCTGATGGGGGGCGATGCCATCGCGGCGCAGGACGTCCTGTCCGAGGACGAGACAGCCATCACGCTGCTGCTGCTCCCCGGCGAGCGGCGCGAGGTGTCCCTGGAGCTTCACGCGGAGCTTGAGGGCGAGACGCCAGCCGGAGACTACCCGTTCGAAGTGGTGGCGGAGGACGTGGAGATCGGCGCCACGGACACGGCCGCGGGGCTGCTGCGTCTCCGCCATCCCCCGCCGAACCTGGCGAGCTTCCTCCCGGCCATCTACCGTGAGGCCGCCAGTGCACAGGAGACGGTCGGACTGCAGTACGAGGACCCGCCGTTCTTTGCGCGCTACCTATGCGGTTTCGAGGACGCATGGACGCCGATCCAGGGTGCACTGGACAGCATGCACCAGCTCTTCGGGGCGATGACCACACCGCCGGACTTTCTGCCATGGCTCGCGACGTGGGTGTCCTTGACTCTGGACGAGAACTGGCCGGAGCTCAAGCGCCGGAGACTGATCAAGGAGGCCATCCACCTGTATCAATGGCGCGGCACACGGTACGGCCTGAGCCGGTACCTGGAGATCTACACCGGCCTCACCCCTGAGATAAACGACCAACCGTTCGTGGGCATGCGACTCGGCCCCACAACGCTGCTCGGTTGCGACACCGTGCTCGGAGACGTGCCGCCGCACACCTTTGTGGTCACGCTTGCTCTGCCGCCGGCGGTGAACGTAAACGAGAGGACAGCACGGGACATCATCGAGGCGGAGAAGCCCGCCCACACCGCGTACCGGCTGCGCATAGTACGCCGCACCACGAGCGACCACGGGAGCTAGGACATGCCGCTGAACGAGATCATTGGCCGCACCATCACGGGCATCCGCCCCTTCAACGAGCTGCCGATAGACGCGGAGATCTGGCGCGAGTCGCACGATCAGCACCATCTTCACCGCGAGCTCCACTCCACGGTGGCCCACCGGTGCGGTATTGTGTACGGCCTGGAGGTAGTCGCTTCAGCCAGCAAGGAGCGCACCGTGGTGGTAGCGCCGGGCGTCGGCATCGATCCGGACGGCCAGACCATCGTGCTGCCGGAGCCCGTCTCGTTTACGCTGGAGGAGAAGGGACAGACCTTCTTTACGCTTTCCTTCCTCCGGACGGCCGACCGGAAGTCCGGGGTGATGGTAGGAGGCGGGCAGCAGTACTACCGCGTGGTCGAAGGCCGGAACGTAACGGCGACGGAGGAGCTTCCGAGCTCTGCATATCTGGAGCTGGCGCGCATCTACCGTACCGGAGCGGACAAGCCGGTCAAGGACGTGGCCAACCCCTTCGACCCCGGCAACGACGAGCTCAACTGGCTGCACCGGAGGGTCGCCTTTCCCCAGTGCTACGCCGATATCGCCGTCGGCGAGCTCTCCTACGTGCCGAAGACGGATCCGAGCGGCTGGAAGCCAAACCGCGCCGGACTCTGGAACCTGCTGCGCGAGGGCAGCGGCCGGGGCTTCCACTTGGACTTCGCGGGGCCCCTCAACCTGCGCGCCAAGTGCGGCAACCCCTACCTGGCACTGCTCTACGTGGCCGGCAAGAGCGCGTTCCAGCCGCTGGCGGACGCCGAGGTGGAGGGACTGACAGAGTTCCTCGGGGCGGGAGGACTGCTCTTTGGAGAGGCCAGCGGAGGGAGCGACGAGTTCGCCAAGTCCTTCACCGAGCTTGCCTCGCGGGTAGGCGCGAAGATGAGCCCCATAGGCAAGAAGCATCCGCTACTTACGGCCCACTACGTGTTCTCGTCTCCCCCGCCGGGCGGAAAGGAGAGCGGGGTCCTCGCCGCGGACGACGAGCGGAGCGTGCTCTTCAGCTCCTATGACTATGGCGCGGCCTGGCAGGGCGACGTGCCCAAGCCGGACGGGCCGGATGCCAGGGAGCGCATACGGCAGACCCAGGAGTTCGGGCTCAACGTGGTGGCCTACGCGGCCAGGCGCAAGCGCTTGCGGGAGTTGTCCAGGCTGGGATAGATGTGGGAGGAGCCAGTGGCAGGAACAGCAAAGTCGAGCGGCCCCAAAGAGACCTTGCCCGTGGAGAACCCCGCGCCGGGCGCTATACTCACGGCCCCGGCGGGCGGGCGCGTGGATGCCATCTTCGACTTTGAGAATGAGGCGCCATTCGTGGCCGGTTTCTACCTCGACGTAGAGGGGCTTCCCAACGGGGAGTGGGCGACCGGAATCGGCGAAGACAGCCAGGTGATGGCAGCGGCCTACGGCGGGGGAACGCTGACGCTGTCCCTCACCCCACCCGCCAACGCGGGTCTGGGGGAGTACGCCCTGCGGATCAAAGTCATGTCGGAGGGGAGCGTTCAGGGCGAGGGTCCTGTCCCTCTGGTCCTGAAGGTCGAGCGGGGCGCTCCCGTGCCGCCGCCGGAGGTGGTGACAACAGCGATTGCGCCCGCCGTGGCGGAGAGTCCGCCTCCTGCGCCGCGGACGGTGTCGAAGCTGCCTGAGCCGAAGGCAGAGGCCCCAACGGCGCCTGAAGAGCCCGCCCCGCCGCAAGCGCCGCCCGCTCCCACCGCCAACGCCGCGCCCAGGGAGACCGCTAAGCCGGTGGTGCTCTCCAAGTCTGCCACTTGCGAGGCCAAGCCCGCCAAAGCGACGCCCGCTCCGGAGGAACCTCTGCCCGTAGTGGACCTTCCGGAGCGCGAGGAGGAGGAAGAGGAGGAGAGCCAGCCCGTCGCCGAGCGGTCGGTCCTGAACCCCAAAGACGGCGCCACGCTCTCGCTGCGGCCGGGAGAGACCTTTCTGCTCCGCTTCACCCTCACCAACGACAGCCGGCGCGAGCGCACCTACCTGATCGAAGAGGATCGATCGCTGGCCATCGACTGGATCAAGCTGGTCCAGGACCAGGTGAACGTCACCCACAACGGCAGCGGCGAGCTGTGGGCCCGGCTCCAGCCACCCATCAACGCGGAGCCGGGCGACTACCCGTTTGCCGTCCGCATCGGGCCGCAGGGCGGGGTGTTGACGCCCACCGACCTGGTGCTCCAGGTGCTGCCCACCCCCGCGGTGCGCCTCTCGTGCCGACATCCCGTAGTGAGCGTCGGGCCCTTCGGCCGGGCAGTGGACTTCGAGCTGGCGCTGGAGTCCGCCGGTAACGCAGATACCGCCTACCGCGTCTCCGTGAAGGACCCGCTGGTGGTCGACGCGGCGGACGGCAAGCAGCACGTCAACCGCGACCTCTATGAGACACCCCAGTGGCGCTACCTGTTCGACAAAGAGTTGGACAACCTGACCTCCGCAGCCGACCGGCCGCCCGCCCCCCGGCCCATCCGGCTGCGCCTCTGGCGGAAGGGGGTATGGTGGCTCGGACTGCGCGAATCGCACCGCGTGAAGGTCGCCGCCGTTCCGGTGACGGACGTGACCAACGGCGGCAAAGAGGGCAACACGGTGGAAGTCAGCGCCGTGCGATGGAGACTGCTCCCCATCCCCGGTTTTGTAACGGTCCCGCTCTGCTTCCTGGTGCTGACACTGCTGACCAGCGGCGCGCAGGACGTTCGGGTGACCAACGGCCTCAAGTCGGAAGCCATCTGGTACGTTCTGACGCCCCGCGAGGAGAATCCGCGCGAGGGCGAGGAACCCGGGAAGACCGCGGCCCACCTCTCGTGGCAAGCACCCTGGTACGCGCTGCTGAAGATGGACGCCTCGGAGGTTGGCAAGCCGCCGGAGGACCGGGGCTTTGTGCGCGGCTCCTTCAGCGGGCCCGTCCGCGTAGAGTCGTACGGCAACGACGAGACCTACTCCATCCACCCGTTCCTGGCCGGAAGTGCGGAGCAAGTCAGCGTGCGCTTTGTGCCTGTAAAGACCAACAACCGCCTGCAGCTCAGCCAGGGCAACCTGGGCAGCGAGACCGTGCTGCCAAGGACCACCGGCGACGATACCGTGGGGGAGGAGCGGGTGCCTATCCGCGCCGGCAGCGTGACTCTGCCGGTGGGGAGAAGCTGGACCACCCTCAACATCGCGAACACCACCAAGCGCAGCGGCAGCGGCGCCCTGAGCGTGGTGCTCCACGTGGTCAAGCTGCCCGAGCCCACGCAGTTTGAGACGTTGAACCTCAAGCCCTCCTACAACCTTGACCCTGAACAGACATCGGGCGCTATCAAGATCCGCAGCGTGGGAAGCGGATCAGACAGCCTGCAAGAGCTGGTCTTCGCGACGACGGACGCGCAGAACCAGCTTCTGCACGTGAAACTGGAGACTCGGCCATGAATACCAGCGTGCGCCTGCTCCAGACCGAGATCGACGTGGTGCCCGGCCGCAAGCCGCAGCAGCCCGCATCGGAAGGGATGATCGGTCCGGGCAGCGCCGTGCTCCGCATTACCAACACTACCAGCCAGGAAAACTCTTACACGATACGGGTCAAGTGCGACAACCCCTACTGGAACGAGAGCTGGTGTACGGTGGCCGCCCTGCCGCCCGCGTACGGCAACGAGAACGCGCCGCCACCCGGCAAAGGGGATCAGGTGGGGCCGCACGGGCGCAGCGTCCGCATCTTTGTCTCCACCGCCGGCACGCGCGACGTCCATATACAGGTACAGACGCCCCTCAAGCCGGACGCCCGCTGCGGCCAGTATGACCTCATCGTTCAGGTGGAGACCTCCGTGAGCGGCGACGGCTCCGTGGCCCAGCGGCGGGAGCGATTCACGGAGCTGCCGGCCACCGCCATCATCCGGCCCTACTACAAGTGGAGCATGGACGTGCTGCCGGAAGCCGGTCGCCACGTCTCTCTGCTCCGGCGGACCACCGAGCTGCAGGTGGTAGTGACCAACGAAGGCAACGACTGGCTCTATTGCGATGTCAAGACGCCAAAGCCCAAGGACCTGCTGCTCTCCACTCCCGTCCTCCGCCTGGCCGTTCCACCGCCCGAGCCGGGGGAGACCAGCACGCAGCGGACGGTTCCGCTCCACGCCACCACGCTACTCAACACGCTGCGGGGGGACCTCCAGACGGAGAGCGTGGCCGTGATAACCCAGCGGGTGGACGCGCCGAGCGTCCCGCCCCTGCCCGACGACGCCATGTACAACGCGGCGGGCGCGGCCCTGGGCTCCGCCGTGCTTATGACGGAGACATCCGAGACGCGGCAGGCGCCCGCGGACCGGACCGTATCCTACGGTCCGCCGATCCCCTCCACCCTCACGGGTCTCATCTCCGCGCTCGGCCAGCACAGCAAGGGGTTGGCGATGGGGCTGATAGGCATCATCGTCGCGGGCAATATGCTCTTCTTTACCTACGAGCAGATGCTCCACAGCGCCATAGAAGCCGAGCCGCTGTCCAGCCAGGTAGCCCCCGGCGGCAAGCTGGTCATCGGTGGCCGGTATCTCAACGGCGCCCGCGTGCTGGCGGACGGCAAGACGCCGCTGGAGTCCAGACTCGCCACCCGGGAAAACAACACCAATCCCATCGCCGAATCGATCCTCAAGTTCATCCCCACCAACGACCAGCAGTACCTCGCGGTTACCGTGCCGGAGACCTACAACGGGCAGAAGGTCAAGCTGACCGTGCAGCGCGGCGCGGGCATTATGTCCTACCTCAGCCCGATCCTGCCGAAGTACGACTGCCGCACGGAGGTCCAGGTGGGCGCTCCGCCCAAGGCCGCCGCCGTGCCGGACGTCATTCCAGTGAGCGGGAGCTACGTGGCCGGACAGGGCGTGGAGGTCCTGGGCAACAACCTCGGGTCGGGCGGCAAGGTCTACCTCGGCGGCAAGCCGGATGAGCACGCGTCCTGGTCGAGCGGCAAGATCCACTTCACCGTGCCCCAGGACGCTCTGCCCGGATCTACGCTGGGGGTGGTGGCGATAACCCCGGATGGGAAACAGTTGAGC
>CAYNFH010000268.1:1459-8041 GCA_964396385.1 uncultured Chthonomonadaceae bacterium | reverse complement strand
AAGGTGCGTGAGCTCGTCCCGGAAGGCGAGGTGATCCGGCTCGGAGGCGAAGTAGCCCATCGCCTTGCCCCAGTCGGAGATGGTGTAGGATACGCGGCGGATGAGCTGTTTAACGCTCGTCTCGCGCTCCTCCGTGCCGAGGTGGCCGCGGAAGTACTTGGAGGCGACGACATTCGTGGCAAGCTGGGTCCACGTCCTGGGGACCTCTACGTCGTGCTGCTCGAAGACGATGTCGCCTCTCTCGCCTGCGATGATGGCGCTGCGCTTCTCCCACTCCACGGTGTTCCAAACGTCCTCGCCGGGCTCTGTAAAGCGGCGCGCGATCTTGAGACCCGGGGCGCGTTCCGCGCGATCAGGCGCGGCGGACGGCTGTCCGGCCTCGGTCTTCTGGGCCTGCTCCGCGGTTATGGTGACCGCGTCCTGTTCCTGATTCGAGTGCGGATCGTGCATCACTTGCTCTCTCCTTCGCGGGAGGTCCTGCCGACCGCGGGGCCACCGCCATCTGGGGCGGGCCTGGCAGGTAGGGACGATAGTGCGGGCTCGTCCGGCGTCCTGGCCGGGCGCGGCTCTACGGCAAGGGTATTGCTGTACTTTCGGCTGCGGGCATCACATCCCGCGCCAAGGGACAACCTTACTGCCGACCGCATTAACCTCTCCTTGCTCTTACTGGGAAGTGCGAACGTCGTGGCTCGCGGGTAAGCGGCCTGCGTGGGCCGCCGTGACGTGGCTCCTCCTCCGCTACTTCTTGCCTCGGCGGCGGAGCATGGTGACGATCTCTTTGAACTGCGTGGCGTCTTCGAACTGAAGGTAGACCGACGCGAAGCGCACGTACGCCACCTGGTCCAGGGTACGGAGCCGCTCCATCACCAGGTCTCCGATCTCCCGGCTCGGCACCTCGCGCTCCAGGCGGTTGTATAGCAGACGCTCGATGTCTTCGGCTACCTCCTCCAGCCTCTCCGTGCTCACCGGCCGGCCGGTACAGGCCAGCTTCATGCCGCTGAGCACCTTCTTCCGTTCGAACACCTCCCTGCTGCCGTTGCTCTTGACGACGTAGAGGACCATCTCCTCTATCTGCTCGAAGGTGGTGAACCTCCGGCCGCACTCTTTGCACTCGCGCCGCCGCTTGATGGTGGCGCCGTCCGGCGCTTCGCGCGAATCCAGCACCTTATCGTCGTTGGCGCCGCAGAACGGGCATCGCATTCCGTCGTCTCCCGGCTGGTGGCCGGAGCGGGCGACCACGCAGGGTCGCCCCTACAATGGCTCGGCCGGAGCAAGTAACCTTACCGGGTTACCGCCTCAGTTCGCCCCTACATCTAGGGCGCTCCACATCTTAGCATCCCATATCTGGCGTGTCAATGCGATCCCCCAGATTCTTTCCACTAAATATGGGCCCTTTTGCGCAGATGGCGGGCTTCGGCCACTAGATGTGGACTCCGGCCGATGCCGGATCTCGCCGGACCACAAGATATGGACACGATATGTTCGCTTTGCCCCTACACGTTGTAGGTAATACGTTTCGAAAGGCAGGATTGTTCATTGGATTCCTATCGGCACTGGGGCTGGGGGCATCTGGGAGGCCGGGCGGAGGTCGGGAGGGTGTGCCTGGCGAAACAGAGGTGGGCGAGGCGGAGCAGTTGCAGGCCCTTTTCGTTCGTTCACGGCGAAGGTACATAGCGGGCCGGGACAGCGCCCGGCCCCTACAGCGTTTCAACCAGGATGGGTCAGGTAGCCGGGAGGTGCTAACGTGCGATATTGTAAATTGTTGCTTTTAGTTGCAATTTCTTGTGCGCTATTTGGCGCGGGTACCAGAGCCAAGGCGGAGATCCTATATGAGGTCACACCGGACTTCACGGCGCGGCAGTACGACGTCACCGTCACCGTCCCGCACCCACCGGACGGCGCACTGCGGGTACAGATACCCACCTGGTCCCCCGGCGCCTACATCGTGGGCGACTACGCCTCCCGCATCAGCGACGTAGAGGTGGCTACCGAGTCAGGGACGCCGCTCACGGTGACGCATCCGGATAGGCTCACCTGGGAGGTCGCGCCCAGTCGCTCCGGTCCCATCCGGGTCAGCTACAAGGTGGGGGAAGTGGACATCGAATCGGCCGGCGGGACTCCGAAGCGGGCGCACCTGAGCGGACCGCGCACCTATATGTACGTGGTGGGCCGTAAGACAGAGAGGACGCGGCTGGTGCTCCACACGCCCTCCACCTTTAAGGTCGCCTGCAGCCTGGATCCGGGCGAGGTGCCAGGCACCTTCACGGCACCGACCTACGATGTTCTGGCGGACGCGCCCATTGAGATGGGGGACTACCCCGAAGACAACTTCGAGGTGCGGTCCGTAGCCCACAAGATCGTGCTCTACGGTGACTACTCCGCCGTGGACCGCAACAAGCTCAAGGAGTACTGTCAGCGCATCGCCCAGGAAGAGATCGGGTTCTTCAACGACGCGCCGTTCAAGCGGTATGTGTTCGAGTTCCGGTGCTTTCCCACCGGTCAGGGCGGCGGTGGACTTGAGCACCTTGGCAGCACGGAGATCACCATAATGGGTCCGGTTACGGATAGGACTCGTTCCGTCATCGCACACGAGTACTTCCACGCCTGGAACGTGAAGCGGATCCGGCCCTTTGTGCTTGGGCCGTTCGACTACACCGGCCCCGTGCGGACCCACAACCTGTGGTGGTCGGAGGGCGTGACCAGCTACTACGGCGACCTGCTCTCCGAACGCGCGAAGCTGGATACACCGGATGAGTACCTGAAGCATCTGGGCGATACCATCGGGCAGCTCCAGAGCAACCCGGCGCGCCTCAAAGTGACGGCGGACGACTCGAGTTACAGGGTTTGGGACGGTGGCGGGAGCCAGGGGTACGGCCGGCTCTCCTACTACACCAAGGGTGAGCTGATCGGTCTCTGCCTGGACATGAAGATCCGGGAGGCGACCCACGACCGGCGGAGCCTGGACGACGTAATGCGCTCCCTGTACAGGCAGGTGAACCGCGGCAACGGGCCCGGGTTCGGCGAGGATGCCATCCGAACGACCATTGACCAGGTGGCGGGACAGAACCTGGACGCTTTCTACGACCAGCTTGCCCGGTCCACGGACGAGATGCCGTTCGCGGAGTGCCTGGGCTACGCGGGTTTGACCGTTGGTCCCGCCGAGAAGCCTAACATCCTGCCGGACCCGGGCATGTTTACCCGCGCGGCGCCAGACGGACGGGGACTTATGGTGTTCCGGGTGTCGGAAGGCGGCGCGGCCGCGGAGGCCGGCATCAAAGAGGGCGACCGGATCACGGCCATCGACGGGCAACCCGCCACGGCGTCTCTCTCCGCCACGGGCCTGGTAAAGGCCGGCGCAAAGATGAAGCTGACGGTGGAGCGGAACGGCACATCGATGGATCTAGACTACACCGTCGGATCCCGCGAAGTTCGGCCGTGGGTCATCTCCCGTGTCCCCAACTCCACTCCGGAGCAGCTTCGGATAAGGGAGGGATGGTTGAAGGGCTGACGTGGTGACAGGGTGACCGGGCGAACCGGATTCCGGTCCTTGTCACCCTGTCACCCGGTCACCAGGTCATCCGCCATTGACGCCTGGCCGGACCCCGGTTATACTCGACGGTGTAATGAGTGTTGTGGAGGCGGCGCCTCCGGCTGCAACCGCGATGGAGCCGGAGCCAAGCCCGTCCAAAGGGAGGCTGGGCCGCCATGTCCGTCGCGGGGCGCTTGCCCTGCTCGTGGCTATAGCGGCTCTTGTGGGGGCCGGTTTCGCCGTCACGGTCTTTGGCGCGCAGACGTACCGCTGGCGCGCATTTGACGTGCAGGTCTCCATCCAGCCGGCGCCGCACGGAGAGACGCGCCTGGAGTTCGCCCCGCTTGGCGAGGTGCAGGCGCGCACCCACCAGACCCCCCTCTCGCTCAACATCTCGCTCCGCAACGTCTCAGTCAACGACCTGCGCAAGCTGGTCAGCGAGCCTCCTCCTCGCCAGTTCTTAGAACGCGACTTCGAGCAGGCCGCAAAGCGGGACCTGCGGGATTTCGCGCTGCGGCAGGTCGCTCTCGGCGCGCTCGGAGCGCTCCTCGCGGCGGCCGTGCTCCGGCTGCGGCGGTTCCGCTACTACGTCTTCTCTGGATTCTGGGGCGCGGCCTTTGTGGCGCTGGTGTTCTACCAGAGCGTCTCCACGTTCGACCGCAATGCGTTCTCCAGCCCACGCTACACCGGCTCGCTCGCGCAGGCGGACTGGATCATCTCCCTGGCGAAGGACGCTTTCGTCAATGCGGAGGCGCTCTCCACCAAGCTGCGGCGCATCGCGGACAACGTGAACACGCTGTACGGCCGCATTGGGGCAGCGGCGGGGCCTCCGGCTAAGGACACTATCGAGGTCCTGCATATCTCGGACATCCACAACAACCTGGCCGCCGTGAACTTTGTGCTGGAGCTTGCAGAGAAATCCCACGTGGACATAGTAATCAATACCGGAGACCTGACCGACCTGGGGTTGCCGGTGGAGACCGAGCTGAGCCGGCAGATGGCGCGGCTCAAGGTGCCGTACCTCTTCGTGGCAGGCAACCACGACTCGCGGGCTACCGTTGCCGCCGTGAGGAAGGTCCCCAACGCGTACGTGCTCGATGGACCGCCGCTTGATGTGGCCGGGCTGCGGTTCCTGGGCTCCCCGGACCCCAGCTCGCTGCGAGCAGGGGGAGGCGATGTCAATACGTCAGACACCGCGCTGGATGAGGCCGGGTTCCGGCTCAAGGCAGAGTACGCGCGGAGCGTCCCGCCTCCGGACGTAGTGGCAGTGCACAATCCCCGCCAGGCGGAGCCGCTGGTAGGGATCGGAAAGCTGATCCTTTGCGGCCACATGCACCGTATGTATGTGGAGGAGCGGAACGGAACGGTCATCTGCAATGCCGGGAGCACGGGCGCGGCCGGAGTGCGGTACTTCGACAATCCGCAGGGCGAGCCGTTCACGGCGTGCATCCTGGCGTTCGCCCGCCATCCGAAGCCGCGGCTCCTGTATATAGACCAGGTGATGCTGGATGGGAGCCTGGGGAGCTACTCGGTAAGCAGAAGGACGTTTTGATTTTGGATTTGGCGGCCAGAGGTAGCGGCGGTGAGTGAGGCCGTGTTCTTCTATACGGAAGGCTTCCAGGGGTACGACATGGGGCCGGAGCATCCGCTCCAGCCCATCCGCCTGCGCCGCACCTTCGAGCTGCTCCAGGCCTACGGGGCCCTTCCGGAGGGCAGCGTACAGGAGCCCCAACCCTGCTCCGTGGACGACCTGCTGACCACCCACAGCATGGAATATGTGGAGGCGGTCAACCTGTTGAGCGTGGGCGAATCCCCTGCCTTTAACCGGAGCTTCGGGTACCGCCACAACTACGGCTTTGGCATGGGCGACAATCCGGTCTTCCATGGCATGTTTGAGGCGAGCCGGCTCTATACCGGGGCATCGGTGGACGCCGCGCAAGCGGTGCTGGACGGCCGGGCGCCGGTGGCCTTGAACATCTCGGGCGGGCTTCACCACGCGCACTACGCGCGGGCTGCGGGCTTCTGCATCTTCAACGACTGCGCGGCGGCGATCCACCGGCTCCGGCGGAAGTTTGACCGCGTGGCGTACGTCGACATCGACGTGCACCACGGGGACGGTGTGCAGGAGGCGTTCTACAGTGACCCGAGCGTGCTCACCATCTCCATCCACGAGTCCGGCCGCACGCTCTTTCCCGGTACGGGCTTTGTGGCGGAGATAGGGGAGGGCGACGGCAGGGGCTACAGCGTGAACGTGCCGGTGTGGTCCTCCACGCCGGACGCCGTATGGCTACGGGCGTTCCGGGAGGCAGCCATGCCTATCCTCCGTGCCTTCGACCCGCAAGCCATCGTACTCCAGACCGGCGCCGATGCGCACTTCCTGGACCCGCTGGCGCACGTCGCGCTCACGGCGCAGGGCTGGCTGGAGGCGGTGCGCGACGTGAAAGCGCTCAACCGCCCCACAGTGGTGCTCGGAGGCGGGGGGTACAACCCCACCACCGTGCCCCGCATGTGGGCGCTGGCATACGGCGTGATGACGGATGCGGAGCTGCCGGAGGAGACGCCGGAATCCTATGCCTTCCACAGCCGCATCCCCCGGCTGCGCGACGCGCAGGAGCCTCCCGTCGGTGCCCGCGAGCTTGCGGAGGCGGAGCACTTCGCCTCCCAGACCGTGGAAGAGGTGCGCCGCACCCTGTTTCCCATGCACGGGCTGTAAATACCGGGCGGAAGAGTACCGGCAACGCTACCCTGCGCCGGGCTGAAACCCCGGCGCTATTGCAAGGCAACTCGGCCGAAGCCGGTTGCCCAGCCCGTCAGGGTTTCCTTGCAATAACCCGGCGGGTTTAGCCCCGGGCGGCGTAGCGGTGCTCGACACTTTGCGTCACGCTATATCTAGCATCCGCTCGAGCGAGACCCGCGCCCACCGCTTGATCTCCGGCTTGACCTGGATGCGGTTCACTACCCGCCCCTCCACCAGGTTCTCCAGTACCCACAGCAGATAGTGCGGGTGGATCCGGTACATGGTGGAGCAGGGGCAGATGACCGGATCCAGGCAG
>CAYNFH010000268.1:405-1449 GCA_964396385.1 uncultured Chthonomonadaceae bacterium | reverse complement strand
GGCCCACTGGGAGCCTGTCGGCGCGTCCGAAATCCTGTTGATGATGTACTCCGTGGAGCCGTTCATGTTCGCGGCGCGCACCACGTCCAGCGTACACTCCGGATGGACGATCACGTTGATGCCCGGGTAGTCTCGCCGCGCCTTCTCGATCTGCTCCACCGTGAAGCGGCCGTGTACGGAACAGTGCCCCTTCCACAGGATCGCGCGAGACTGCTCCAGCCGCTCCGGCGCGGTCCCGCCATACTCCGCGTGCGGGTTCCACAGGACCATATCCCGCTCCGGATCCATGCCCATCGCCACGCAGGTGTTGCGCCCCAGGTGCTGGTCCGGAAAGAAAAGCAATCTCCGGCCCTTCTTGAAGGCCCACTCTATCACTTTGCGTGCGTTGGAGGAGGTACAGCACGCACCGCCGTGGAAGCCGACGAACGCCTTGAGGTTGGCGGCGGAGTTGACATAGGTGATAGGCACAAGCCCCTCTTCGTCCACAGCCTCGGTGATGTCGCACCAGGCGTCCTCCACCTGCCGAATGCTGGCCATATCCGCCATGGAGCAGCCGGCGGAGAGGTTGGGAAGGATCACCACCTGGTCGTCTTCGGTCAGGATATCCGCCGACTCGGCCATGAAGTGCACGCCGCAGAAGACGATGTACCGGGCGTCCTTGCGCTGCGCGGCGAGCTGGGAAAGCTTGAGGGAGTCCCCGCGGTAGTCGGCCCACCGGATGATCTCGTCCCGCTGATAGTGGTGACCGAGGATCAGGAGCTTGCTGCCGAGGGCTTCGCGCGCAGCCTGTATGCGCGCGGTGGTCTGCTCGGCGTCGAGACGGGTGTACTCGACGGGGAGCGGTTGCTGAAACATCTCATTCTCCTATTGGGCCGGCCAGGTGGAGGTGTTGGGTGAAGGGTGATGCGTGATGGCTCGGAGCCTCTCACCTCTCACCTCTCACCTCTCACCTACACCGGGGATGTTGGCGTTGGCCCGGTTGTGGGTTACACGTCGTGGAGGTTTTAGGACCTCTCACTACTATTATACGCCCGATTGAGGATG
>CAYNFH010000268.1:0-395 GCA_964396385.1 uncultured Chthonomonadaceae bacterium | reverse complement strand
ATGGAAGTTGAGGGTGGTGGGACGGGACGGGCGGCCACACCGGGCCGCCCCTACGATTCTCCCGCGTTGCTGCGCTCAATGTCTACGCCAACGGCGGCGGCGATGACGTTCATGGGGGGGCGCACCTTGCGGACCCGGACTCGGACCGATTCCAGGGGAAACTCAGCGAGAAGGGTGGAGGCGATGCGTTCCGCCAGCGCTTCGACAAGCCGGAACTGCTCGCCGGTGCCGATGGCCACGACGCGCTTCGCGACCGTGGAGTAGTTCACGGTGTCATGGAGGTTGTCGGAGAGTCCGGCCACCCGGGTGTCTCTGCGGAGCTCGACATCCACGGCATACCGGTGTCCCACGGTCTGCTCCTCGTCCGAGGCGCCGTGGTAACCGTAAAACTCAAT
>CAYNFH010000267.1:0-8055 GCA_964396385.1 uncultured Chthonomonadaceae bacterium | reverse complement strand
GCGCCGCGAAGTAGCAGAGCCACGAGCAGCCCGTAGCGATGCCGGACAATACCAGGAACAGCCAGGTCTTGTTGCTGATGTGGCTCACTTCGCTGAACTGCTTCTGTGCCGCCACAATCCCTGCCGCGAACACCAGGATGACAGCCGTGCGGATCAGGGTTGCTAGGTTGGAAGACACCCCCTCTACTCCAATCTTGGCGAGGAGCGCGGTGAGCCCGGCGAAAACTGCGGAAAGCGCCGCGTAGACCGACCAGTGCATTTCCATACCTCCCACGTAAAGAAGGCCGTCCCGGTAACATGCGGGACGGCCTTCCAATATATCGCGGAGCGACCTGTCAGTACTTCTGGTCCACCGACTCGATGACCGCTTCGGCCATGTAGATGGGTGCTCGCGACCGCAGCGCGATGTTGACCGCGTCGCTGGGCCGGCAGTCGATCTCGTAGCTTTCGGTGCCGTGCGTGATGGTGAGTTTGGCGTAGAAGATGTCCTGCCAGAGGTCGTCGATGACCACCCGCTCTACGTTTGCGCCGATGCGGTCCAGGATGCCGTGGAGCAGGTCGTACGTCATGGGCCGGTCCACCTCCTCGCTCTCCATGCTCATGGAGATGGCGAAGGCCTCAAAGCGGCCGATGAAGATGGGCACCTTGCGGCCCATGTTGTCCTGAAGGAGCACAAAGGTCTGGCCGTTACCCGCGCCGGAGGCGTCCGAGTGCTCAAAGACGCCCAGCACCTTGACCTCCTTCTCGTTCAGAGAGCGTGGGACGCGGTTCTCAGGCTCGCCCGATAAGGGATCATCGCCCTCCGACGGGCGACCCTCCCGCGGGTCCCAGTCGCCGAACAGATCCTTGAATTCGTGCCCCACCCTTGCTTCTCCGTTCCTTGCGCTTACGACGACGATTCTGAGCTCTTCATAGTCTTATCGACCATCTTGAGGAACTCTTTGTTCGATTTGGTGTGCTTCAGCCGATCGATCAGCAGCTCTGTCGCCTCTGGGGCCGAGAGGCCGGACAGCAGCCGCCGAAGCTGGGTGATGCGCTTCAGGCTCTCCTCATCATAGAGCAGTTCATCGTGCCGCGTGCCGGACTTGACGATGTCGATGGCCGGGAAGATGCGCCTGTCCGCCAGATTGCGGTCCAGGTCCAGCTCCATGTTGCCGGTGCCCTTGAACTCCTCAAAGATGTGGTCGTCCATCCGGCTGCCTGTCTCCACCAGCGCCGTGGCCAGCACCGTGAGGCTTCCCCCCTCCTCGATATTACGGGCCGCCCCGAAGAATCGTTTCGGCCGGTAGAGGGCCGCCGGGTCCAGTCCTCCGGACAGCGTCCGGCCGCTGGGCGTGACCGTCAGGTTGGAGGCCCGGGTGTACCGGGTCAAGCTGTCCATCAGGACGATCACATCCTTTTTCGACTCCACGAGCCGTTTTGCCTGCTCCAGCACCATCTCCGCCACGCGCATGTGGTTCTCAGGCGTTTCATCGAAGGTGGAGCTAATCACTTCACCGTGCACCGACCGGCGGATATCGGTCACCTCTTCCGGCCGCTCGTCGATCAGGAGCACCAGCAGCACCATCTCAGGGTGGTTCACGGAGATCGCATTGGCGATGGTCTTGAGCAGCGTGGTCTTTCCCGCCTTGGGTGGGGCGACGATGGTGCCGCGCTGTCCCTTTCCGATCGGAGCGATGAGGTCGATGAACCGGCCGGCGATCTCGTTGGTGGTGGTCTCCAGGAGGATACGCTCATTAGGATAGATAGGCGTGAGATCGTCAAAGTTCACGCGGTTGCGCGCGACCTCTGGGTCCAGCCCATTGACCTGCTCTACCCGCAGGAGGCCGAAGAACTTCTCAGAGTCCTTCGGCGGCCGCACCTGTCCGGCAACCAGGTCTCCTGTCTTGAGCGCGAACCGTTTGATCTGCGTCTGCGAGACGTAGATATCTTCCGCGTTCGGCGAGAAATTGTTGCGGCGCAGGAATCCCCATCCATCCGGCAGGATCTCCAGCACCCCCTGTGCGGACATCACGCCGGTCCGCTCGGCCTGCGTGTCGAGCACTTTGCGTACGACCTCCTCCCGCTTGACCGGCTG
Organism: uncultured Chthonomonadaceae bacterium; assembly: GCA_964396385.1. Taxonomy (GTDB): domain Bacteria; phylum Armatimonadota; class Chthonomonadetes; order Chthonomonadales; family CAJBBX01; genus CAYNFH01. Next base: position 5,978 of record CAYNFH010000267.1, on the reverse strand, counting down.
GTCGCCGTTCATGCCATGCTGCCTCGCGAGATCTTGTAAGTCGTCTTGTGTCATGTTGTCGAGCTCAGCGCTGCTGAAGTGGCGCTTAGGCTCTTGTTCCGTGTTCTGTTCCATTTAGGTAACTCACCTCGTTGGGTCTGCGTGACGGCGCGGGGTCTGCTTGGGACGGGCCGCAGCGTGTTACGCCGGAAGAAAAAGCGATGAAAGCAATGGTACGGGAGGAGACCGCCCCTTACAGCGGCAGGTCCCGGAGCACGCCGATATAGGGTAGGTTGCGGTAAAGGCCCGCGTAGTCCAGGCCGTATCCCACCACGAACTTGTCCTCGATCTCGAATCCGCGGTACTTCACGTCTACATCGATAAGACGCCTGGACGGCTTATCGAGCAACACGCAGCAGTCTATCGATGCGGGCTGCCGAGCGTGCAGCGTCTCCAGGAGATATCGAAGGGTTAACCCGGTATCGATAATGTCCTCGGCCACCAGAACGTGCTTCCCCTGGATAGGGTGTCCGAGGTCCTTTACGAGTCGCACCTCGCCGGAAGTGCGCGTCGCCTGGCCGTAGGACGAGAGCGCCACAAAATCCAGCTCCAGCGGAAGCTGGATGGCCCGGAGCAGGTCCGAGAGGAACATCACGGCGCCCGTGAGGACCCCAACAATAACCAGATCTTTGCCCGCGTAGTCGCGAGTGATCTCCTCCCCCATCGCGATGACTCGCTCCCGGATGGCTTCCTCCGGTAGCATCACCTCGCGAATATCGGGATGCACCCGCCTGCTCTCCCCTACTCCCACTCGATGGTTGCGGGCGGCTTGGAGCTCACGTCGTAGACCACCCGATTGACGCCCGGCACCTCGTTTACAATCCGAGAGCTCACACGCTCCAGCACTTCGTACGGCAGCCTCGCCCAGTGCGCCGTCATGGCGTCCTCGCTCGTCACCGCGCGGAGGATCACCGGATGGGCATACGTCCGCTTGTCCCCCATCACGCCGACGCTCTGGAGCCCGGCGGCCAGGGCAGCGTAGGCCTGCCAAGTCTCGCGATACAGCCCGGCTCGGCGGAGCTCGTCGATGAAGATGGCATCCGCTTGCCGCAGAATCTCAAGGCGCTCGCCTGTCACCTCCCCAACGATGCGGATGGCCAGTCCCGGGCCCGGAAAAGGATGCCGCCAGACGATGGACTCCGGCAGTCCCAGCTCCTCGGCAACCTGCCGCGCCTCGTCCTTGAACAGGTACCGCAGCGGCTCAATCACCTTCAGACGCATGTCTTCTGGTAAGCCGCCTACGTTATGGTGCGTCTTGATGTTCTGGGCGGTCTTGGTGCCGCTCTCTATCACGTCCGGATAGAGCGTCCCCTGTGCGAGGTACTCGGCTCCTTCGATATTATCGGCGGCTTCCTCAAATACCCGTACAAACTGCTCGCCGATGATCTTGCGTTTCTTCTCCGGGTCGGTTACGCCGCGCAGCCGCTCCAGGAACCGATCGGCGGCATCTACGACCACCAGGTTGATGCCGAGTGCATCGGCAAAGTCCGTCCGCACCTGCTCGGCCTCGCCTTGCCGGAGCAGACCGTGATCTACAAAGATGCAGGTGAGCTGATCGCCGATAGCGCGGTGGACGAGAGCTGCGACCGTGCAGGAGTCGATGCCGCCGGAGACGCCACAAACAACACGGGAGCGCCCGACTTCGGAGCGGATGCGGCGGACGGAATCCTCTACGAAGGACTCCGCGGTCCACGATTGGCTGCACCCACACACATCTACGACAAAGCGGCGGAGAAGTTCCTTGCCACACGGCGTGTGCGCCACTTCCGGATGAAACTGGACGCCGTACATCTTCCGCGCCGGGTCCGCCATGCTGGCGACCGGAGTGCTCTCCGTTTGGGCCAGCACCTGGAAGCCCGGAGGAGGTGCGAGTACTGTATCCCCGTGGCTCATCCAGCAGGGCAGCCCGTCGCCCAGATCCTTAAACAGCGTGTCCGGCTCGACGACGGAAAGGCTCGCCGGCCCAAACTCGCGCTTCTCGGACGGCACCACCTCGCCGCCGAGCTGCAAAGTCATCAACTGGTGGCCGTAGCAGATCCCCAGGATGGGCGCGCCAACGTGGTAGACATCCGAATCCGCGGCCGGCGCGTCCGGCTCGTAGACGCTGCTGGGACCGCCGGAGAAGATTACTCCTCGCGGACTACGAGCCCGGATCTCCTGCAGGGGCGTATCGTACGGGAGTATCTCGCAATAGACGCTGCACTCACGTATCCGCCTGGCGATTAGCTGGGTGTACTGCGCTCCAAAGTCGAGGATCAGAATCAGCTCGTCGGACGGGTTTTTCGTCATGGAACCCAGGCGGAGCGGACGACAGACAGGGAAGAACGGTGCGCCAGTGCGGGAGATGGTCTAGTATATCCACACCGAAGCTGCCTTGTCAAGGGCATATTGTCACGTCAGCCCGGCTTCCGCCGCCTTCTGCGCCGCGGCGTCCAACGCCTGCCGTTGCGCATCCGACAACTCCGAAAATGGCAGCCGGCACGCCCCCATGTAGTACCCGCGCAGCCCCGCCAGGTACTTGATGGCAGCGATGCCGCCGGCTTCCTTCACCACCTTCCGGACGGCGTCTACCGCCGGCTGCAAAGTCTCATCGCCGGCCCACAGCCGCGCGAACGACTGGGGCCACGCGTTGGCGAGCGCGGAGATGAACCCGCGCGCACCGAGCTTGCGCCCTTCCGTCGCGAAGGAGTCAGATGCCGCCATTACGATGATCCGCTTACCGAACTGCTGTACCAGCGCGCCGATACGCTCCGCGCTGCCGGTCGAATCCTTGATTCCGGCCACGATCCCCTCCCCCGCCATCCGCTCCAGGCACTCCAGGCTAATGCTGTTCGCCGCATAGGCCGGAATGTTGTAGGCGAAGACGGGCAGCTTGGAGGACTCTCCGGCCGTCGCATACCAGCGAAGGATGACATCGTCAGTCGCGGGATAGTAGATGGGTGGCGGGAGGAATACGGCGGATGCCCCCGCTGCGGCCGCCGCGCGCGACAGGAGCGCGACCTCGGACGGCGTAAGCGCCCACACTCCCGCCATCACCGGTACGCGGCCCACCGCGGCGCGCACGGTCTCTTCCAGCACCCGCACCCGCTCGCCGGTCGACAGGTAAAGAGTCTCGCCCGTCGTCCCGCAGGGCGACAGCCCGTCCACGCCTCCATCCAGCAAGAACGTCACGTGCCTGCGGAGCGCGCCGAGGTCCACCCTCCCCACGCTGTCAAACGGCGTCAGCGTCGCTACATACAACCCACCAGATTCAGACAACAGTACATTCCCTCGTGTAGGGGCGGCCCCGCGTGGCCGCCCCTACAATCGCCCCACATACGTCGTCCAGAAGAAGTATCCCGTCATCCCAAATCCTACCGCTATCACCACCGACCGCACACGGGCCGGCGCTATCTTCTGTGCGTAGTAGGCGCCGCCGTACCCGCCCGCGATGGCGCCCACGATCATCACGCACGCCTGCGGCCATACGACCACCCCTGCCGCGATGAACAGCGCCACCGCGACACCGTTGATGAGGCTCGCCAGCACCGTCTTAAGTGCGTTCATGGCGTGGATGTTATCCATCCCCATCAGCGCCAGGCTGGCCAGCATGAGAATGCCGATTCCGCCGCCGAAGTATCCCCCGTACGTGGCGATGACGAGCTGCAGGAGGGTTACGCCGGCCAGCCCTATCCAGGCGGGGCCGCGGACGCGGCGGCCCACCCGCGCCTGAATCCGCTTCGTGACCTTGCCGCCGAATGTGAAGAGCAGCGTCGCGGCCAGCAGCAGGAACGGCAGCAGCCGCACGAACGCCTGCTTGCTGGTGTGCAGCAGGAGCTCCGCTCCCAGCACGCCGCCGATGACGCTCACGGTTCCGAGCGAGAGCAGTTCGTGCTTGCGGGCTGCCAACTCGGCGCGATATGCGCCTACGCTGGCTACGGAGCCCGGCCAGAGCGCTACCGTGTTGGTCGCATTGGCAATCTTCTGGTCAACACCCGCAAAGACCAGGGCAGGGAAGGAGATGAAGCTGCCGCCACCGGCCACCGAGTTGAGCGCTCCGGCAACCGCCGCAGCCAGGAAGAGCAGGATCGCCTGGAGCGCCGTCATGCGGGCTCATAGTTTAGATTCTGCCCAAGCCAGCGCTCCACTTCCTCCACCGTCATCCCCTTGCGCGCGGCGTAGTCCTCAACCTGATCCCGCTCGATCCGCCCGACCGGGAAGTAGCGCGACCCGGGATGGGAGAAGTAGAGGCCGCTCACGGAGCTTGGCGGCAGCATGGCAAAATGCTCCGTCAGCGTGATGCCGGCGTTCTCCTCCGCTCGCAGCAGGTCGAAGAGCGTGCGCTTCTCCGTATGATCCGGACAGGCCGGATAGCCCGGCGCGGGCCGGATGCCCCGGTACCGCTCGCGAATGAGGTCCTCGTTGTCCAGCCGCTCATCCTTCCCGTAGCCCCAATCGATCCGCGCCTGCTTGTGCAGGTACTCCGCGAACGCCTCGGCAAGCCGGTCCGCGAGTGCCTTGGCCATGGTGGAGTTGTACGGGTCCGCCTCCCGCTCGAACCGGCGGACCAGCTCCTCCAGTCCGTGGCCGGTGGTCACCGCGAAGAGACCCAGGTAGTCCCCCACCTCACTGCTCTTTGGCGCGATGAAGTCGGCGAGCGCATAGTTCACCTGCCCATCGCGCTTGTCCACCTGCTGGCGCAGCGTGTGGAAGGTGGCCAGCCGGTGTTCGCGTGAATCATCGGCGTACAGCTCAATGTCGTCCCCCACCGCGTTGGCCGGGAAGAAGCCGTAGACACCGCGCGCCTGGAGCCGCCTCTCCCCTACCAGGCAGCCGAGGAGCTCCCGCGCGTCGTCATACAGCTCCCGCGCCTGCGCGCCGACCACCTCGTCTTCCAGGATGGCCGGGAACCGGCCGCGCAGCTCCCACGCGTGGAAGAAGGGCGACCAGTCGATGTACGGAACCAGCTCCGACAGCTCCGGCTGCACGGTCCGGACCCCCAGGAACGACGGCCTGGCGATGGGGCTGGTGGACCAGTCCGTGGGCGTGCGCCTCGCTCGGGCCTCGGCGAGCGGGAGCGTCGCCTTCTGCTCGCGCCGACCGGCGTGTCGCTCGCGCGCCTGCTGCTGATCCAGCCGGTTCTGCTCGTGGAACCTGTCTCGCAAATCCGCGCTCAACAGGCTGCCGACCACTCCCACCGCGCGCGAGGCGTCGTGTACGTGGACCACGGCATTCCGGTACGCCGGCGCAATCTTCACCGCGGTATGCGCCATGCTGGTCGTCGCGCCACCTATCAGCAGGGGGATGCTGAACCCCTCCCGGTCCATCTGCTGCGCCACGTGGACCATCTCGTCCAGAGAAGGGGTAATGAGCCCGCTCAGCCCGATGGCGTCCGCCTGCACCTCGCGCGCAGTCTGTAGGATCCTCTCGGACGGGACCATGACGCCGAGGTCGATCACGTCGTAGTTGTTGCAGCCGAGCACCACGCCCACGATGTTCTTGCCGATGTCGTGCACGTCGCCCTTCACCGTGGCCATCACGATGCGGCCGTTGCTGCTCGCTCCGCCCGCCTGCTTCTCCGCCTCCATGTAGGGCAGCAGCACGCCCACCGCCCTCTTCATGGCGCGAGCGCTCTTCACCACCTGGGGCAGGAACATCTTGCCCGCCCCAAACAGGTCTCCCACTACGTTCATGCCGTCCATCAGGGGACCCTCGATCACCGCCAGGGGGCGGCCGTACTTCTGCCGCGCCTCCTCCGTATCGGCTTCGATGTAGTCCAGGAGCCCTTTGACCAGCGCGTGGGAGAGCCGCTCCTCCACCGTCCCCTGCCGCCATGCCTCGTCCTTCTGCTGGGTCTTCCCCTGCTGCTTCACTGTCTCCGCGAACGCCAGAAGCCGCTCGGTAGAGTCCGACCGGCGGTTCAGCAGCACATCCTCCACCAGCTCCAGCAGGTCCTTCGG
>CAYNFH010000266.1:0-8090 GCA_964396385.1 uncultured Chthonomonadaceae bacterium | reverse complement strand
TCGCGTGGGCCTCCGTACCCCGCCGGTTGTTTATGGCCTACCACTCTCCCGGGTAGCGATCACACTCTCTGACCTATTTCCGTCCCTGTGGCACACCATGGCGAGGCGGTACATCCGGGTACGGACAAACGGGCGTGGCGTTCCGGTTCCTGGCCAGGAGCAGCATGCTCGGAGTGAGAACGCGGCATAGTCACCAGGCCGAGCCCGAACAGCACGATTCCGGCCAGTCCGGCCAGAATGCTGATCCCCCAGACGGCCTTCATTTTGAGCAGGGCCGCGACCGCGGACAGGGCAATTGCCACCTGGATCAGCGCGACCGAGTAAGCGAAGCTGTGGTGCGCGTGGTTGAGGTGTTCCGCCTCCTTCTCCAGCCCCGTCGCCTTCTTCTGAAGGTCCGCTTCCTTGTCCGCCTCGCGCTGAGCGCGTGTGACATACTCCTCCGCCCGAGCATCCGGGGAAAGCGGTTTCCATTCTCTCGCGGCAGCCGCGTGGGAGGACTTACCAACACTCCGCTCGTGCCCGGCACGGCTCTTGCTGGAGGCCGCCTCGGCCGCCGGACCGCCGTTCGGCGCAGGAGCGGAAGGGCGAGCCCCGCGGTCTATCAGCGCATTGGCTTCCAGGGTGAGCAGGTAGTCCTTCTGACGGGCGGCCTGGTACTCGTTCCACGTGTCAGACGCCTTGAGCTGGTCCATCATGGCCTCGTTCACGAGGCCGCCAGACAACAGGGCGCCAATGGCGGCGAACACTGCCAGGATGGCGGTCGTCAGGGCGATGTACCGCGTCCAGGCGGACTTCTTCTCCTCCTCTTCACGCTCCTTGCGCTCTTCGTGGAGCTCCTGGATAGTCTCCTGAAGCTCCTTGGTCTCTACCTCGACCTCTTCCGGCATCTCGGGCCTCCTGGGGATATGCTGGTGAGATTTGTGCTCGCCGGGCCGGAATCCTGCGCCCCGAGGCGCGTTGACGGGCAGCAATCCGCATGGCTATAATGACGCGGCCCCGATTGGCTGATGGTTGAGAGTTGAGGGTTGAGGGCCACACTTGTGTGTGAGACTACTAGGAACGCGGATGGATGATTTGACTCCCAGCCAGATTGTTGCTGAGCTGGACAAGTACATCGTGGGACAGAAGGATGCCAAGAGATCCGTGGCCATCGCTCTGCGGAACCGCTACCGCAGGCGGCTTCTGGGCGAGGACCTGCGGGATGAGGTCATTCCCAAGAACATCCTGATGATCGGCCCAACAGGCGTCGGGAAGACCGAGATCGCGAGAAGGCTCGCCGTCCTTGCGCGGGCGCCATTCATCAAAGTGGAGGCGACCAAGTTCACGGAGGTTGGCTACGTCGGCCGGGACGTCGATTCGATGGTCCGAGACCTGGCGCAGGTGGCGGTCCGCATGGTGGAGGCGGAGAAGATGGAGTCCGTGCGCGAGGAGGCGGAGGAGCGCGCGATCTCCCGTATTGTCGATATGCTGCACCCGCGCCCCCGGGGCCGGCGCAAGCGCGAAGACCGCGATACCGCCGAGGTGTTCAGACAGACGTGGGGGACGCTGTTCGGCGGGCAGCCGATGTCCAAAGCGCCCGAGGAGCTGACATCAGAGCCGGACGACGAAGAGGAAGAGGCGCGCCAGCGCGAGCGCGACGAGCGGATCCGGGCCAAGCTCCGCGAGCAGGTGCGTGCCGGCGCGCACGATGACAAGCGGGTGGACGTGGAGGTGGAACAGAGCACGAGTCCTGCGTTCATGCAGGTCTTCTCTCCCCAGGGCATGGAGGAGATGAATATGGGGGACCTCCAGAGCGCGCTGGGCAACTTCGTCAACCGGAACCGCAAGCAGAGGAGTGTCTCCGTCAAAGAGGCCCGGGACATCCTGGCCCAGGAGGAGGCCCGCAACCTCATCGACCACGACGCCATAATCCGGGAAGCCGTAGAGCGCACGGAGCAGACCGGGATCATCTTTGTGGACGAGGTGGACAAGATCGCCGGCCGCGAGGGCGGCCGGGGTCCGGATGTCTCCCGGGAAGGCGTGCAGCGCGACATCTTACCCATCATCGAGGGGTCAACCGTTACCACCAAGTATGGGCCAATCCGGACCAACCACGTGCTCTTCATCGCGGCTGGCGCCTTCCACGTTTCCAAGCCTTCCGACCTGATTCCGGAGCTTCAGGGAAGGCTCCCCATCCGGGTGGAGCTGGAAAACCTGACGGAGGCGGACTTCAAGCGCATCCTGACGGAGCCCAAGAACGCGCTAATCCGCCAGTACTCCGCCCTGATGGCCACGGAAGGCTTGGAGCTCGAGTTCACTCCGGACGCCATCGACGAGATCGCTGCGTTCGCGGCCCGCGTCAATGAGCAGAGCGAGAACATAGGGGCTCGACGGCTGCACACCGTGATGGAGCGGCTGCTGGAGCAGGTCTCCTTTGACGCCCCGGACCTGGAGGAGAAGCACGTGCGGATCGATGCGGCATACGTGCGCGACCGGCTGGAGAGCATCGTCAAGGACGAGGACCTTAGCCGGTACATATTGTAGGGTTCAGGATTCGGGGTCGAATAACGGAAGTCCGAAGTCCGGAGTCCGGGACCTCAACCCTCAACCTTCATCCCTCGCCTGAAGGGGCTGCGATGTACTCTGCGATCTGGGCATATCCGTGGGATTTCCTGGACGAAGGGCCGGAGGCAGCGGACCGTATCGCGGACGCTGGGCTTGAGGGAGTGAGCGTCGCGGCGGCCTACCACACGGTCCGCACGCTGTGTCCGCACAACCCCGTCCGCGCCGTCTACCATGGGGAGGGCGGGGTCCTCTACTTCCACCCGGAGCAGAGCCGCACGGAGCCCTGCCGGATCAAACCTGTGCTCTCCGAGCTGTGCGAGCACCTGGATCCACTCCACACCGTCTGTGAGATGGCCCGGCGGCGAGGGCTGAAGGTCCATGCCTGGACGGTCCTTACGCACAACACACGATTGGGCACTCGATTTCCGGACTGCACCATCGAGAACGCGTTTGGGGACCGCTACCTCTTCGGCCTCTGCCCCGCGCACCCCGACGTGCGCGCCTACGCCATCGCCGTCATGGGCTCCCTGGCGTCCCGCAGCGAAGTGTCCACCATCGAGCTTGAATCCGTGGGGTACATGGGCATCGACCACTCCGGCCACCACAGTAAGACCGGGATCGTGCTGGACGACCTGCACCGCTTCCTGCTCTCAATCTGCTTCTGCCCCCACTGCAGAGAGAGGATGCAGGCACAGAATGTGGATGCGGGCGCCGCGCGGGAGGCTGTGGTGCAGGAGATGCGCGGTTATTTCGCGGGCCGATACCGCAACGGAGGTGAAGACGCGCTGAGCGGCGTCTCCGAAGTCCTTGGAGAGGATACGGCCGACGGCATCCTCCAGGCTCGCGACGAGGTCGTGCTGACGCTGATGGAGGAGCTCTACTGGCTGGTGAACGAGCCGCAGGTGCTCAGCGTAATGGTGAGCCCCACGCCGACCACTACCGGCGCGCTGGCCGGCGTGACCCTCTCCCAGGCACGCCAGTGGTGCGACCGGCTGCTCACCCAGGCGTTCCACAAGGAGCCGGACGGAATCCGCAAGCAGGTTGCGGACGTTGCCGTCCGGCGGGGCAGCACGCCGGTCCACGCGGGGCTGCAGGCCATTGTTCCGTACGTGGGCTCGGAGGAGCATCTAGCGTCCGCCGCCCGCGCGGCGGTGGACGCCGGCGCCGAGGGACTGGAGTTCTACCACTACGGCCTGGCTCCCCTGGAAAACCTCAACTGGATCCGCTCCGTGCTGGCGGCGGTGTAACCGGCCGCAACAGTCGGTAAGCCGCGTAGGCGGCCCTCCGCAAGTGCCTGGCAGCCTCACGTATGTTGCCGCGCCCCGCATCCGTCCGGGCGGCTGCCACAAGGTCGCGGCACAGGAGACGGTGGCTCGCGAAGGCAAGCTGCCGCTGCTCAGGCGTGTTGTCTGGCGAGGAGGCCATTCGGGCGCGGACCAGGAAATAGGCGTGGCGCCACCGCTTGGAGCGACCGGACTCGACGCCCGCGTGCCTCCTCCAGTTCAGTAGCACCTTATTCACGAAGCCGAAATCCCCCAGACGGGCCAGACGGATCCAGAGGTCCCAGTCGTCACACGGGGTAGTGGCGGGTTCGAAGCCGCCGGCCCGCTCCAGTGCCGTGCGGCGAATGAGCACCGCCCCGGGCGACGGGATGCAGCACTCGACGGCGAGCACGCCGAAGGTGGTGGGCCGGTCCACCGGCCAGCTTACCGCCCGGCGTCCTTCGATGCTCCTCCTGGTCCCCATCTTGTCGGCGAGGTCATCTCCCGGGATTGGCCTTCCACCGGCGTCGATGGCCCGGACCAGGCCGTGTGCCGCGACGAAAGCCGGCTGCGACTCCAGCGATGCTACCAGCAGCTCCAGCGTGTCCGGCTCCCAGAGGTCGTCCTGGTCCAGGAACGCCACGTAGTGCACATCCGGATCCGATTCGGCGCGGCCTCGGTTGCGTGCCTCGGCCACGCCCCTATTCTCCTGACGCACCAACCGTATCCGCGCATCCTCCCCTGTCGCGGCACGCACGACGTCGGCCGTGCGGTCGGTTGATCCGTCGTCCACCACGAGCAGGCTCCAGTTCTGGAGCGACTGGCGGCGGACGGAGAGGATCGTCTCCGCGAGGTAGTCAGCGCCATTGTAGGCGGGGATCACCACGGCGACGCGCGGCGCTCCGCATTCGGCACGTTCGGTCGCTTCGGCACGGCTCATGCAGCCATTATGGCCGAGGCAACCGTCCAGCACGAGCCGGTCCTTCGCGCGCCGGATTGCGCAGCCCGAGGATCTGTGCTATACTTTGTTGCACAAAGTACTTTGGAGCAGGTACAGGAGATTCCAAAATGGCGGATCGCAAGATTGTCCTCGCGGAGGTGGCGGGAGTGTGCTTCGGCGTCAGGCGGGCGCTGAAGATGGCGGAGCAGACGCGCGCGGAGCAGGTGGGGCCCGTCACGTGCCTGGGCCCTATTGTGCATAACGAGCAGGTGGTGAGCCGCCTCGCCGGAGATGGCATCGGTACGGTGTCTGCCGTGGAGGACCTGCCGCTCGGCACCGCGATTCTGTCTGCGCATGGTGTTTCCCCCTTCGTGCTCGGCCGGGTGCGGCAGCGCGGACTGCGGGTGGTGGACGTGACCTGCCCCTTCGTGACCAAAGTACATCGGGCCGCCGTGGCGCTCCACCGAGAGGGATTTCAGGTGCTGCTGCTGGGAGACGCGGGACATTCGGAGGTGAAGGGCGTGATTGGCGCCGTAGAGGCGGCCTGTGGAACCGTAACGGTCGTCGGGTCTCCGGAGGAGATACCGACCGTAAAGCTAGCGCGCCGCGTAGGGCTAGTGAGCCAGACGACCCGGCGCGCCGACGAGTTCGAAGCTGCCGTGGCGGCGCTCTGCCGCCGCGTCTCCGACGTGAGGGTGATCAACACGATCTGCGGCGCGACGGACGCGCTTCAGGACGCCGCCCGAAGAATGGCCGCCGAAGTGGAGGTGGCCATCGTCATCGGCGGGACGAGCAGCGCCAACACGCGCCGGCTACGGCAGCTCTGTGAAGAGGCCGGGATTCCGGCTTACCAGGTACAGACGGCCGAAGACGTACGGGAGGATTGGCTCGAAGGCAAGTCGGTGATCGGGGTGACCGCCGGCGCCTCCACCCCGGACGAGCTCATCGAAGACGTCGTGCGCCGCCTCAACGGCGGTTCGCTTCCCGAGGATTGGAGTCTGCGCCATCCGGACGAATGAGGAGTTGACAGAGTGCCAGAGGGACAAGGTGACCGGGAGCTAGCCTGAGAGTACAATCTCGGTGTCAACCTCCCATGACCGAGTGCCCTGACATATCCGTCGTGATCCCGGCCTACAACCGCGCGGACCTGCTGGAGCGGTGCCTGGGCAGCCTGCGTGCAAGCGGGGGTGCTACCTGGGAAGCTACGGTCGTTGACAACGCATCGCCGGAGGACCTATCATCGGTTCGGGAGCGCTTTCCCGAGGTCCGGTGGATCCGCAGCGAGCAAAACCTGGGATACGCCGAAGCCAACAACCTGGGGCTGCGCGACGCCAACGGCCGGCACGTCTGTTTCCTGAACTCCGACGCCATGCTTTCCCCCGACACGCTGGCCCGGCTCATTGATCGCCTGGAAGCAGACTCCGCCATTGGGGCTATCACCCCGCGCAATGTCGGTCCGGATGGCCAGTCGCAGCGCTCCTGCTGGTTGGGGCATACGCTGGCGATGGCCTGGCTGCAGGATTCCGGGCTGGCGGTGCTCTTCCCCAGGCTGGGGCTATTTCGCCGGTGGAGCGGACCGGAATTCGACTTCGACCGGGAGCAGGACGTGCGGCACAGCCAGTTCACGTGCCTGGTGGTGCGGGGAGTGGCGTACCGGCAGGTCGGCGAGATGGACCCGCGGCTGTTTCTCTTCTACAACGACAACGACTACTGCGTGCGGCTGCACAAGGCTAGGTGGAGAATCCTGTACGTTCCGGAGCCGCGCGTCGTCCACCTCGGAAGCGCAAGCGTCAAGACTGCACCGTGGGCGGAGCGCCAAATGTGGCGGGACCGCTACCGCTACTGCGCCAAGTGGTACGGCCTCACAGGGACGATAGGCGTCCGCTTCGCCATCCTCTCCCGCGCCGCAGCACTGATGCTTCTCCACACCCTGCGCGGACGGTTTGGGATGGCCCGCGAAGCCATCCGAGAGGCTGCCACGACGGCACGCGCCATCAGGACTCCTGACATGACCTGAATCGGGCCCTACAGCAGCTCCGCGATGGGCTGGCCATCGTAGTTGATCTTCAGCGGCCGGTTCTCCGGGGACATGTACTCCTTCTCGTAGTCTATCCCCAGCGCTTTGTACAGGGTTGCGGCCATATCTTCTACGCGGAGGGGCCGGTCCTTCGGGTTCTCGCCGCGCTCGTTGGTGGCACCGACCAGCATCCCCGTTTTCACGCCGCCCCCGCCTATGCAGATGGACATGCCGTTGGGCCAGTGGTCGCGGCCGGCGGAGGAGTTCACCTTGGGAGTCCGGCCGAACTCGCCCATCCAGACGACCAGCGTGCTATCCAGCATCCCGCGCTGGTGCAGGTCCTGCAGCAGGGCGGCGTAGCCGGTGTCCAGATTCGGAAGCAGACCGTTCTTGAGCGCGTTGAAGTTGTTCTCGTGCGTGTCCCAGCCACCATAGTTCACGGTGACGAAGCGCACCCCCGCCTCGACGAGCCGTCGTGCCAGCAGGCAGCTCTGGCCGAAGTAGTTTCGGCCGTAGGCGTCGCGCGTTTTGTCCGGTTCCTGCTTAAGGTCAAAAGCCTTCTTGGCCACGGGTGAGGTGATGAGGCTGAAGGCCTGAGAATAGAAGTCGTCCATGGTCTGGACGGCCTTCTGCCGCGCCTCGACTCCCCGCTGGAAGGTGTCCAGTTCCTCCAGGATCGTGCGGCGCCGCTCCACGCGGTCCAAGTCCACGCCCTGCGGCGGGCTCACGTCGCGCACGCTGAAGCCGGGGCTGTTCGGGTCGCCGGTAATAATGAACGGATTGTAGCGCGGTCCCATGTACCCAGCGCCCCCATAACCGAACTGCAGTCCGCCGAACATCATGTTCGGTGGCAGGCCGCTCTGCCCACCCTTCTCCCGGCCTACCACGCAGCCGTACCCGGGATAGACGACCGCGGGATTCCCGGGATAGCCGGTGAGCAGGTAGTGCGTGGCAGTCTCGTGCGAGCCGTCCGGCGAGGTGACGGAGCGGATGATAGAGAGCTTGTCCATCTGCTTCGCGAGCTTCGGCAGTTTTTCGCAGATCTGGACGCCGCTCACGTTGGTGGGAATGGCCTTGAACTCGCCGCGATACTCCTGCGGCGCGTCCGGCTTCGGGTCGAACGTGTCGATGTGGCTCGGCCCGCCGCCCATCCAGAGCAGGATGCAGGAGACGTCACGCTTGGCCGGCGCGGCGCTGGCGGCGCGGATCAGGTCCGGCAGCGTCAGGCCCAGGATGGTCAGGCCCCCCACGCGCAGAAAGTCCCGCCGGGTGACTCCATCGCAGTCCGTATGAAAGCCTACATTGTAGTCAAACATTTCGCCCTCAC
>CAYNFH010000265.1:0-8238 GCA_964396385.1 uncultured Chthonomonadaceae bacterium | reverse complement strand
CTCTTCTGCGGACTGGAGTACCTGGACGACGAGCCGAGCAGCTCCGAGGCGGACATCATCGGCGTCGGAGCGCACCGGCAGGTGCCGGACCCGGAGAAGATCACCGTCCCACTCATGGCCATCCAGGCGCGGAACGCCTACGTGGGCCTCGCCTGGGAGCCGCAGCCGCAGATCAGCGCCCTCTTCGATTCGCCCGACCGCCTCTTCCACTCCGGCGGCCACGTGATGGGCCTGCTCTATCCCGGCGCGGATCCCAACCTGCGGGAGGAGGGGAGCCTGCTGCCGTATGAGGGCGTTCCGCTCCGACCGGGGAGTCCTCTGCGGCTGCGCGCTACCATCCTGGGCGGCCGCGGCCACAGCGTGGTTCCCGCCATCCAGCAGTACGTGGCGCTCCACGGCCTCCCACCCGTGCCTGACCCCGGCCAGGACCTCGCCGGGTATGTGGCGCTGGCCTCCGCCGGCTGGCTGGAGTCCCGGGTGAGGGACGGGAATCTCTACCGTCACGCCTGGCCGGGCGGATTCCGGCCGCAGCCTGCCGCAGATGCCGCCGCACTGATGGAGTGGCTGGCGGTCCAGTCGTCAGTCATCAGTCATCAGTCGTCAGGGGGCGATCTCCAGACGCAATTGCAGGAGCAGGCGCGGCAGGCCATTTCGGCCGTAGCGCCCCAGGACTACAATGACGCCGGAGTGGGGCACGTGCGGTACCCGCTGCCGGCGCTCGTCTTTGGCCACGTGGAGGAGTGCGCGGCCCGCGCGGCCGAGGCCGGACGGGCCCTTCTCGGCCGGTTCGAGCCGGATGGGCGGGTGCTCTACCATGCTCCGCCCGGCGGCGAGGACCTCGGCCGTACCAGCTCCCGTCCGGACGCCAATGGCCTCACCGCCCAGATTGTCGCCGCGGTCCTGGAGGATGGGGTGGAGTCCGGCGACCGTGCGCTGATCCAGGAGGGGTTGTACCGGCTGCGGCAGCTCGACCCGTATTCCGACACCGTTCCACGCGGCGCGCAGACGTGGGAGGTGCCCCTCCATACTCCGGACATCCTCGCCTCCGCCAACCTGCTGCGCGCCTACACGCTGGGCTACGAGCTCACCGGCGAGCGGACGTTCCTCGATCAGGCGCGCTACTGGGCCTGGACGGGAGTACCGTTCGTCTATCTGCGGAATCCAATGGGACCAGAAGTCCACCCTGGCCCGGCGACTGAAGTCGCGGGCTACCCAAGGCAAAGTCCGCCTGCGCGGACTGGGAGAGGGAGCGCTCTAGGTCCGGGGAATCCGCCGATGGTGGGGCCGTACGCCACCATTCCCGTCCTCGGCGCCACGCACTGGATCGCACCCAACTGGATGGGGCTCCCGGTCCAGTGGTGCGGACTCGTGTATGCGGACGCGCTGTACCGTTTCGAGCGGTACGACCCAAATGGTCCCTGGAAGCGGTTGGCAGACGGTATCACGGCCTCCGGCATTGCGCAGACGTGGCCCGTTGTCAAGGGAGACCCACAGGAGGCAAGGCTCCACGGCTTAAGCCCGGAGCGGCAGGGGCTGCTGCCGGACTCATTCAACCTCCGAGCCCAGCTCCGCAACGATGCCGCCATCAATCCGGCCACGCTCCAGGTCAACGCCGCGCGCCTGCTCACGGGGCAGCCTCTGTACGACTTCCGCGCGTTCGGCGAGAGCGGCTTGCTGGTACATGCGCCCGGGGCGATCACGGAGGAGCGAGAGGAGACCGGAACCCTGTCCTTCACGTCCTTCACCGTCAACGCCTGGCCGCGTGAGGGTTACTATGTGCTGCTAGCCGGCCTCAAGCAGCGCCCGTCGGTCACGGTAGATGGCCACCCTGCAGGGCTAAGCTATAACGCGGACGCCGGCCGAGCCGTCCTCCGCCTCCAGGGGCGGCCGCACGTGCAGGTCCACCTGTAAGAGAATAGTGAGTCAGCCGAGCGGAGAAGCAGATAGCAATGGAGCCGCGGGTATGGGCGTTCTTCTACGGGTCCTTTATCAACCGGCAGGTGCTGGTCGAGCACGGCTGCGTGCCGGAGAGGCTGAAGGTCGCCCGGCTCAGCGGTTTCGATATCCGCATCCAGCCGCTGGCGAACCTGGTGCGCTCCGACGAGCACACCGTCTACGGGATCCTGGCCACCGTCACGCACGCGGAGCTGCGCCGGCTGTATGAGTACGCGGAGCACGGGCTCGGCGGCGTCTACCTGCCGGAGGCAGTGCTTGCGGAGACGCTGGACGGCGCGCTGCGGCCCGCCCTTTGCTACACCGCCCCGCACCTGGAGCCCAGGCCGGCCTCCGGCGAATACTTGGACCGCATCGCCGGTCCCGCCCGCGAGTACGGCTTTCCGGACTGGTACCTCGCCCGCCTGGAGAGCTTCCGCAGCGCATAACCGTTGGCAGGAATATCGGGATCCAGACGCGCCGAACGGCCTGAGCAGCGGGGAGATTGCGGTTAAGCAGCAGTGACAGGCACGGACGAGTGAAGCTGTTCCAGCCGCTTCAGCAGTCTTCCGAACGCCTCCTCGTCACCGTCGCCCGAGACGGTCTCCACCTCGAGAATATGTACCGGAACGCCCTGGCCAGTCCATGCCTCCGGGAGATCCGTGATTTCGGCATCCTCCAGATTCGATTCGACTGGCCATGTTATGTTTCCATCATGGAAGTACGTCTGGCCGGACTCGTCCGTCTCAAGGAACCCTACCATGGCGGGCTCCTCAAGGTCCCCAAATAAAACGGGCCGGAATCTCAAGGTTGCTCTCTTTGCCTTCACCCGCGGATCTCCCTCCAGCTAAGGTGCTTCGCGGCATAGAACTCCCGCGCCTTGGCTAATTCTACCGCGTCCGGCTGTTTGAGGCGAATCCCCCAGAAGCTCTCCAAAGTGGCGCGGGCACGCCGGATGTCGGCGGTCACTCGCAGTGGGGTGGCGAGGAAGAATGCTTCCGCCGAGGCATCGACCTCCTCCACGTCGGCCCAGGCGAACCAGTACAATGCTTCCTCCCAACTCGCCTTAGCATGAGCGCGCCAATAGGTTTCCTCCAGCCGATCTACGCGTAGAGGATCGGTAATCCCCAGGCTGCGGTAGGCGTGCAGCTCCTGGTACTCGTGCCAGAAGATGGCCCGCGCGGCTGGATGCACGGTGACCAGCGCATTCCATACCGGGTCGGCCAGCACATACCTGCCCTGGACCAAGTGCAGATAGGCGGCGATATTGGCGACCACGTCGTATGTGACTGCCGATGCAGGGATGACGCCCGCCGGGTCCGGCCCGGAGAGCGCCTCCACCGCCTGACGGATCTCGTCCTTCGGCACACGCCGGTCTGCCAGAATCCTGTCCAGCTCCTCGCCGCGAAGGAACCCGTATCCTTCTGCCATGATCCACCGATTCGATGCCGCTGCCGGTCTCTCCCGATCTCGAACGCTGCCCCGCCTCCGGCGACTACCTGAACCGCATCCTCGCGCCCGCGACTACGCCTTCCGCTCCTGGTACCGTTCCCACCTGAAGAGAGCTACCGTGGCGAATGGGAATCCCCGTAGCCGCCGCGAAGCCCGCAGACGCGCTCACTGCCGATCCCGCTAATGAACAGGCGTTCCTTCGCGCTGCCGACCAGCTTCTGCGTCCAGTCCACGTCGCCGCCATCCGCGAGCTCCACGGGCTTCTCAGGCGTGACTGCATATACGTGAAAGCAAACACTGCGGTAGTAACCACGACCGGACGTACGCTGTTGGTCGAAACCGAACTCCGTACCGGGAAGCTCCTGCTGCAGTGGGGCTACGCAGCCTGCGGCCAGTCGCTCTGAGGGAGCCTCGGAACTAAGATCGGTTATCAAAACTCGAAACAGCGCATCCGGTCCCAGGAAGCTTCGCAGGGCGTGGACATAGAACCGCACGTGCTCCGAGAGCGCCTCATTCTCGAATCGTCCGGCGCCGGTGTCCCTTCCGGCGGTGCAGAGGCTAAAAAGCCGGAAGTGGGGCAGCAGCCGTGGATTTCCGTAGAACTGGGGTCGCAGAGTCCTGTGGCTGGCCGCGAGGCGCACCGGCTCGGAGCAACGCGCATCTGTCGCCAGGAGACCGCGCCGCCTCGCCGCGCACTCCAGCGCCAGCACGTTTGTGGGGTCGGACACCACCTCCAGGTTGCGCGCCGTTACTACCGACCTGTTCTGGCTGATAGTGACCACCGCAGAGCTCGTGCCCAGGGGGCAGAGAGGTGAAAGCTCCAGGGCGGCGAATCCGTAAGGAAGAGCCGCGTATGCCACCCGGTCCCACTCCAGCAAGAGCCGCGGATCCACGCGCGCTGGATGGACGAATCGGTTCGCCTGGTACTCTGCCAGCACTGCCGCCGCCGTTCGTGCGGCGGCCCGCCGGCGATATACTTCCAACAGGAGTGAGTGCAGATCCGCTGCCGTCAGTCGTTCGGATAGGAGGGCAGCGAGGTCGGGGACTCCTGCCTCCCGCTCTATTCGACTCAGCATATCGCTCATGCGACAGACAGCTCCTTTCCAGTACAGTGTAGGTGATTCTGGTGCGCGATGCAAAGGATATCCCCTTGACCAATAGCGCTTCGTTACCTGAGATCGATGCTCTTTGGGACTATGGTAAGCCCGCTGAAAGCGAGCAGCGGTTCCGCGAGATCCTGCCGCAGGCGGAACGGAGCGGCAATCCCAGCTACCTGCTGGAGCTGCTTACCCAGATCGCCCGTACCCACAGCCTGCGGCGCAGCTTCGACGAGTCGCACGCCATCCTGGACCGTGTCGAGCAGGGCCTCACGCCGGACCTCCGCCGCGCCCGGGTCCGGTACCTGCTGGAGCGCGGCCGAGCCTTCAACTCCGCCCTCCAACCGGGGAAGGCCCGCCCGCTCTTTGAGGAGGCTCTGGAACTGGCGCAGGCGGCCGGCGAGGACAACCTGGCGGTGGACGCCGCCCACATGATGGGCATTGTGGTCCCGCCGGAGGAGCAGATCACCTGGGATCTAAGAGCGATGGAGATGGCCGAGAAGAGCGCCGACCCAAAGGCGCGCAACTGGCTGGGCACCCTCTACAACAACATCGGCTGGAGCTACCACGACATGGGCCGGTATGAGGAGGCGCTGGACGCGTTCCAGAAGGGGCTCAAGATCCGGCAGGAGCGGCAGGAGGCGGTCCCTAGCCTTCTCGCGCGGTACTCCGTCGGCCGGGCGCTGCGCATGCTCGGGCGAAACGAGGAGGCGCTGGCGATCCAGCAGGAGGTGCTTGCCGAGAGGGATCGGCGCGGTGAGAAGGCCCCCTATGTCTACGAAGAGCTGGGTGAGCTCCTGCTGCTGAAGGGCCAGCGGGAAGAGGCCCGCGGCTGGTTCGCCCGCGCCTACGCAGAGCTATCCCAGGACCCGTGGCACGCCAAGAACGAACCAGACCGCCTGTCCAGAATGAAGGAGCTCGCAGGTCTCTAGCTGCGCAGGTTGTCTGTACCGCCCAGAGGAACCTGCTCCGCCGGCCTCCCGTCCTTATGCGTGCCGGCGAATCCCTACCGGAACTCTCCCGTTCCGGTAGGCGCGGGCGGTACAGGAGGTGCGGGGATGCAGCTAGAGGGGCGCGGGGCCCTCATCACGGGGGCCGGATCGGGTATCGGGAAGGCGGCGGCCATACTGCTGGCGCGCGAGGGCGCCCGAGTCGGCGCTCTGGGCCACAACACAGACGACGAGCTGCTCCACACCGTCGCCGAGATCGAGCGCGGTGGGGGCCGGGCGATCCCACTCGCCGCCGACGTCTCTAACCCCGGCGAGATGCAGCGCGCGGTGCAAGAGCTCGTCCAGCGGTTCGGCAGACTGGACATCGTCTTCGCCAACGCGGGCATCAACGGCGTGTGGGCGCCGCTGGAGGACCTGAAGCCGGAGGAGTGGGACCGCACCCTCGCCATCAACCTCAAGGGCACGTTCCTCACCGTTAAGTACGCCGTCCCGTACCTCAAGAAGCAGGGCGGCTCCGTCATCATCACGTCCAGCGTGAACGGCACGCGGATCTTCAGCAACACCGGCGCCAGCGCCTACTCCAGCTCCAAGGCGGGACAGGTCGCCTTCGCCAAGATGGTGGCGCTGGAGCTGGCGAAGCACCGCGTCCGCGTCAACGTCATCTGTCCCGGCGCCATCACCACCAACATTGGCGAGAACACGGAGCAGCGCAACGTGGAGCGCGAGAAGGAGCCGGTAGAGTTCCCGGAGGGCGCCATCCCGCTCACGGACGGGAAGCCCGGCCGCGCGGAGCAGGTCGCGCAGCTCGTGCTGTTCCTGGCGTCGGACGCTTCGAATCACATCAGTGGCACGGAGATCTGGATAGATGGCGCCGAGTCGCTCCTCCAGGGCTAGGGCGCGCGGCTGGTGCTCTCCGTGCGCCCTAGCTGGTGCGACCCGCTGACGTTAAGGGCGTCCCCATTCGGCGTGATGGTCCAGATGGTGGTGGCGTCCTCCGGCCCCGGGAACACGTAGGCGAACCGCACCGCTACTGTATGCTCATCCTCCGCCTGGGGTTCTATCGCCGCTTCCGGATGGTACTCCAGCCGGAGCGTTCCTCCCGCCACCCGGGCGACCAGCCGCCAGAGGGTCGTGCCGGCCCGTGGCGGCAACCGTGGCGAAGAACCGCTGCTGGTCCGCGGGGGAGAGCGTGCTCATCCTGATCCCCTCCGCGCTCATCATGGCGCGGCGCTCTCCAGGACCGGGGCGGGATCGGGCACCGGTACCGAGCGGCTTTGCTGGAACCAGTAGAGGGCCGCCGCCAGGCACGATACGACCGCCACCCCGGCCAGGGTGAAGAACGCCGCGCTCCAGCCGCTGTTCTGAGCGATGCGGCCGATGCCTTCGCCGGCGTACGCGCCGCCGATGTAGCCCACGCCGTCGATCCATCCGCACGCCGTGGCGCTTCCGCGCTTGCCGCCAAAGTCCAGCGAGATAGCGCCCGCGAGGAACGAATAGGGTCCTATCATCAGAAACGCGACGGCGCCCAGCGCGGCCACGGGGATAGCGCTCCCTCCACCGAACCGCGCAAAGGCCAGTGCCAGCAGCGACGGCACCGCGAGCACCAGGCCCACCAGGATGATGGTGGCTCTGCCCGTCCGGCCCAGGCGGTCGCTCAGGAGCCCGCAGAAGAATACGGAGAGACCGCCGAACAGCGGGAAGATGGAGCTCACCTGCGCTGCGGAGCCCTCCGGCATTCTCACCATCTCGTGGAGATACTGGGGCGTCCACGTGCCGAACGTCTCACGGACCAGCGTGAAGCCGAAGGAGAGAGCGCACACGGTCCAGAACACCGGGTTGGTCAGCAGCGGGAGCAGGAGATCCGCCGCCCGGCCCGGGCGTTCGTGCTGGCCGGCCTCCCCGAACACGTTGCCGGGATTGGCGGCAGGCTCCACTTCACCTACGTCCCGCGGCGACTCCTTGAGGAGCACCAAGCACGCCAGGAAGATGACCGCGAGCAGCCCTGCCGCCGCGAAGAAGACGCCCCTCCAGCCCGCGCCCAGCGTGATGAGCTCCCCCAGGAACAGGCGGGAGACGAAGTCGCCGAACAGGTAGCTCAGGCTGATGATGCCCATGGCCGTGCCGTAGACGGAATAGGAGAACCACCGGGACGAGATCTTCACCATGCCTACCCAGCCCGCCGACTGGACCATCCGGTTGAGCGCCCAGGCCAGCGTGAAGAGCGGCAGCGATCCGGCGGCGCCGAACAGCACAGAGCAGACCACCGCTCCGCCCATACCCAGCAGGAACATCCTTCGCCCGCCCGCGTAGTCCGCCAGCGACCCGTTCAGGAACTTCCCCAACGCATACAGGAGGGTGCCGATGGACGCGATCCGTCCGATGGCCGCCTTGTCGATGCCCTGGCTGCGGAATGCGTCGATGATCAAGGGCGTTGCGACGGAGAGATGGACGCGACAGAGGTAGTAGCCCGCGTATCCCACTACCAGGAGAGCGATGGTGATTTTCTGCCAGAAGCGCATGTCTTGTCTCACCCTTCGCGCGGCCGGAATGTGCCTTCAGGTTTCCATATGGCCGGCCGCTCTCCTTCCGCCTGCGGATCAAGGTTCCGTAAGGGCCGCCTCGCCGAGGCGCCGCAGGGGTTCCGCCTCCCGTGCCGAATACCCTGTCGGCAGACCACGCGCATTGCGCCCTCGCCTGAGGCTTCCAGTACTTGGAAATCGAGAGTCCAAAAACGAGAATGCATAATCGCCCTCTTGGCCGCACAGGCCTCCTGGTGAGCGAGTTGGGATTGGGCGGCCTGTTCGTGT
>CAYNFH010000264.1:0-8246 GCA_964396385.1 uncultured Chthonomonadaceae bacterium | reverse complement strand
GCGCCCGAGTTATGTCCTGGGAGGAGCGGTGGCGGCCGAAGTAGTTGCGGATCTCCTCACGGCCGAGACCATCCGGGGCGGCGCGGAGGGCGCGGAGAATCTCGTCGGCGGTGGGATCGCCCAGCCTGTCTCCAAAGATGAACCGGGCAGACGCTTCTGCGTAGCTCCAGAGGGCAAGAGCCGCGAGAAGGTGTTCTCGACGGACAGTGGCGGAGCAGTCCAGCAGGGCGTAGAGGAGCGAAAGCCGGACCACCTGCGCCTCGGCTCGGGAGGTGACGGCGCCGAGCAGGCCGGGCCGGCCGGAGGAGAGCTTCGGGTAGACCGCTCTCCAGAGCTCACGCGCCTCTTCATCGCGATGCACCTGGCGGGTCTCGCACGCGAACTCTACGGCGGCGCGAAGCTGCCGGTAGATGGGCGCGAACTCCACAGAGGTGATGTCCCCTCCCTCCGGCAGGAGCTTGCTGCGGCGCACGCAGAGCCAGAGGAAGCGGTTGGCAAAGCCGTTTGCGGCCTCGGTGTCTGAGAGGTGACGCCGGAGCTCGTCCACCGTGATGTGGCCGACCAGAGCGACGTGGGCTCCCGTGGCCCTGGCGGGATTGTTCTTGGTAAGGGTGCTGAGGCTGCCGCGGTCCCACGCATCGCGGAGCTGAGCGGAGAGGGTGTTGCCCTCCCGGCTGAGGACCCGCAGGACGGATGCGAACTCCGTCTCGACAATGAGGAGCCGCTTGTCCGGCTCGCCGGGATCGAGGATGATCGGCTCACCTTGCTTGCTTATTCCTTCCACGGGGTCGCGGACATTCCAGATGAGGCCTTCCCCCGAGCTCAGCCCCGACTTGACGCGGTTCTCCACCCACAGAGGGGAGAGAGTGTGCAGCGCTGCACGAATCTGGCTCCAGGCCATGCCTTTGCGGCCCTTGCTGGTCTCACCTGCCGTGACGAGGAAGAGGTTGCCGTAGTGCTGGTCCGCCTCTACAAGGAAATGGGCAGAGCGGCCGATGAGGTTGCCGAAGCCGGCCAGGAGCTGACCCAGGAGGGCGACGGGGTCCGACTCCGTGTGAGGCTCGATGGCGCGCACGAGGGCGCCTGCCGGTCCGTGGTAGGCGGCATGGTCCAGCACGGGCCAGTGCCGCGGTAGGGCGGGCTGCTGGTTTGCGCCGGCCGCCGCCGGTGTGTGGCGTTCCCCGGAGTGGTCGCGATCCGGCATTGTTGCGAGGCAGCTCCGGGCGAGGCGGAGGGACTGGCTGCTGCTTGCGGGCCTCACGTTCTGGTCTCTGCTCATTGCTCTTTCCACCGGGTCTGCGCCGGCTGAGGCGGAATCGGCGGGATCTGTTTACATGCGTACGCCGATATGGTCCGCCTGTCAACGGGGTGGATTGCTTGTTTCTGTCATCGGAGCGACACCAGTTCGCCTGCCCGGAGGCCCACCCACGGACCAGCGTACGCGGTGTCCCGTTCTCGGCCCTCCCTGGGAGGGAGGTGTCTGGATGTGTGAAATCGTGGGGGTGGAGGACGAGACGCCAGGAGTCATCGTTGCCGGTCATTGCATTACGCCGACTGGGAAATGGCTCGCCTCCCTCTCAGGGAGGATCCGGAAAGGACCTGCACGCAGGCGGTCTGGCGGACGGGCGGGACAGTATCGCCCCAATTTGACACGCGCGTGTCAAATTGGAACGTGGCGCGGCGGCGCCAGATTCGGCCCGTAGCCCCCGGTGCTGGGGGAATCCTCAGGAGCCGATTGGCGGCATCGAAGCTGCGTGCGCGCGTGCGTGTGGCTAACGACGATGGCCAGCCAATTGTTGCTCCGCCTCCTTCAGTGCAGCAACTCCTTCCCCTGTCAACTGCATCGATCGGCTCTGGCGCCATGTCCGCTTGAGCATACCCTTGTGCTCCAGTACGTTCAGTAACGCTTCCGCGGAGCACGGCTGGCGCCCGATGTCAGAAGCCACGTCCTTGATCCTGGGTGAGACGCGGTGCTCCTCAATGTACTGAGCAACTGCCTGCAGCACTTCAAGCTGGCGAAGGGTGAGCCCTCCCACCTTGATTCGCACGGCAACCTTCCGGGACTCCCGGCCACCATTCCCAGAAGCAAGATCCTCCTCGCCATCGGGCCTGGCCATCGCGCTACGGATGAGGTAGTGGATCGTCTCCTGAACAGTACGCCCGTCACGCTCGCAGAAGACAATCTCCTCCGCCGTGAGCCCGAGATTCACCATCTTGATCCGGGGAGGCTTCGTTGTGCGGCGCGTGATCTCTTTCATCGGAGGAGCGGTGAGGGTTGTGGCTGCCTGGATGATCATCGTCCACGACCTTCCTTTCACTGGAGGAACCGGACACGCCCGCTACCGGGCGGCGTCGCTCAGCAGCTTGGCCGCAGCCAGGCAAGGATAGAAGTCCATGAGGTCTGCCTCGACCTCCTCACCGGGCCAGACCACGGGAATGGTCGCGCAGAGCGGCACCGCCGAAAGCAACGCCGCCTCGGTTTGATCGTCCCACTCCCGGACGTCCAGCGGATCGCGGAACGCTCTGGACGCGCCGAGGCTGAATGCCATATAGGCCTGGAGCAGCGACGTACGCAGGCGAGCCTTCACGCCTTCCGGCATCACGAAGTGCACGGTCAGCAACTCACCAGCGGGGAGGCTGGTGCGGAGAAAGAACTGCCCCGGGTCTTTCTCCTTTGGAGTCTCCGGAGCCGGCTCAACGTAGGGAATCCCACCGGCCACCTCGTAGAGCACACGACCACCTTGCCGCCGCTGCCACAGCCCTCCCCGCTCCAATACGGAGAGGCAGTCGCTCGCCTCTTCCATCAGATCCAGATCCAACTCGTCCGAATCGACCATGGCGCGGGAGTGGATCTGAGAACCGACAAGTACGATGTCCGTGAAGCGCATCTGCCATCCTCCTGGCAATGATGCTTCAGTGTAAGTGCCCAAACGCTATCCGGCAAGGGGCTGTGCGGCCAGGGTACGCACCACCTCCTCGCTCAGCTCAAAGTGCATGCTGTCCACACTGGCGCCGGAGAAGCCTGCGCCCCAGTACCAGCCATGCGCGTGAAAGTGCGGATACAGCTCCAGCACGCCGCGCTCGGTCTTCGGCTCCCCCTGCGGCACCGGCCCGTCGCCGAAGTGAAGGTCGATGGCCGTGTCCCAGGAATGGTTGGAGTACTCGGCCGGATTGCGGCGCTTGTGCCGGCAACAGAACATCCCGTCCGTCTTCACGGCTGCATAGAGATCGGGGCACTCCTGTTTGAGCTGATCGAATAGCTCCTGCAGCGACTCCACCGCGGGCCGGAGCCCCCGCACCCGGAACGGCCCCACGTCGGCCGTTACGAGCAGCGCCTCAACGTCCGGGTTGGTGGCGTCCGAGCAGTCCGCCGTAAGCGGCCCCGGCCGGCCAAAGATGGCCAGCATCGTCGCCTCAGACGCCGAATGCAGTCCGCTGTTCATATCTTCGGCCGGCGGTACATCCACCAGCTCCGTAAAGTCTTCCATCTTGTATCCTTCCTCTTGCCAGGCGTGGGGCTGCTGATCCTTACCCCTGCCCCTGGAAGTACTCGACCGTGCCCTGGAACAGCACGTCCTCCCCCACCGTGACGGAGACCGGCCCCACCCGGATACGGGCGTGCTGGACGCCGTGGAACACCTCCGCCGGCGTATCGAAGCGGTCTTCCGCCAGCTTTGTCGCTCCCGCAGGCGCCGGCCCAGGGAACCAGGAATCGATGCTGTTGGTCTCGCTGTGGATATGCTCTTCCCGGGCCGTGAGGCTGCCGGTCCAGTGCTGGTAGATGGTCGCCATCTCGTTTCTCCTTTCAGACCTGCTGCGCCGAGAGCGCGCGGCGCAGATGCTCCACCTGCGTCCGCGTCTCCTCGTGCGCGGGGTTCAGCTCCAGCGCCCGCTCCATTGCGGAAAGTGCGGAAGGGTAGTCTCCCCTCCGGATGCCGGAGATGCCCAGGTAGAACGCGGCTTCGGCCACTCCGGCTTTCTCAAGCTCCACCAGGTGCGGGACGGCCTCCTCCTCCCGCTCCTGCTGCAGCAGCCGCCGCACCAGCACCAGCCGTGGCCCGGTCGGCCCCGGATGGGCCGCCACCGCTTCCTGGAGGAACCGCAGGGCGGCATCCGGGCCGCGCTCCTCTTCCGCCAACCGCGCGCCCATGGCGGCCCAGCTCTCGCCCGCGCCTTCCACCGCGTAGACCGCCTCCAGCATCTTCTGGGCAGTGGGCCAGTCATGCTGGGCCAGGGCTGCGTTGCAGAGGTCAAACACGCTGGGCAGGAACTTCGGAGCCGATTCTACGGCCTTGCTCCACCATCCCCGGGCCGCCGGGTAGTCGCCCAGAACGGAACAGACCGCCGCCAGGTTGTGGAAGGTCTTGTAGCCGAGTATCCCCACGTCCACGCTGGAGAAGTGGGCGGAGATGTCCGCGCCCACCACTCGCTCATAGTGGGAGCGCGCCTCCTGATACCGGCCGACGGTGGTGAGTGTGTGGCCGGCATGGAAGTGCAGCTCTGGGTCGCCCGGCGCCTCCTTCAGCCCCTCCTCGATGGCCCCCAGGCACTCCTCCGTCCGCCCGAGCTCCCGCAGAGAAAGCGCGAGCAGGGCATAGGCTTTGCGCAGGTGCGACTGGCCGGAGGGCGAGACTGCGATGCAGCGCCGCAGCCAGCTCACGGCCGCCTCGTGCTCGCCGCCGTAGTGGTCGGTCATTCCCAGGTTGAAGAGGACGAAGGGATGGTCGGGCCGCTCCGCCAGGTCCAGCTTCAGGAGCTTGGCGTCCCGGGCGCGCTTCTTCGCCTGTCCTTCCGGCGAGGTATCGTAGCCGGAATGGAGCACTACCGCGTCGATGCGGGCGATCTGGCCGCCGCGCTCCCGGAGCGAGGGCAGGATCTGCTCGTGGATGCGCCCTTCGAACTGGAGGCCGGGCAGGTTGCGAAAGAGCTTGACGTGGTCTACGCGGGTGCCGGAGGAGGGTGATAGGTGATGGGTGATGGGTGATGGGCCGGACAGGTCGTCCACGAACTGGACTGGGACTACGAAGCCGACCACCTCCTGGGGAGCGTGGGCTGCCGCCGCCCGAATAGCACGGCCGGTCTGCTCCGGCAGCGTGTCATCGGCGTCCATCCAGAAAATCCAATCTCCCGTCGCGTGCCGGAGTGATTCGTTCCTGGCTTCTGCGAAGCTGTCCGTCCATGGAAAGTGAAAGACGTGCGCCCCGTGCTCCCGGGCGATCTCCACCGTCCGGTCTGTCGAGCCGGTGTCCACCACGATCATCTCATCGAACCATGGCCTGGCGCTCCGGAGGCAGTCGCCGATGACCCGCTCCTCGTCGCGGACGATCATGCAGAGGGAGATCGTCGGATGACAAGGTGACAAGGTGACAGGGTGACAGGGTGAACCGGAGTACGTTAGTGGCTGCGAGCCAGCCGCCCGGGTGGCGCGGGGCGAGTGGCCGAGGGCGTTGACGCGCTCCAGTGCCTGCATCGCTGCATGCCGCCAGGTCCAGCCAATCTCCACCCGCTCCCGGGCACGGACTCCCCTTGCTCTGGCTTCCTGCGGATTCGAGTACGCCTCGCGCATCAGGCGGACCAGCTCATCTACGGAAGGCTCCAGGAGCCAAGGCCGGTCCGCGCACTCCCACTCGCCCACCTGGTTGGTCTCAAAGCAGCGCCTCTCCGCCGGGATCCGCCAACCGACCGCCTCATCAATGAAGTCGTCCGTGGCGCCACCCGCCGTGGCGATCACCGGCAGCCCGCAGGCCATCGCCTCCAGCGCCGGCAGGCAGAACCCTTCGCCGCGATACGGCTGCACCAAACAGTGTGCAGAGGTGTAGAGGGTCGCCAGCTGGTCGGGTGAAAGGTCCTGGTCCAGGTAAGTGATGGATGGGAAGCTGGGCTCTGCGGTAAAGGGCAGGATCTTCTCCCGCCAGTGCATGTGCCGGTAGGCGGTCTGGGTGCACGTGTCCTTGATAACCAGCCGGACGTTATCCGTGGCGGAGAAGGCACGCAGGTAGGCGGCCAGCAGGACATCGATCCCCTTGCGGTGGATAGTGCCGCCGACGTACAGAAACGTGAACGGCCGATGAGGTGATGAGGCGATGAGGCGATGAGGCGCGCCGGAATCCGGAGGCGGTCCGCACTCCATGTTCCGTCGCCCTTCAGGCAATACGGAAGGCTCTGCACCCGGGTGGAAGACGCTTGTGTCCACGCCGTGAGGGATGATAAAGAGCCTCTCCTCCGGAATGCCGGCGGCGCGGTAGACATCGCGGACATAGGAGCTGGGACACCAAATCTCTGCCACGTTAGCTTTGATGGACTGGACCCAGTGCTTGGGCAGTGACCCGAACTCCCACGGCTGGATCAGCACCAGGTGACCATCGGCAGGGGCCGCGAAAGCGGGCGGGAAGAAGTTGCGCACATGCACGGCCGCCGGTCCGCTGAGCGGCGCGCCGACGAGCCCCTCCAGCCGGCCAAACCGCGACTCCTGTTCCGCCGTGAAGGCTGCCGGCTCGGTAGGGAGCAGCCCCAGCTCCACCTGGCCGCTCTCCAGCAGGGCCAGGCACAGCTCGCGGTTCACGTGGGCCAGGCTGTGCCAGTTGAAGAACGCACCCTCCCAGCGGAGGATGACAGGGTGACAAGGTGACAAGGTGACAAGGTGACCGGGGGACAGCGTGGGCGGGCGATCACCGGACGTCGAAGACGGTATCGAAATGGAGGGGCGAGTGGAGACCTGCTCCAGACGGTCCACCTGTTCTGGGACACTGTCCGCAACGGGACCTTGGCTCTCCACCGAGTAGCCCCGGGCCTCCGTGCCCGGGGGCGGGCAGG
The DNA here is from genome assembly GCA_964396385.1 of uncultured Chthonomonadaceae bacterium. GTDB lineage: Bacteria > Armatimonadota > Chthonomonadetes > Chthonomonadales > CAJBBX01 > CAYNFH01. The sequence goes on along the minus strand of CAYNFH010000264.1, from coordinate 1,433 downwards.
GGCGCCCGCCGCCACCCGGTTTTGGTCGCCCACCAAGTTTGGCCTCAAGTAGTGCCAGCGCTTCTAGCATCTTCTTCCCTATTGCCTCCTGGCTGAAGTGGGTTGTGAGGTACTCCCGGCCGCGGCGGGCCACGTCGGCGGCCTGGCTTCGGTGGTCCACAACATAGCGCATGAGCTTCTTGAGGTGCTGGCGGTCCGGTTCGGCCCAGCGGTGGCCGCGGTAGACCGGGATCTCGCGCCAGCCCTGCTCCGGAACCGGGATGACCTTGCAGTCTATGAGGAAGCTGTTGTCCGGCTTCATGAACTCCGTGTTGCCGCTCCAGTTCGTGCCGATGGTGGGCAGTCCGGCGGCCATCGCCTCCATATAGGGCCGGCCCCACCCCTCGCCCCGGCTCGGGAGCACGAAGGCGTTACAGGCTTTGTAGAGGGCGATCAGCTCCGCGTGGGAGAGCCGCTCGTCTATGAAGCGGATGCGGGAATCGGAGAGGAGGTCGCGGCCGAGCTTCTTGGAGACGAACCTGGCTGCTTGCTCGCGTATGCCGTCCGGCCCGTAGCCCAGGCTGGACCAGACCTTCAGCACCAGCGCGACGTCCGTGCGGTTCCCGAATGCCTCGTAGAAGCCGCGCAGCAGCACGTCCCAGCCCTTGTGCAGCGTCCAGTCGAAGATAGAGAGGAAGGTGAAGGGCAGATGAGGCGATGAGGCGATGAGGCGATGAGCCGTGGAGTCCCCGGCGAGGAACGGTCTGGGGTCGAAGCAGCCGGGGATGACCACGAGCTTGCCCGCATCCACCCCGCTCTTGGCGAATGTGCGGCAGTTGAACTCGCTCAGCACCCACACCTGGTCCATCCGGTTGCAGGCATCCACCCACTCCTGCGGCAGCCGGTCTGTCTCAAACACCGTCCGCCCGATGCAGAACGCGGCATCCGGCCGGCGCTCAAACCGGGGCGCGAAGTCATGGACGATGTGGATGAATCCTGGCTCCGGTGTCCGGGCGCAGAGCGCCTCCAGCCGCGCCCGCTCCTCTTCCGGCAGCGACGCGTCATCGCGCCAAACCGCGGACGCGGCGAGCGCGGGGCCGGCGGTTGAAATCGCGCCAACGGAGGACACAAAGTCGGCCTTCGCCGACTCGCCGGATAATGCATGATCCAGGGCAAGGAGGCAGTGGCGGGATTCCTCCCCGTACCCGCTGGCATCAAACAGCGGTCCGGACCAGAGAACATGAGGGGGTGAACTCGGATGGGGCGATGAGGCGATGAGGCGATGAGGCGTGGTGCGGGCATCCGCGGTAGACAGGTCATTGAGCGATGCGCCGCCTGCTGGAACGGCCGGGGCAGGCAGGTCGTGCAGCGATTCGGTACGGCGCGGGGTAGACGCGGGAGGCAGGATCCCTGCCGCTCGGGAGCCTGCGGCTGGCTGCCCGCCGTCGCGGGCA
>CAYNFH010000263.1:0-8254 GCA_964396385.1 uncultured Chthonomonadaceae bacterium | reverse complement strand
CTACGACCGCGAGAAGCTGCAGGAGCGGCTCGCAAAACTCTCCGGCGGCGTGGCGGTGATCCAGGTCGGTGCTGCCACCGAGACGGAGCTCAAGGAGAAGAAGCACCGCATCGAGGATGCGCTCTCCGCCACCCGCTCCGCGGTGGAGGAAGGTATCGTGCCCGGCGGCGGCGTGACGCTGCTCAAGGCGATCAAGCCGGTCGAGGCCATCAAGGCTGAGGGCGACGAGCAGATCGGCGTCAATATCGTCAAGCGCGCGCTGGAGGAGCCGGCGCGGTGCATCGCCAGCAACGCGGGCGTCGAGGGCTCCGTGGTGGTGCAGCGCCTCAAGTCCGCCAAGGGCAACGAGGGCTACAACGCCATGACCGGCAACTACGAGGACATGCTCAAGGCGGGCATTGTGGATCCGGCGAAGGTCACCCGGTCCGCGCTGCAGAACGCGGCCTCCATCGCTTCCATGGTGCTGACCACGGAGTGCCTGGTGGCGGAGCGGAAGGAAGAGAAGCCTGCGGCGCCGGCCGGACCTCCCGGCGGCGGCATGGGCGGGATGTACTGAGTCGGTTGAAGGTTGAAGGTTGAAGGTCAGAGGCCGGGGCATTTCGCCCCGGCCTTCTTCTCGTATGCCGCCCAAGCATGCGCGAATCCCCCTCGCACTGGCCTCCTGACTTTCAACCTTCAACCTTCAACCTTCAACCCGGTCCTCCAGCAGGAAGCGGGCGGCCACTGTCGAAACACGACCCTAATGGGAGCCTTGTAAACTGCTAAAGGAGACATGAGCAATGAAACACCGACTTCTGCTGACCGCTCTACTCCCCGCGCTGGCGGTACTCATCGGGGCAGGAGGCGGCCGGAGCGGCGCCGACAGCGAGGCTGCGGAGTGTGCCGCACTGCCCTCGACCAGCCAGTTGAAAGCCCTCCTCAAGGCTGCGCCAGGCAGCGGAGGGGACGCCGGAGGGATTTTCCACGGGACCCGGATGTGGGGCTCCGTGGTGAACAAGGACGGCGAGCTCTGCGCCTTTACAACCTCTACCGACAATCCCAGGGACGTGTGGCCCGGCAGCCAGGCCATCGCCAAGTCCAAGGCCTACACGGCCAACGCGTTCAACCTGAACGCCGGGCCCGGAGTACCGATCCTCTCGACCGCCAGGCTGTACACATTCACGCAGCCGGGCCACTCCCTCTGGAGCCTGGGCGGATCCAACGACTTCAATCCCAAGTTCCTGGCGGAGCCAGACGGCGCTCACGGTGGCGAGCACCAACTCATCGGCGGACAGATCTTCTTTGGCGGCGGCGTTGCTCTGTACGACAAACATGGCAATATCCTCGGCGCGCTGGGGGTGAGCGGCGACACGAGCTGCGCGGATCACGAGATCGCCAAGCGCGTGCGCCACCTCGCTGGCATGGATCCGCCCGGCGGCCCGACCGAGGACGACATCAGCTACTCTTCCACTGACGGTCCGTCCGTGTTCACCCATCCGCTGTGTCTGAACACCTGGCGCAATGGCGTCTTCGTTGGCAACGAGAACCCGGCCGTAGGCTACTGACTCTACCCGTAACACCCAGGCTCCCGTATCGCGGGCCGGGGCTTCATGCCCCGGCCCGTTCTGCGTTTCGGCGGCCAGGCCTGTGCGCCAACGGGCTGATGGGGCCGGGCGCCGTCCCGGCCCGTCATTTGGAGTGCGGTGCCAAGGCACCGCTTTCTCTGTTCCGCCTGCCGGAACGAATCAGCGAACGCTGTAGGGGCCGGGCGCCGTCCCGGCCCGTTTTGCGACCGGCGTCAGTGCGGTATTGGGTGGAAGGAGTGAGCGGTCCATACGACGAGTGCGATGGGGGCCGTGTAGAGTGTGGCCCAGACGAGGCTCCAGAAAAGTGCCCGCAGCGGACGTCCGCCGCAGTCGCGCTGGTCGTTTACTGCAAGCGCCAGCATCGAACGAAGCACGAAGTAAAGGAGAAACGCCAGGGCCGGCACCAGCACCTCCACGATGAACCAGATGCCCACGACCGTTAGGATGACGGCGAGCACGATCACGAACGCATCACTGCAGGCGGCATCGATGACTGCGCCGGCGCATGAATCCCCGGAACCTGCTGAGCCCTCGGGCCAATCCAGGTTCCAATTCAGCGCGGGTCGTGCCATGTCGTCGCCAACGCGGCAGCCGCGACACAGGAGCCAGGCAATCACCCCGACCCAGATGAGCCACCACGTGCCGAGGACCATCTCCGTTTCGATCCACCGGGGAAGATGGGCGGCGTGAGGAATGAGCATTGCCGATACCAGGAAGCAGGCCGCCAGCGCCAGCGCGCTCCACTTTCCGGAGGCCGCAGGCCCGGATGGCACCGCGGCCGCGCGACGCCAGGCGGAGCTGTAGATCACCGGCCTCCGGTCACTCATCTTAACGTGCTCGGCCCTTCTCGGCCTTCAATCGGCGGAGTCCCGCCAATCTCGATCGGCCGCAGCAGCGCCTCCTCGGGTCCGCCTGGAGGCGTGGTCGCGGCGCGGAGCAGGGAGACCGGATCCGGGGGATCGGCGGATCTCAGGAGCCGATCGCTCTGAGACGCGGCGCCGGAGGCCGCTCCCGCCAGGATTCGCTCGATATAGGGCAGCGCTGCCTGGCTGTTTGGAGCGCCGTCCTGAGTGAGCAGCTCGGCGCGCAGGATCCGAAGCGCGGTCTCCTTGAAGGTCCCGGCGACGACGAGGCGAGAAAGGAGCTCGTTGGCCAGCGTGGTCTCCTTCACCTTAACGGTGAGCTTCCCCAGAACCCACGCCCCTTCCACCCACAGCTCGGTCGAGGCCGTGTCGAACTGTGTGCGGATGTCCCCTGTCGCGGCGAAGAGCGAAACATCTCTCTGATCTTTTGCTGCCGTCACGAGCCCGCTCATGCGATGGCGGGCCGCTACCCAGTTAGATTCCCTGAATCCCGCGAGCGAAAGCGCGCGGTGGATGGCTACAATCTCCCGGTGGACCGTCACATTCAGATTCGCCGTTGCCCTGGGGTCCGCGGCCCACGCGATAGCCGCACGGGCATCGATACGGCATGCGCGCGATGGCCCGGTCGCCCGGATGGCGGAGGTCAACCGTGCCTCGTCCGGGATATTAAACGAAAACGGAAATTCTTGATAGGAGCGCGGCTCTACGTTCAGATCTCCTGAGAGCCGCCGAGTGGCAAGCGAGGCGCGCGGATCAGTGGATTGAGTCCACTGGTCGAACTCGCGAAGCGTAACTGTGAGGTGCTCGATCCTCTGGAAGACCGAGCCACCTTCCAGGATGAGGCGCCCCCTTACCTCGGAGCCCCTGGGCTGGGTTGGGGAATCCAGCTCCAGGCGTACCCGGGCGGAGCCTATTCCAATTCGGGCGGCTAGCTCACGGATCATAGGTAACTGTTGCGCTCGTGGAGGACGAGATTCCTTGCTGTCCGTAGAGATTACGGGACATCAAACTCATCGGTTTGGCGGGTTTCCAGCGGAAGTACTCCCGATGGCCGCGAAGAAACCGGGCCGCGGGAGGAGCTATATGGCTGATCTGCTGCTGGGGCGTTTCGCGCGCACGGTAGTCCACTACTCGCTGGAGCTGCGCCCCGGCGATCTGTTCCTCATTCGGACCAGTACTCTGGCTGAGCCGCTGCTCCGGGAGGTGTACCGGGAGGCGCTGGAGGCAGGCGCTGTGGTCAGCACGCGAATCTCCTTCGACGGCCAGGAGGACGCCTTCTACGTCGCGGCCTCGGATGAGGCCCTGGAGACGGTTTCGCCTATCGAGCGGTACGAGATGGAGACTCTCGACGCGCGGCTCATGATATTCGCTCCGTTTAATACCCGGGCGACATCCGCCGCGGATCCGGCGCGCATGTCCCGATTCACTCGCGCCCAGTCGGAGCTGGTGAGGATCCACAACACCCGCGCGGCGGCCGGCGAGCTCCGTTGGTGCAGCACGCTGTATCCCACTAACGCGCAGGCTCAGGAGGCCGGAATGTCCCTGGGCGAGTACGAGGCGCTGGTTTATGGGGCGATGTTCCTGGACCAGGAGGACCCCATCGCCGCCTGGAGGGCCTTCTCCGCGGAACAGCAGAAGAAGGTGGACTACCTGGACCGTGTGAAGACGCTGAGGATTGTAGCGCCGGACACGGACCTCACCCTCTCCGTGGAGGGGCGCAAGTGGATGAACAGCGACGGCAAACGGAACTTCCCATCCGGCGAGGTCTTCACCGGTCCCATCGAGGACAGCGCGAACGGGACCATCCGGTTCACATACCCGGCCGTGCGCGGGGGCCGTGAAGTGGAGGACGTGCGGCTCTGGTTCGAGCAGGGCAAGGTGGTGCGGGCCTCGGCCTCGCGGGGGCAGGAGTACCTGGAGGCGATGCTCGACTCAGACGCAGGCGCGCGCTTCCTGGGCGAAGTGGCGATGGGCAACAACTACAGCGTGGAGCGCTTCACCCGACATGCGCTCTTCGACGAGAAGATTGGAGGAACGTGCCACCTGGCGGTGGGCTCCTCCTACCCCGATACCGGCGGCCGCAACGAGTCAGCGCTCCACTGGGATATGGTGTGTGACCTCCGCAAAGGTGGGGCCATATATGCAGATGGAGAGCTCATTCACAAGGACGGGCAGTGGAGGATTTGACGGTCAGCAAGGACGAGGCATGTCATCCCGAACGAAGTAAGGGATCTGCTTTACGGTAACTGCGCGTACTCTATCGGAAACAGCAGATTCCTCCCAGGGAGCAGAGCGCAGCCTGCGCCTCCTCGGCTGCAAACGCTCTGCTCCCCGCTCGGAATGACATGGTCACTCGATTCGTCCTGGGTGGTGCTAGAACGTTCCGCTCACCGCGGTCTCTCGGGAGGCGCGGTCACCAACGGTGACACCGGCCAGGATGTCGGCGCGGCTGATCTCGATGTCATGGCCGGAGTCGTTGTGGAACGTGCCCACATACAGGCCAGGATCAGTCTCCTGCATCGGGATCTCGCCGGTTACGCCCCGGACGCGAAAGTACGCGCGCCCTCCGGGGGTGGCCCGCATGTGCACTCGCAGCGTCTCGCCGGCCAGAAGCCAGCGGTCCGGGAGGTTCTCCGTGACAGACGTCACGGTCGGGATCCAGGAGCTGCGATAGGCATAGCCGTTCCGCCGGCCGCTGTAGTACTGGTCCCGATCATAGTCGTTGTTGCTGCTCCGGTAAGCGTGCCCCATGTTGCCCTGTGTGTCGATAAACACCGTCTCCAGGCGGCTATCCCAGCGGACATCGGCGCCGAGCGCCTCGCTCACGAACCGGAGCGGCACCATGGTGCTGCCGCCGATGACCTGCGCGGGCACGTCCAGACGCACGCGCTGGCCGCTAACCATGGCCGTATGGCTGCCGATGGGGAGCCGAATGTTCATGTTGTTTCGGCTGGCCAGAACGGTCTGGCTGGATTGGTCCCAATCGACGTATGCGCCCATCTGCTCCAGCACGCCACGTAGCGGCACGAGCACACGCCCCTGCTGCTCCATGGGCCCCACACCCTCAAAGCGGACCGGGTCTCCATTGACCCGAACCTGGATTTCCTGCGCGCCCGCCGCCCCCGCGGCGAGGCAGATTGCCGCTACAAGCGGCAGAAGAAACTTGTTCATAGTGATCCCTCCGTCTTGCTCGCGGCACCCTGATTCTGCTGTGAGCTACTCCGTGCCGACCCGACGAAAAGACGAATCGCACGAAAGTCGGGTTCCTGGGCCGTGAGTGAAGCGCCTATACGTAGATTGGCGGCCGGGCATGCAACTCCGGGAACCTGAGCGGCCGCGGGTCCGTCCATCTCAGGATCCCCTGCGGCTTCGCGAGCCGCGCTGAGGCCTTCGTGCGCCTCCCGTTGCACCGGCCCGGAAGCCGGAGGAGAACCCTTCATGGTCTACGCCGAGTCTCGGCCTCGCCCCGCAGGCGCCCAGTCGTGGAGCGACCGCGCGGCGAGCCGGATCTCAGAAAGGCTGCCCCAGAGCGTTCGCTGGCGGGGCGAGCTCCTGTCCGCCAAGCTCGGGGGCCGCTGCTGCCATGTTGCATGGCGGCTGCTCCTCTCCGAGGTCTGCCGGCGCCACCATCCCATTCACGCTGAGCTCCAGTGCGTTGCGGAAGACCCCGACCGCGGCATGGTCCAGGTGAAAGCCGGCGACTGCTCCCTCTGGTATCCCACCTCCGCGGACCTGCTCCCGCTGGAGATCATTTACGACGAGGTCTTCAACCGGCACAGTGGTCACTTCTATGAGTACGGCCCGTGCCGGATAGCTCCCGGTTCCGTGGTCCTGGACGCGGGCGCGTGTGAAGGCTACTTTGTGCGCTACGCCTTGGACCGGGGCGCGACGGTCATCGCCGTTGAGCCGGTGGCTCAGATGGCGGAGTGCCTGAAACGGACGTTCTCCGTCGAGATTACACAGGGCCGACTCATGGTTGTCCAGGCCCTGCTCGGGTCCGAAATCGGGGAAGGCAGGCTCAGCCTGGATCCCCGCTCTCCCTGCCACGCATCGACCATGGACGGATACTCCGGGGGAGAAGAGTCGGCCGCTCCGATGACTACCATCGACGAGATCGCCTCCCGGCTGCCCGGCAAGCGCATCGACTTCATCAAGATGGACATCGAGGGCGCGGAGATCGACGCGGTCCGCGGGGCGAAGCACGTTCTGTCAACCCTTCACCCGCTCCTGTCCATCACCACCTATCACCGGCCGACTGACTATTCGGTACTTCGCGAGCTGGTGCTGGATTTGGCGCCCGACTACTTGATCCGGGTGAAGGGCATCGCGGACCCGGCCAGCGAGGGAATCTGGAGACCGTTGATGATGCACGGATGGAGCAGAGAGTCCGTGCGCTTCAGACCACCGCTATCCGCACTTTCGCGCCGGCCGGCGCAGTAGCCGGTCAGTCGGCGCCTAAGGGTTTGCCGGCCGGAGCATCCATCCCGTGTCCTACGGCGGCCTCAGGGTCCGAAGGACTCCCCGTTGTGGGCGTGGCAGACTGAACGGCACTGCCGGCAGGCTGCTGCCTATGACCGCACCCACTGAACGCCACCAGCGCCGTCGCCGCCAGGGCAGTGGCGACCACCGGCGCGAGCATCCTACGCCTGCACTTTGAACGGCCGATCGTGTCCATGCGCTTTTACCGGCGCGGCCCGCGAGCCAGCACAGTTCCGAAGACTGCGGGCCGCGCCCCTTCTGAAAAACCCCTAGGGACTCAGGCGACGGTCCCACATCGTCCATTCCACCAGGTTTCCCTGCGTGGCATAGGTCTGCGGGAACCTCTTCCACTTGCCGTGCCCGTCCGCGAACACGTTGTTGAAACCGCCCAGGTGGTACATGGTGTCGAGTGTTCGGCCCGTGGAACGTAACAGGGCCAGCGGGCTGATGATCTGCACTTTCAGACCGGGGACAACGGACGGCAGGTAGTTGGTGTTCGGGTCGCACGGCCCGTTATCCGGACCGGGATCCAGTTGCAGATCCACCACGAAGTCGTTGCAGTTGTGGTAGTGCACGGAGCTGTTGTAGCAGACGGAGGCAATGTCGTACCGCTCAGTTACCATGATCGTGCCAGACGGGTGGTCGAGCGCGGCCAGTGTCGCGCCCCAGTTCGTCGTCATCACACCTCCCAGAGACGGCCCCACAGGCAGTGCCTGCTCGGGTCCCGCCACCACATTCATGTTGCGGTGGTGTCGGTCCCGCGGTTTGCCGTTCACGATGGTGAGCAGCTCTTTCGGACACCACCACCAGCCTGTGGCGTTGAGGTCCGCCGGCGTGTTATTGCTGGGGCATGTAAAGACATCCACGTTCTTCACGTACGGGAGGATGTTTATGCTCCATGGCATGAAGCGTCCTCCGGTATCCCTCTTTGTCGTGGTGAATCGGGACGGGGGAAATGTCTCGTCGTAGTCCTGGACATACTGCATAAATGCGAGGCCGATCTGCTTGTTGTTGCTCAGGCACACGGTCTGCCGCGCTTTCTCTCGGGCCTGCGCGAAGACAGGGAACAGGATCGCTGCAAGGATAGCGATGATGGCGATGACTACAAGCAGCTCGATCAGGGTGAATGCCCTTGCACGTCTGACCTTCATCTCAGGCTCCTATCTCCTCCATGAGGACTAGCCGCAACGCAGCGGGGCGCGCGGGCAATCAACGCAGCAAAACCTTGCTGCGAACATTGCCTTCGGGCGGTTTGGTCAGAACAGACGGCAGTTCTGGTGCCCTGCCGTTCTGCTCTCGCAGCCGAGATTCCTTCCATTCCGGTTACAAGAAGGACGTTGCGACTCG
>CAYNFH010000262.1:0-8263 GCA_964396385.1 uncultured Chthonomonadaceae bacterium | reverse complement strand
GCAACCTTGCGCGAGAGATGGACCAGCCGGTGGGCGCGCTGCTGAAGGACTTGAAGCAACGGGGCATGCTGGACGATACGCTGGTGGTCTGGGGCGGAGAGTTCGGCCGGACGCCCTCCGTGGAACTGCCGACGCCGGGCGCCAACGCCGGCAAGCAGAACGGCCGGGACCATAACCACTACGGGTTCAGCATGTGGATGGCGGGCGGGGGCGTCAAGGGCGGGCAGGTATACGGGGCGACGGACGAGACGGGGTTTAAGGCGGAAGTAAACCCGGTCCACGTGCATGACCTGCACGCCACCATTCTGCACCTCCTCGGCTTCGACCACACCCGCCTTACGTACCGGTACGCCGGTCGGGACTTCCGGCTCACCGACGTGTACGGGAATGTGGTGAATGATCTGATAGCTTAGACCGCGTATCTAGACCTCCCCCGACCCCCTCCTTGACAAGGAGGGGGAACTCCCTCCCCTTACGATGGGGTGGGCCGGGGTGGGGGCCTGGGAAGCAGAAGTGGCGGCTGCCGGAGCAGCCGCCTCTTCTTATATGGTGCCGCCGACTACCATGGCCGGCGCGCTATTTGATTGTTTCAGCGATATTCAGTTAACGGGGTACGACTATTCTGTTGTGCCGGTATTCAGTTTTTCGTTGCCGCTGGGCGGCTGTCTTATCTTTCCCCGGACCGGCACGTTACTGGCCCGTTACAACCACCAGTATCGGCAGCAATGGTGAAATCCTGTAGAGGTGGACAGTAGAGGGATGAGGGATGAGGGATGAAGGATGAAGGATGAGGGATGAATCGGTGGGGGCAGCGGCGTTAGAGATGGAATAAGCTTTCGTGCCAAGCAACCCACTACTCCACGTCACGTTGCGAGCCCTGGAGCTTCCGCCCCTGGGCCCCGAGTTCTGGCTGTACCAGCGCCTGCTGATTGCGGTTCTGACCGTTGCGGTGCTGGGTCTGGCCGGCGCTCGAGTGGCTGCCCAGAGGCTGATGCGGCGGCGCATCGCGGCAGCCCTCCAGGCGGCCGGCTCGGCCGGTATGGTCGAAACGGAGACGCTGAGCCGGGGTCGGTCGGCGCGCGTGCTGGTGGACGGAGATACGCTGCGCCCCCTCAGTGCGGACGTCCACGAGCTGGACAAGCGAGGGATCACGCTGCGCGTGCGGGCCGCTAATGACGGGCCGAGCATCGAGCCCGGCAGCGCGGCGCTGGTGCTGGTGCCGGACAACGAGGACGCGCTCCAGTTTCACGGAGTGGTGCTGGAGACGCTCCGGACAGACTCCGATACTATGGTCTATCTGCAGCGTCCTCCGTGGCTCGCGCGCTTCGCGCGGCGCCGCCACATGCGGGCCACTGCCAAGCTGCCGGCGACGGTCTCCATCGTGGGCCCACACATGGACGGTCCAGCCCTCGCAGCGACGGTGGAGGACCTGTCTCGTGGCGGCATCCGCCTGTCGCTCCAGGAAGCGCTCCCGCGGCGCGCCCTGCTGCGGATCACGGTGCAGGCGGCAGACGGGGACGAGCTATGGCTCCGCGCCCGGGTTCGGAGCTGCGAGCCCGCGGGCCCTCCCGGCGATCGCCGCTACGTCGCGCGCTGCGAGCTCGCCGACGTCGCCGCCGGCGAACTGGACCGGGTGGGGCGGGAAGTGCAGAGAAGGATGAAGGATGAAGGATGAAGGATGAATCCAGAATCCGACAAGAAAGGTCAGCCGCGCGATTTTGCGTTCTTTACCATAGTGACAAAGATGGCAATGAGCTGGTCGGTTTCTAGCTGCAATGCTCCTGCGTCCGCGGTAAGTCCGGCGCCCTCTAGGAGTTCGAGCCAGTAGGCGGCTTCCTTCAGCTCCTGCAGACCGCCTTCCATCTTGCTGATGAAGTCAGCCGTGGATTTTGCCCGCATGGCTTCCCTGTAGTGGGCGCCGACGGAAGTACCTGAACGCAGAAACTGCCGGCCGAGAACCTGGGCTGCCGTAGTACTTGACAGTCCCGTGTAGAAAGAAACGACACTCAAGGCATACCGGCGCGTCCTGGCCTTGAGGTCCTCGAAGTTTCCGGATTCATCCTTCATCCTTCATCCTTTCAGACGCTGCGGGTGCGTTTGGAAAGGGACTTGCGGGTGGTAGCGACGGTGACGTGAGCGCGGGCGAGGGAGGTCTCCAGCAGGCGGAACAGCGCGGCCCGGTCGGCACCCCGGATAACCGCTCGCTCGTGGGCCTCTGTGAGGGCGCGAGGATAGCCGCCGCCCTTTCGCGCCGCCTGGTCGAACGCGACAGCATGGGCCAGGTCCAGCAGCTCCTCATCTTCAGCGACCCACTTCGGCAGCTCCACTCGGGCAATCTCGTGCCCGGTGTTGAGGTAGAAGAAGCAGATTCCGTCGTGGCTCGGAAGCTCCTTGAGCACTTTGGAGCGGCTGCCGAAGACGGCCCCCCTGCGGCCATCGGAAAGTACGGGTTGATGGTTGTCCCAGCCCCTCGGACCAGTGGCGGGGCTGGGCACCCCGGTTGATGGTTGATGGACCCGATTCAAGGCGACGAGTCCTTCGTGCCCGGGACTTGGGCCGAGCCACCGGGCGTAGGCGACCCGGTCTGTGATGTCCTCCAGCGCAGCGCACGGCGCGCCAGCCCGTGAGATGGCAGTGCACTTCAGCGCGCAGCGGGCTTCTTCCATGCCGCAGAGATGGGCTCGGAGCAGGTTGATGACGTCGCGTGAGCCGGGCCGGCTGATGTAGCCCAGCACCGGCACCCGGTGCTTCCGCCCGGTCTCCAGTAGCCGGTTGAAAGCATCCAGCACCGATGCGCGCAGCTCCGCGGTCTCGGCCTCCAGCGTCCACAGGATGAGGGTGCCGTCCATGAGGGCGACCACGGGGCAGCGGAGTCCCCCAGAATTGGCGGGGGGGTGCCCGGTCGCGCCGGTGTGTCCACGCCCGCCACTGGTCCGAGGGCGTGGGATGGTCCGAGCGCCTGGGAGGGGGCTGGCGGCGCGACGGATCAGCTCCTCCAGGACCTCACACTCCCGCTCCAGGCGCCGCGTCGCTACTCTCCTGGGTGCGATGAGCTGCGAATCTCCTTCCTGCTCGTCGAGCAGGTCCTCGTCGCGATAGTGCAGGGTAGGATGCGACTCCAGGATGGCCGGCTCGCCGGTACCGTACCGGAGCGTGATGGCACCTACATTGAGCATGTAGCAGAGCGCTGCCTGGTGCCTGTCCGGCTCGATCTGCGATCCGTCTACCGCGACCACCGTGTGCGGATCCGGCACGGGCGGAGCCGCGCGGACCAGATCGACAGGCTCCATCGGGACGGCAAAGAGGCGGGATGAGGGCAGATGCGCCACGCGATTGGCAAGCGACGCCGTGTCCGGAGCCGCCGCGCGCATCGCGTGCCCCGCCTGATCCGCGGCGCGGTCCAGGCGAGCTAACGCGCGTACCTGCTCCTCTACAAGGGCATCTACCTGCCCCAGGACTTTGGCGAAGTCCAGCACTGTCCCGTGCCCTTACTGCGACCGCTGCGCGTGGCGGAGCAGCTCCTCTTGCTCCTTCGCTTCGATCTCGTCCAGGGTCAGGCGGTGAGGGGCGGGCTCCTCGTCAGTCGGAGTCGTAAGTCGTGAGTCGTGAGTCGTGGGGCCGGATTCCGGAGTCGCGGGCGGAGCCCCCCCCGCCCCCAACTTTGGGGGAGCCTGTCCGGCGGCGTCCGGGCGCTTGCCGGCCTTCTCGAGGTCAGCCATCCGGACGAGGACCATATAGCGGAGGTTAAAGTCCTTCTCGCGCTCGGTGAGCTTGCTTCGGCCCTCCTCGGATAGGCCGTCCAGCCACTTGGTCTTCATCTGGTCCCGCACTTCATCGTGGCGCTTGCGTATCTCCTTGGCCAGGCTGTCGTGCTCCACCTCAATGGCGACCTCGTCCTTGCCGTACACCTTCTGCACCGTGCCGGTCATGCCGGCATAGTGGCCGTAGTACATGCCCGACTTGAAGTCTTCGTCCGTAGCCTCTCGAGCCACGATTCGGACGCGGTCACCTTCCTTCACCGTCGACATATCATCCTCCGTATGCAACGAGTCGTACCGCCAGCCAGTCGGTCAGCAGGCGGACGTTGATATTCTGGTCCAGACGACGGCGCGCTGTCAGGAGCGCGTCGAGCGCAGCGGTCCAGCGCGCCGCGGGCGCTCGCGCGGCGGCGATGGATAGCGCTTCTCGGTGATCCTCATGGACTACGGGCGCCGCCGGGCCGCCCAACCGCAGCGCCAATAGGTCCCGGTAGTAGGCGGCGAGCAGATCCATCAGGAGGCCAAGCTGCGTTCTGCTCAGTCTCTCCTTGGGAGCCGATTCGCCGGCTTCATCTTCCGCCGCGGGCATGGATCCGCCAACGTCCCCGGCCAGGGTTCGAAGGCCACTGGCCAGCTTGCGCATCGACTCGCCGGCCTGAAGCGCCCCCAGCGGGGAGGTCGTAACCAGCGTTCCCGCGAAGTCCAGCACACGGTCCATCTCCCGCTCCGCGTTCGGATCGCGCGCGAAGGAGACGGCGGCGCCGGTCCGGCCCTCCGCGTATGCGGCCAAGGGGCCTGCTCGGTGCGGCGGAAGCTCATACTCACGCTCCAAGAACCGGGCTAGCTCCAGCCTGGGGGCAGCGATCAGGCGAACCACCTGCGACCGGGAAAGAACCGTCGGCAGCATCCTGGCCGTGTGGGGCGTGAGCAGGACAAACAGCGCATACGGCGGCGGCTCTTCCAGAACCTTGAGCAGGCTGTTGGCGGCGGCCTCGTTCAAGGTGTCGGCGCGCTCAATGATGTAGACCCGCCGCCGGCCTATTACCGGGGCGTAGCTCAGCGTGTGCTGGAGGATGCCCGGGGGCCGGCCGTCACGGTCCCAGAACTGCCATATCTGCGTCAGGTCGCCGGCAGGTGCGATGAGCGCTATCTCAGGCTGCTGGCCTGCCTGCGCTCGGCGGCACGATTCACACTTCCCGCACGCGTCGAAGGGGAAGCGGGAGGGCGAAAGGCACGCCGCGGCCTCGGCAAACGCCCGGGCCAGCGTGGTCTTACCGACCGACTCGGGGCCGGCGAACAGGTAGGTGCCGGCAAGCTGGTCCGTTTCCAGCGCCTGGCGCAGCGCGCGGACAGCCGGATCGTGGCCAAAGACGGAGGAGAGCGGCATCAGATTCGTGTGGGTGTGTGGGCGTGTGGGAGTATGGGAGTATGGGAGTCCGGATTCCGGCCACTCCCATACTCCCGCACCCCCATACTGCACTTCACCATTCCGTTGGTGTGCCCAGGATGGACCGGTCGCCCTCGAAGGCCAGCAGGCGCTCCGCCTCGATGGCGGCCATACATCCGGAGCCGGCCGCGGTGACCGCCTGTCGGTACTCGTGGTCCTGCACGTCGCCGCACGCATAGATGCCGTAGATGTTGGTGCGGACGTTGTGGTGGGTGAGGAGGTACCCTTCGTCGTTCATGTGGAGCTGGCCGACGAACAGGTCGCTGTTCGGGCGGTGCCCTATCGCGATGAAGACCCCCTCTACGGGCAGGTGGCTGTAAGCCCCGGTGACGGTGTCCTTGAGCGTGATGCCCGTGACCCGCTTCTCCGCCGGATCGTGGATCTCTGAGATCACCTTGTTCACATGGATCGCGACCTTGGGGTGGTCCTGGGCGCGGCCGAGCATGACACGGGACGCCTTGAAACCCTCCCGGCGGTGGACGATATTGACCTTTGTCGCGAACCGCGTGAGGAAGAGGGACTCCTCCATGGCGGTGTCGCCGCCGCCCACGACCGCGACTTCCTTGCCGCGAAAGAACGCGCCGTCACACGTAGCACACGCGGAGACTCCCGCACCTCCAAGACCGCCCTCCCACACCGGCTTCTCGGCCTCCAGCCCGAGCCACTTGGCACTTGCGCCGGTGGCGACGATGACTACACGCGCCAGGTACAGATCGTCGCCAACCCAGATCTTGAAAGGCCGCTCGGAGAAATCGACTTTCGTGGCGATGGACTCCACGTACTTCGTTCCGAACCGGGTAGCCTGCTCCCGGAAGCGGATCATGAGCTCCGGGCCCTGGATGCCCTCCGGAAAGCCGGGGTAGTTCTCCACCTCCGTGGTGATGGTGAGCTGGCCGCCCTGGCCTTGCATTGCCTGGCCGAGGCCGGGCCCGCCGTCGATGACCAGCGGCTCCAGGTTGGCCCGCGCCGCGTAGAGGGCCGCCGTGTAGCCCGCCGGACCGCTTCCGATGATGATGAGTTTGTGGACCATGCTATGGTGATAGGTGATATGTGATAGGCCGCTCCGGCCTTTCCTACGCTCAGTAATCGGCCAAAGTTGCCCTGTTTTCCTCCCTGGGATGCGCGGTCGGCGTGCCGCCCGAACCGATAGCGCCGGAGTGAGATCGTTGTCTCAATTCTAATTTGACACGCGGCGTGTCAAATTGCCGCGGCGGGACAGAATTCGCCCCCGGCGGCTAAAGCCACGGCAACAGATACCGGAACTCCGCCGTCGCGGACTCCGGAATCTGGTGGCGGGCCTGCGGAGCTTCGGGCGCTGCGGTTTTCGTGCTCAAAGTGTGCAGCGCTGCACGAATTAGCCTGGACGCGCAGGCAGCGGGCGGCAGTAGGCAGTAGGCAATAATCAGTTGGCGGGCGGCAGGAGGCAGGCGGTGGGTATGCACCCCGTAATCTTAGCGTGAGATCGTTGTCTCAAATTTGGCGCGGCGGCGCCACATTGAATGCGGACTCGAGAGTCTAGAGTCGAGAGTTGGCAGCCGCCTTGAGCGGTGCCAGTGGGAGTGAGATCGTTGTCTCAAATTGGCGCGGTGGCGCCACACTTGGCCCAAGGCTCCTGCAGATTCCGAGGGCTCTGCCCTCGTGCTCCCGCTAAGATTCTATGGCTCGTTGTCAAGTGATGGGGCTCCGGTCGGTTTGGGTTTATCGCTTTATGGGGCCTCCCGCCCGGTTGGTGCAAGCGAGCGGACGGGAGGCGGTGGGCGGTATGGCCCCTTGGTCGAGCGCTCGGGTCGCTCCAAAGCGTTGCCCTATCCTCTCGGCCAAGCCTCATCAGCAGGGTTGTTCCTCCTGACTCTTCTTGGGTTGGACAAAGACGCGTTCGGGCTCGTAGTGAGACTGATGCTTAACCAGCGACCAACAAAGACGGGCCAGCTTGCGAGCCACACAGCAGTAGCAGGCGGTCTTAGAGAGCCCCTTGTCTCTCTCGCGCTCAAACTGCTCTCGGAAGGGACTGTTCTTGGCCTGGACGGCTGCTCGGGCGCAAGTGAACAAGAGACGTCTCAGCTCCGCATCGCCCTGTTTGGTGAGTGCACGCCGGCCCTTCTTCACACCCGAGTCCACGATCTGAAGGTCCAGTCCAATGAATGCCACGAACTGGTCCGAACGGGTGAAGCCGCGGGCACGCAACCGAGAAGCGAGGGCTGCGCCGGTCACAGGTCCGATGCCGGGCACTTCCCGCAGGCGGGACACGTCCATTAAGATCTCTGCCTCTTCACTGGCTCTTGCGATCTGTCGGTCAATCGCCTCCTGCTGAGCCACAAGAGCGGCAATGCTCTGCTTGAGGTAGGGCGCGGCGTAGGGCAGCTCCCTCAGGCGCAGCTTGAGCGCAGTGATGGCTTGGCCGATGCCATGACGCGCAGTGAGAAGTTGATCCACCGCTTCGATCTTCTCGTTCTTAATCGGATAGGGCCCAAGTGGCTGGGAAAGGGCAAACAGCGCCAGCCCCACGCTGGCGATTGCGTCCGTAGCCGCACGGGTCTTCACAGACGCCATGAAAGACTTGGCCCGCCGAGGAGGCGCCAATAGAACTCGCCTGCCTTGCTTTTGCGCCAACTCCGCGGCAAGGCGCGAATACCGGCCGGTGGGCTCAAGCACCCAGGGAGTAGCAACCGGCGTTGCCGAAAGGAGCGCTAAAATGCCAGAACAGGTATTAGGCGCTTCCTTTCGCCAGAGCACCTGCTTGGTGGCCGGGTCCACCAGGGCACAAGCCAGAGTAGCTTTGCTTACGTCGATACCAAGCATCGTGTTCTCTCTCAGACTCTCCGCACCCTTGCTCTCCATCGGCTGTCCTGGTGGCAGGCCGGATTCCTCATCGGCGGTAGAGCCTCTTCGCGGGCGATCTTAGCGAGGCCGTCCAGACGGCGGCCAGAGGGCTAGGTCCTACTTTGATTCTGAGCCCAAACCGCCGATGAGGATTCGTAAAAGCATACAAGGGGGCTTCATTCGCCCCTCAGCCTCCCCTCATAACGAGCCGCTCTGCGGGCTTCGCAGGCAGCGCCGG
>CAYNFH010000261.1:0-8266 GCA_964396385.1 uncultured Chthonomonadaceae bacterium | reverse complement strand
GAGCTGCCGAGATAATCCACTACTTCACCCGCCGGTGCCAGCCCCATTGAAACGCCTAGATTATACTACGGCTCCTGCGGCATGCCGTGGGTTGCGCTGTTCCGGGGCCCAGGAACGCTCTCGTGAGCCGCCGACGCGCAGAGCATCATACACGGAGCGGACAGCCTGGTAGGTGTCTCTTCGGCGGTGGCGGCGTTCTTGGTCAATGCCTGGAGCAGGTTCGTCATCTCCAGCAAGTCACGCACGCTCAGGTGGGCGAGGTCGAACACTCGGAGCTCCTCCGCCTCACTATATGGGCCGCTCGCAACGCGCGGCTTGACCTGATGAAGCTGCTGCTTGACCGCGGAGCCGAGGTCGTCGGGCAGGACAGCCAGGGCAGGACACCGCTCATGTGGGCTGCCTTCGGCAACCACGCCGCCGCAGTGCGCCTGCTGCTGCAGCGCGGTGCCGATCCCAAACACCGTGATCGCAACGCGGTGACAGCCCTGGCCGCCACAGAAGCCGTGGGCGCCCGCGATGCCGCCATGACCCTCCGGTAGTGTCGACTGCGGGCTGGAGCCGGGGACGCCATGCCCCGATCCGGAGTCCTGTTTTCTAGCAGAACGTTCACAGTTTCCCGCCCCTGGCTACTGGGCCATAACGGCCCGGCTCCAGGGGCTGTTTTTGTAGTGGTGCGCCGACCAACAGGGAGGTGGATGCGGTGCAGAACTGCGCGGTCTGTGGCGAGCCGATGAACCCCTATGAGCCGCCGTTTACCGTCCGGTACAAGGGACAGGACTACGGCCTCTGCAGCGAGGAGTGCAGGGAGGAGTTCGAGATGGATCCGGAGACCTATAGTGTCGTTCCGGGCCGCGCGCCCTGGCCGGAATGTCGCGCCAGCCTACGGGCTATTGCCTTCGGGAGCCGCCTCCTCGGAGGCGGAGAGAGGAAACGTGACCAGCGCCCGCGCGCCCCCCTCCGGCCGGTTCTGGAACCGCGCCTCTCCGCGCAGGTCCCACCGGGTGAGCATCTGAACCAACTCCAGCCCGGTGCTTGCCTGCTTGGAAGGATCAAATCCGGCGGGAAAGCCCGCGCCATCGTCCTCCACGCGCATCTCGGCCTCGCCATCCTTAACGGAAAAGCGGACCGATATCCATCGGTGGTCGTGCTTGGCCGCATTGTTCACCAGCTCGTTCAGCGTCAAAGCCAACGAGGTCGCCGCGCGCACGCCAAGGCTCGCATCCTCTACGGACCACTCTAACGTGTGCCGGGGGGCGGAGTGCCGCAGCATGGGCAGCAGCTTCTCAAGCAGGCGGCCGGCGGAGACCCGCTCGGTGCGCTCGCCGGACTTGGACTCATAGGTCAGCAGGTCATGCAGCGAGGCCAGCGTGCGCACGCAGGATCCCAGCTTCTTGAGCTGCTCCACGCTCACCGTGGGCGTGCCCTCCGCTATCTCCATCTCCATCATGCCCGCCACTATCTGAAGGTTGTTCTTAACGCGGTGGTGCGTCTCGGTCATGGCCCGCTGAAGATGCCGGTTCAACTGCTCTATGTGCTGTTGGTGGTCCCGCAGCAGCATCTCCGCGCGCCGCCGCTCGGTGATGTCGCTCAGTATCAGCACCGCCCCTTCAAACGCGCCATGCCCATCCGTGAGGGGGTCTGATTTGGCCAGGAACCAGCGGTCCTCCAAACGCATCTTGAGAGAGACAGGGGTCTCGGTCTCCCTCCGAAAGTACCGTTCCAGGCTTTCAGTGCCCTCGAAGGCAGGCTGCAGCACCTGCCAGGCTGACCGGCCCGTGTGCCCATCGTCCCGGCTGCCAACCAGACTCTCAAAGGCGCGGTTATGGCGGAGGATGGTGGCGTCTCTGTCCAGCAGCGCCACGCAGTCGCTAATGGCGTCAAAGGTGGTGCGCCACTCCCGCGCGGAGGCCCGTAGCGCGTCCTCCGCCTTGCGCATTCTCAGAAGAGCGTTTACCGTGGCAATCAGCACCAGCGGCTCCAGCGGGTGGGTGAGGTAGGCGTCGGCCCCCACGTCCAGACCCCGCGCCTTATCCTCTTCCCCCACAAACGTAGCGGAGACCTGCAAGACCGGAGTTGGGGAGCTGACAGGATCGGTCTTAATGCGGCGGCATGCGTCCAGCCCGCTGCCGTCGGGGAGCCTTACGTCCAGGATCACCATATCGGGGCGCAAGGTCTGCACCATCTCTAGCGCTTGCGCCGCGGTGGTCGCCTCCAGCATCTCAAACCCGGCCTTGGTGAGGATACGGGAGACGAGCATCCGCGTGGCCTCTGTGTCGTCTACGTTCAGGATGCGCACGCGCGTCTGCCCGCCGGTCTCCATGCTCATGGCGTACAGGGCTCCAAAGCCCCCGCTGCCGGTCTGGCCTGCTCAAGCGCCGCGCGGACGGCTTCTATGGATGCTTCCCGGGAAGGCGCTGACTTGCTGACGATGGCCACCGCGTTCTCCAGCAGGTCCGCGCGCTCGCTCTCCGTGAGAGAGCTGGAGGTGTGGATGATCACCGGAATGTCGCGCGTGGAGGGATCCTCCTTGAGCCGCATGAGCACTTCCTGGCCGGTGAGGCCCGGCATCACCAGGTCCAGGAAGATGACTGTGGGTCTCTCCTGCCGGGCAAGGCGAAGGGCGTCCTCCCCGTTGGCCGCCTCCCTCACCTGGTAGCGCGTGCCGGAGAGAATCCCGCACAGCAGGTAGCGCGCCACCTCATCATCGTCTACTACGAGCGCGGAGTCAGGACGGCTCTCGGCCGACACGGACCGGAGGGTATCCAGCAGCCACTGCTTTGGGACCGGCTTTTCACAGTAGCCGTCCGCCTCAAGCGCTAGGGCCTTCTCCCGGTTCTCTACCAGGGTAACCACAAAGACGGGGATGTCGCGGGTAGCCGGGTCCGTCTTCATCTCCTCCAGAAGCCCCCAGGTGTTCTCATCCTGAAGCAGCACGTCCAGCAGCGTTGCCACGGGGCGCACCTGCCGCAGTATCTGGCGCGCCTCCCGCACCGTGCGCGCCGGAATCGCCTGAAAGCCGGAGCCCTTCAAGTACTTCTCGTATACAAACAGCGTCTCGCGGTTGTCTTCCACCACGAGCACCGGCAGCCGGGCCGGGTCCACGTCCGGAGTTATGTCCGGAATAACGGATACCTCGCGCGGCCCCTGGAATCGCCGAGGGATAAAGGCGTAGAACGTGGATCCTTCGCCCACACGGCTCTCCACCCCAACGCTGCCGCCCAGCATCTCCGCGAACCGTTTGGAGAGCGGCAGCCCCAGCCCCGTCCCCTTTACCCGGTGCTGGAGAGGATTATCCACCTGCACATACTCCTGAAACACGCGGTCAAAGTCCGCCGGGGCTATGCCTACACCGGTATCGGCCACGGAGAACGCCACCGAATCGTCCGGCTGCACGCGCGCGCGCACGCGGACCTCGCCTTCCTGCGTGAACTTGAGGGCGTTGGAGATAAAGTTGCGCAGAATCTGGGAGACCTTGGCCTCGTCCGAGTCCAGGTAAATATCCTCCTCCAGCTCTTCAAACACCAGCGCCACGCTGCTGGACTGAAGCAGGGGACGGAGCATCCCGCGTAGCGTGGAGAACAGCGTGGTAACGGAGAACACATGGGGCCGCACAACCACCTTGCCGGCCTCCACCTTGGCCATGTCCAGCAGGTCGTTCACCAGCTCTGACAGGTTCTCTGCCTGCCGCAGAATGTAGTTGACCTGCTTCTGCTGGTCGGCTACCAGAGGCGGCTCGTCCTCCAGCAGCATTCGGGAAAGACTGAGGATGGAGCTGAGCGGGGACCGGAACTCGTGGCTCATGTTGGAGAGGAACTTGGACTTCACCTCGTTGGTGCGCCGCAGGAAGTCTGCGCGCTCGTCCAGCTCCGCGTAAAGGGCCACCACGCCGCGGTTGGTCTCGTCCAGCTCGCGGTTAAGCCGCTCAAGCTCTTCCTGGCGCGCGCGCAACTCCCCCAGGGCGCGGACCAGCTCCTGGTTCTGCTGCTGCATCTCCTGAAACGGGTCCGCCGGACGGCTGCGCGCAAGCTCCTGGGCGATATCCGTCACATTCGGGCGGGGACCGGTGCCGCGGCGGGGAGGAATACGCTTGGTGAGTGTTACGGTGCTGCCCTGCCCGGCGGGGGAGTCTATCGAAAGGTCATCCACTAGCCGGCGGGCTCCGGTAATGCCCAGGCCCATTCCGGTGCGGGACCGGTAGCGGCCCTCCAGAACGGCCGGGAGATCTTCAAAGCCCGGCCCCTCGTCTCGAATGCGCACCTGGAAGGCGCTGCCGCCCCCTACCAGGGCGAACTCCACCACGCCTCCGCGCCCGTATTCAAAGGCGTTTCGCGCAATCTCAGATACGGCGGTGGCGATGCGCGTCTGATCCTGGGCATCAAAGCCTAGCAGTCCCGCTATCTGCCTGGCGCGTTGGCGCGTGAGCACCACATCGTGCTCAAAGCGCAGCTCCGCTCTGAGGATGAGGCTTACCCGTTCTCCGGTCTGTAGGAAGTGCCTGCGTTGCATGTTCTACGAGGCGGGCTGCCGCGCGGCCATTACGGTGACGTCATCCGTGCCGCGGACAAAATCACGGTACAAGACTCCGGCCAGCAGGGCCGGATGCCGTCCCAGCAGGCCCGGGTAGGGGTCTACGGACCACTGTGACGCCAGACCGTCTGAGTGGAGCACCATGATCGTCCCGCGTGGATGCGGATAGCAGAACTCCGCTATCTTGCGCGCCTGGTGCCCCACTATGCCGTTACCGGAGACCATGTGGCGCACCCGCTGGCCCACGCAAAGAAGCGCGCCGGCAATGTTTCCAATCCCGGCATAACGCACCTCTTGCTTGCTCCAGGACACATCTGCCACGGCCGCGGCCGCTCCGCGCGTGCCGCGAAGAGCCGCGTGGATGTTCTCCATCAGCTCTACGGGTCCCGCATGGTCCTTGCCGTGCGCCACGCGCACCGCCTCCGCGGAGGCCTGCGCCGCCTCTGGCCCATGGCCCAGTCCGTCTACTACCATAAAAACGCCACGGTCCTGCTGAAGGGTAACGGACCAGGAGTCGCCGCAGACCTCTTCACGGGGCTTGGGCACGCACACCATGCCAAAGCTGGTGGCCGCCTGCCCGTTAAAGGCGCCGGACCAGATACGGGCCATGAGCGCGGTGCCCACTCCCGGAGCGGAGTAGATGTCAAACTCCTGGCTGAGCCGCTGGATAGCGCCCAGTCCCGTCCCTGGCGTCCCAATGGTAGAGTATCCGTCCCGCAGGCAGGCCGCTACGCTGGCCATTCCCGGGCCCTTATCCAGGGCCAGCACCTCCACGCCGGCCAGCGTGTTCGACTCGAGCGGCCGCAGCAGGACGTACCCGGAGGAGGCGTGTTTGTATACGTTGGTGGCGGCCTCCGTCACCACAATGGCTATTGCGCCGGCCGCCTCCGCTGCCAGCCCGAGGCGGGTGCACAGCGCCGCGGCGGCGCGCCGGGCCTCCCCCACCTGGCTCGGGTCACTCACGGTCAGGGCAATGGTCTCGCGCATCCGGGATCCTCGTTTCCTATTTCCAGCGGGCGACGGTGATTCGCGTGCCTTCTCCGGGCCGCGAGCAGATGTCAAACTCGTTCACCAGGCGCCGGGAGCCGCCAAGCCCCAGCCCCAGCCCGCTGCCCGTGGTGTAGCCATCCTTGAGCGCCATCTCGATGTTCTCTATGCCGGGCCCCTGATCCTCAAAGATAAGGCGCAGGCCGGCGCGGCTTCCCTCTCGCACCGCCTCCAGCGTTACCTGGCCCCCGCCGCCGTGAACGAGCGTGTTGCGTGCCAGCTCGCTGGCGGCGGTCACCAGCTTGGTCTGGTCCACCAGGCTAAAGCCCAGCGCCCGGGCCCAGTCGCGGGTGAGCTGCCGCACCCTCACCACATCCGCCTCCGCCTGCAGCGGCGCCGTCTCAACTCGCTCCGTCGGCATTGGCCCGTGCCTCGTACCCGCCGCCTACTGCGCCGCGCAAGAGCTGCATTCCCTTCTCCACGTTCAGTGCGGTGCGTACCCCGGGCAGGGAAAGGCCCAGCTCCACCAGGGTGATGGCGACGGCGGGCTGCATCCCCACCACCACGGTCTCCGCGTCCAGCACGCGCGCCATGGAGGAGATGTTGCCCAGCATCCGGCCGATGAACGAGTCCACAATGTCCAGCGCGGAGATGTCAATGAGCACCCCGCGGGCGCCCACCTCCACTATGCGGGTAGTAAGGTCGTCCTGAAGCGCCAAGGCCAGGCGGTCGTGCATATCCACCTGGATGGAGACCAGAAGGAAATCGCCCATGCGGAGTATGGGGATGCGGTCCACGGAATCCCCTCCTTAAAGGACGGCCGCGGCAGGGCTGGCGTGAGCGGCTTCCGGCTTTCCGTTGGGCACGAGCGATGCCCCGGTCCTGCGGAGTGCGATCACAAAAGCGTCTGCCAGCGACGCTTTGGTGATAACGTTGGCCAGGTCAACGCCTAGATGAACAATGGTCTGGGCGATCTGGGGACGGATGCCGCTGATGATGCAGTCCGCGCCCATCAGGCGTGCCGCCGCCACCGTGCGGAGCAGGTGCTGCGCCACCAGGGTGTCCACCGTGGGCACCCCGGTGATGTCTATGATGGCTATCTCTGCCCCGGTATCCACAATCATCTGGAGCAGGTTTTCCATCACTACCTGCGTTCGTGCGCTGTCCAGGGTGCCGATGAGCGGCAGGGCCAGCACGCCTTCCCACAGCTTCACCACGGGCGTGGAGAGCTCTATGAGCTCCTGCTGCTGGCGAATGACCACTTCCTCGCGCGTGCGGATGAAGGCATCCGTGGTAAGCAGCGCCAGACCGTCTATCAGGGTGGTGGCCGCCCACACTTCGTCGCCGAGAGCGTCCGCGTCTGTGCCGGTCTCGGCGCGCAGCCGGTTGAACAGCGGCTGTTTGAGCGAGAGGACAAAAGTCGCCGTCTCAGACGGCGTAAAGCCGTGCTGTGCCCGGCTGCGCGAGAGATCCGCCAGCATGTCCCGTACGGGAGACCAGGCGGCCGAGGATATGGTGAGGTCCTGCTGGGCGGCCGGGGCCATTAGCTCCAGCAGGTGCAAACACTCCTGCCGCAGCTCCGCGTCCGAAATGAGGTCGGACCGAACTGCGGACGAGGCGCGCTGCGCCGCCACCCACTGCTCGACCAACTCCCTGTGCTGTGACTTGAGAATCTCTGCGATGCGGCCTGGCATGCGAACTCCTCCGAAAACGGGTGAGCAGGTGCCGTTGTGTACGGCACGGGGTTGCTGGCGCCGCGAGAAGCCCTGGGCCGCGCCTATCGATCTGTTGTAGCACACGCACCCCGTTCTCACAAGCAGCCGGCCAACTGCCCGGCGCAAGAGGAGCGCGGGGCGTCCCTGCGGCCGCTCCCGGAGCTGCGCGCACGCGGCTGCATGTAGCCCCACCGGCCGCATGCCCCACCTGCACACCCGCCTCGCGCCGTAGGAGCGAGATCCAGCCTCCCGTGTCGGGGCGCCGGCTCACTCAGGAGCAGCGAGCGAATGTCCGTCCGTCTGACTTTTTGATAGGACGCCCCTTGCAGTCAGAGGCGCTTCCTGCGAACGCGGAGGTACTGAATCTCGGCAATCCCTACCGATGGTTTGGCGTCAACCAGGTTTGGGAGAGAGCATCCTGGAGCGGGATAGTCCGTCTGAGGCGCACGTACCGGTCCGGAAGAGCGCGTTATAGACAAGTGGAGCCGCCAGCATAAGAGGTTGCCCGGTTAGCTGGCGAGGAGGCTACGAATCTCCACCGTCACCGTTCGCCGCTCCTTGCGAGCGACGCACTGGGCCAGCAGCCGCACCGCATCGGCGTTCTTGCCTCCGTTGCCGACGGCCTTGGCGATGTCGTGTGGGCTCACCGGGACCTCGCAGTCGTGGTATCCCCTCCGATGGCCGCCTCTACCCGTACCTCCTGTGGAAATGTACCAGTGCGCGCACCAGATCCAGCAGGAACTGCTCCATAGCCGGTTCCTCCGCTGTGCACTTCGACCGAGAGGGGGCCCGCGGACGGCGGCGAGAGAAGATGGGCTCCCCGGCCGGCCGAGCAAGGGAGTAGGTAGCGCGCCGGAGGGAAGGTGCCCTAAGCGGCAGCCTGTAACTGCCGAGTATTCGCCTGCCGGTCCACAGCGCAGAGGAATGCTTCGACCACCCGAGGATCAAATTGGGCGCCGCTCTGCTTCACAATCTCCCGGACCGCCTCCTCAGCAGTCCAGGCCGGCTTGTACGGCCGCTCGTTGGTGAGCGCATCA
>CAYNFH010000260.1:0-8352 GCA_964396385.1 uncultured Chthonomonadaceae bacterium | reverse complement strand
GTCGGTCAGTGTCAGCGTTGCGGTATAAACTCCTGGCTTGGTGTAGGTGTGGGAGCCCGAAACAGTGCCGGTAGTCAAGACCCCGAGCGATCCCTGGACGACGCTCGGCGTTATCGGCTGGGTCGCACCATCGCCCCAGTTGATGTTGGCGGTGAAGGTCTCGCCCGTACCGAACCCGGGGTCGGTGAACTGGCCCGAAATCACCACCGCTTCCTGGCCGGTACTCGTGGTGGCCTGCTTCGCTGTCCAAGCGAGATTCCCTCCCGCACCGGGCAGACAGGCAGGAATGCGGCGCTGGGAAGCGAACCCCATAGGCTTAGTTAAACCGGGAGGAGGTTCACATGGCAAAGCGGCCTGTGGATTTGGAAGACCTGCTTCGTTTCCAGCTTGTGGGTGAGACGCAGATCGCACCGGATGGGCGGCGCATCGTCTTTACCGTCAAGCGGACGGACGCGGAGAAGAATAAGTACTATACGCGCCTCTGGATGGCGGACGCCGATACGGGTGAAGTCCGCCCTTTCACCGCGGACGAGCACGGCGACGGCTCGCCCCGCTGGTCCCCGGATGGTAAGACCGTGATCTTCACCAGCGACCGGGACAAGGAGAAAGCGCAGATATACTCCATCGCCTCGGATGGCGGCGAGGCCCGGCCGCTCGTCACGCTGGAGGAGGGCGCCATCCAGGCGCTCGCCTGGTCGCCGGACGGCGGCCGTATCGCCTTCCTCTACCGCGCCACGCCGCCGGAGTGGAGCATGGCCGCCAAGAAAGAACGCGAGGAGAAGGGGACCTCCAGCCCCGTACGCGTCCACACGCGCCTCTTCTACCGGCTGGACGGTTTCGGGTACTGGGACAACTCCTACTGGCAGGTGTACGTGGCGGACGCGTCCACCGGCGAGGCGCATCGGATCACAAACGAGCCGGTGAACTTCGGCGCGCCCTGCTGGTCGCCGGACGGCAAGACCCTGGCGTTCGTCGCCAACCGGCGGGACGACTGGGACCTGGTGGACAACCACGACGATATCTGGACGGCCCCCGCCGAAGGCGGCACACTGACCCAGGTGGTCGCGCCGGTGGGGCCGAAGAGCGGGCTCGCCTGGTCGCCGGACGGTCAGTGGCTGGCCTTCGCCGGCCATACGGACCCGGACGACACCTGGGGAGGGAAGAACCATCGCGTCCTGGTGGTGCCGGCGGGCGGCGCGGAGGAGGCGAAGGACCTCACGGGCGCCACCGATAAGGCGGTGGGCTGGCTAACCCTCGCGGACATCCACGAGGCCGGCGGAGGCGCGGAGCTGATCTGGTCGCCGGACAGCAAAACGCTCTACTTCCCCATCAGCGAGCGCGGCGACACGCGCCTGTACCGCGTGAACGTAGACGGCAGCGGCCTGGAGCCGCTCACCCCCGCCGACCATGAGATGGGGAGCTTCAGCATCAGCCGGGATGGGCAGCGGTTCGGTCTCAGCATCGGCAACGCCACGGAGCTGGCCGACGTCTACCTGGGCACGCTCTCCGGCAGCCGCATGGAGCTGCGCCGCCTGAGCCGCGTGAACGAGTCGCTGCTGGCGGAGACGGAGATGCAGATGCCGGAGGTGTTCGAGACCCGCAGCCAGGACGGCTACCCGGTCCATGGCTGGATCCTGCGGCCCTCCAGCTTCGCTCCAGCCAAGCGCTACCCGTGCGTGGTCTACGTCCACGGCGGGCCCGCGCTGCAGTACGGCGGACAGGCGGGACCGTTCCACGAGCTTCAGTGGCTGGCGGCTAACGGATACGTGGTGATCTTCTGCAACCCACGCGGCAGCAAGGGGTACGGGGAGGCGCACACTCAGGCCATCAAGGGGGACTGGGGCAGCCGGGACTGGCTGGACGTACAGGCGGAAGCGGACTACGCTGCCGCGCTGCCGTACGTGGACGGCTCGCGCATGGCGATCATGGGCGGCTCCTACGGTGGTTACATGACGGCCTGGGCGGTGGGCCACACGGACCGCTTCAAGTGCGCCATCACGGACCGGCTTGTAGGCAACATTCACAGCATGAGCGGGACTTGCGACTTCCCCTGGGAGCACGGCAAGTTCTACAAGGGGAACGCATGGGACGATCCCAGCGACTTGTGGCGCGTGTCACCGCTCCACTTCGCCGGCAAGGTCACCACCCCGCTGCTCATTATCCATTCGGACGGCGACCTGCGGTGCCCGGTAGGCCAGGCGGAGGAGCTGTTCGCGGCGCTACGGCAGCAGCGGAAGGTGGTGGAGTTCGTGCGGTACCCGGCGGAATCCAGCCACGGCCTCTCCCGCGGCGGCCCACCGGACCTGCGCCTGGACCGCCTCCGCCGAAACCTGGTCTGGCTGGACAGGTATCTGAAGGACGGGTGACGGAGGACGGAATCGGGTCAGGAACAATCGGGCTCTAAGGGTGGTCCTTTCACCTGCACCCCCGGCACCGTGGTCAGGGATCGGCCGGACCACTGAAACAGCAAGGAGCACAACAATGTTGAGGACCTTGATTCGTTGGGGCACGCTCGCCGGAGCGGGCGCTGTCCTCTTCCTGGCTACCAGCAAGGCTCCCGCCCAGATGCGGTTTCACTCCAATAACGGGCTCCATCTGGGCCAGACGCGGTTCCACCACAATAACGGCCTCCATCTGGGGCAGTTCAACCACATGAGGCGATTCAACGACAACGACTTCGATAGGGATGACATTCGGTTTTCGCACCGACCGTTCTTCCACCGAAGGTTCTTGCACCGAAGGTTCTTCGACAACGACTTCGATAGGGACGATATCCGGTTCCATCGCCGGTTCATTCACCGAAGGTTCCTCCACCGAAGATTCTTCGACAATGACTTCGATAGGGATGACATCCGCGGCGACTTCCGCAACCACAATCCATTCCGCCGATAACGGGAACGGATGAGGGTGACCTGTTTCGACAGACTACGGTCAGGAGGAGGGCGCGGCTCATGGGTCGCGCCCTTTTTCGCGAGTGGAACACCTGACCGGCCGGCGGCGTCCTGCAATGCAGCCCGGTCGTAGCTCCCCGTTGTTGCCGCCGGGCCAGACTGGCGTCGGAGTGGTTATAACGGCTGCCCAGGGCGTCCGGACGGGGAGACAGCATGGACAATAGACGCTTCATCAGGAAAACCGTGGCGCTGAGCGCGATGCTCGCAGCGCTTCCGGCGCTTGGCGCGCCCAATAGCGGGGTGGCGAGCCGCACTCACCCTACGGGCCTCACTACCAAGAGGGTGCTGCGCCACATGTTCTTCCACCGCTCGCCACGACGGCACGTAGCGAAGAGGTCCGGTCCCACTGCTCCCGTGCGGTCGGCGCGGCGATAGGCCGCGCCGGCAGGCACTTTCCCGCCGGTCCGGCGCGTAGGAGCGCATAGGGCCGGTAGGAATCCTCCCTTCTGTTTGGTACAATGCCAGACAGGGCTTAACCGGCCGGCGCCGCATGCCGGCCGTTGTTGTCTCAC
Organism: uncultured Chthonomonadaceae bacterium; assembly: GCA_964396385.1. GTDB lineage: Bacteria > Armatimonadota > Chthonomonadetes > Chthonomonadales > CAJBBX01 > CAYNFH01. The sequence goes on along the minus strand of CAYNFH010000260.1, from coordinate 4,889 downwards.
GGAATGACGGAGGACAGAAGACGGTGGCCGGATCCGGAATCCGTCCGTCACCGGTCACCCGTCATCCATCGATCTACCCACATGCCAGAAGTCACCGAACAACAGGTCCTTGAAGCTCTCCGCGTGGTGCAGGATCCCGACCTCCACCGGGACATTGTCACCCTGGGCTTCGTGAAGGACGTCAAGATATGCAATGGCAACGTCGCCTTCAAAGTGGAGCTGACGACCCCCGCCTGCCCGGTCAAGGATGTGCTCAAGGACCAGGCGCGCGAGGTGGTGGAGCGGATCCCAGGCGTGCAGAGGGCGGAGGTGGAGATGACGGCCCAGGTGCGTGGCGGGCAGCCCGCCGGCCCGCTGATCCCGGGGGTCAAGAACGTCATCGCCGTCGCCAGCGGCAAGGGCGGCGTGGGCAAGTCCACCATCTCCGTAAACCTTGCCGTGGCACTGTCCCAGAGCGGCGCGCGCGTTGGGCTGCTCGACGCGGACATCTATGGCCCCAGCATCCCGATGATGATGGGCGCCGAGGGCCAGCCGGAGCTCCAGGGCGACAAGATCGTGCCCATGGAGCGTTACGGCGTCACCATCATGTCCATGGGCTTCTTCCTGGAGGAGGGCCGCGCGGTGGTGTGGCGCGGGCCGATGATCGGCAAGTTCCTCCACCAGGTACTGGGCGACGTGCTCTGGGGCGACCTGGACTACCTGGTGGTCGACCTGCCGCCGGGCACCGGCGATGCCTCCATGTCGCTGGCGCAGCTCATCCCGCTTACCGGGGTAGTGATCGTGATGACCCCACAGGACGTGGCGCAGGCCATCGCCCAGAAGAGCGTGGACATGTTCCGGCAGATGGAGGTCTCGGGCGGGAGGGCCATCCCCATCCTGGGAGTGGTGGAGAACATGAGCGGCTTCATCTGCCCCTACTGCGGCAAGGAGTCGGCGCTCTTCAGCAAGGGTGGCGGCGCTATGGCCGCGGCGCGCCTGGGGGTGCCTTTCCTGGGCGCGGTGCCACTGGATCCGACTATCTCCGTGAGCGGCGACGCCGGCAAGCCGGCCATCCTCATGAACCCGGAATCCCCGCAGGCGGGCGCGTTCCGCTTCATCGCCGGACAGGTAGCGGCGAGGGTCAGTACGCTGAACGTAGGATAGAGCCATTTTCAATTTACCATTTTCAGTTTTCAATTGGCCGGACCTCAAGTTGAAAATGGAAAATTGAAAATTGAAAATCGCAATGCCATATACTCCCACCTCCACTCGCCTCCTCGGCGCGCACATGCCTACCGCAGGCGGGCTCGCCAAGAGCCTGAGCAACGGCAAGGCCATCGGCTGCACCGCCGTGCAGGTGTTCACCTCTAGCCCCCGCCAATGGGCCCATCCGCCCCTGGCCCCGGAGGTCGCCGACGCATTTCGGCATGCGAAGGAGGAGCACGGCATCGGTTTCACTGTGGCGCACGACTCCTACCTCATCAACCTCGCCGCCCCCAACCCGGAGGTGCTGGAGCGCTCTAAGCACGCCTTCGGCGCGGAGCTGGAGCGGGCGGAGGCGCTGGGCATCCCCTGGGTGGTCACCCACATGGGCGCCTGCATGGACAGCACGGAGGAGGAGGGCATCCGGCTCCTCTGCGAGAGCCTGACCCAGGTGCTGCGAGAGACGGAGGGCCTCCAGGTGGGCGTAGCGCTGGAGACGACTGCAGGGCAGGGCACCTGCCTGGGCTACCGCTTCGAGCAGATCGCGCAGGTGGTGGATGGCTGCCAGAACCACCCGCGGCTGGGCGTCTGCCTGGACACGTGCCACATTTTTGTGGCCGGGTACGACCTGCGGGACGAAGAGGCCTACCAGCAGACCATGGCGGACTTCGACCGCGTCATCGGGCTCCAGAAGCTGAAGGTGATTCACGCTAACGATGCCAAGAAGCCGCTGGGCAGCCGGGTGGACCGGCACGAGCACATCGGCCAGGGGGAGATAGGCATCGGCGCCTTCGAGAGACTCGTGAACGACCCGCGCCTCTTGCACGTGCCCATCGTGATCGAAACGCCGGACGCGGACACCATGCACGCCGTGAACCTGGCGATGCTCCAGGAGCTGGCCAGCGGCCCCGAAAGCGGTATCCCGGTCGTAGTGCGCCTCTTCGGCCACTACCGGGACGCGGAGCCGGAGCCTTTCACCCTTCGGATTCCCTCCGGGTCTACGGTGGCGGATCTGGCACAGGTTGTGGCGGCGCGTAGTCCACGGCTGGCGGGGCTGGACCGCATCTGCCGGGTAGCCGTGAACGAGGAGTATGCCGAACCCGGCCTCCTCCTCTCACCGGGGGACACAGCCGCGTTCATCCCGCCGATGAGTGGAGGACAATGACACACTGTCGGGTTGTCAAGCATCCCATAGACTTGTCCGCGCTCGCCACCCGCGTAGCGGGAGTGGAGAACGGGGCGGTGCTCACATTTGTGGGACAGGTGCGCAACCACTCGCGCGGCCGTCAGGTTGCCTATCTGGAGTACGACGCGTACGTGCCCATGGCGGAGAAGCTGCTGGGTCGCATCGCGGAAGACGCACGGGAACGGTGGGGCGTAGAGGTCGCGATCGAGCACCGCATCGGCCGCATCGACCTGGGCGAGCCGAGCGTGGTGGTCTGCGTGGGTTCGCCGCACCGCGCCGACGCTTTCGAGGCCTGCCGCTACTGCATCGACACCCTCAAGGAGACGGTCCCCATCTGGAAGAAGGAGGTCTGCCCGGATGGCGCGTTCTGGATTGAAGGTGAGGAAGCGGTGAAGGCGGAAGGATGAAGGACTGACCCGGCGACAGGGTGATAAGGTGAGGTGTGAGAATCCGCACGGAATCGCTCTCATCCATCGAGCCCGGTATCGCTACATAGCGTGCGGGCATTCACATCCTGTCACCCTGTCACCTTGTCACCTTGTCACCTTGTCATGAAACTCCTTGCCGCCATAGCCGGCCTATTCGTCGTCGCCATCGCCGCGCTCCTCCTTTGGCCGCGGCTGGCGCCGCATCCCGCGCCGGTCGACGCCTCCGGGCACAATGCCCTGTCTCAGACCTCCTCCAGCGAGGCTCCGCGCCCCGACCGTCCCCTGGAAGCGCCCCGCACTCATGAGGAGGAGGTGCGCGACGAGTTCGCCCGCAAGCGGCTGCCCTTCTACCGTTACCTGCACGAGAACTACGGCGACGTCATCGACCACTTCGGGGTCACGGACAGCCTGGACACACTGGACCTGGTGATGCTGAAATCCGACGATGCCACGCTGCAGCGGATTGTCTCGGAAGCCGTGGGTCCGCACGCGCAGGAGTACGGCTTCACCCACATCCGCTTCTACACCCCGAACCCGCCCGGCTCCCCCGCCCCTGCCACCCTCATCGCGGAGTCCACCTACGACCCGTCCGGACATTGGAACACGTTTAAGAAGTAGCCCCAGCCCCCGCTCCTACCAGGCGTATACCGGAAACGGCAGAGGCGGAGGGGGCGGCACGGGCGGGAGGTGTGGGTAGTACGGAAGCAGGAGGTTGCGAACGGCGGCGAGCGGGAAGCCGACCACGTTGTAGTAGTCACCGCGGATGTACTCGATGAACCCGGCGGCGCCGCCCTGGATCCCGTAGGCGCCGGCTTTGTCCATCGGCTCGCCGGTTCCAACGTAGGCGTCGATCTCCTCCTCGGTAAGCGGGCGGAAGGCGACGTCTGTTGCTACGACGGTTGCGGCGGCCCGTGCGCGGACGGGCCGGGACGGCGCCCGGCCCCTACAGCCAGTTCTGCTCTGTTCCTCCGAATCGGGGATCTCGGTGTGAGCTGAATCGATGAGGCAAAGGCCGGTGTAGACGGAGTGGGTGGCGCCGGAGAGGGTCCGTAGCATGCGGCGGGCATCCTTCTCGTCCGCCGGCTTGGCGAGCATCTCGCCGCCAGGAAGGGCCACGACCGTATCGGCGCCGAGGACCAGTGCGCCGCCCACCCCGCCGGCTACCTCGCGAGCCTTCTCCTCGGCCAGGTGGAGGGCCAGGTCCGGTGGAGTGACGCCGGGAGGAACCGCTTCCTCGGATCCGCTGGGGACCACCTCGAACGGCACGCCCAGCAGGGACAGCAGCTCCCGCCGACGCGGCGAGGCGGATGCCAGGATCAGATGACGGGGTGACAAGGTGATAGGATGACAGAGTGAACGGTGGAGCCCGCGCCGGGCGACTCGAAGTTGCCGCAATCCAAGCCGGAGTTCGCCAGGCGGACTCCGGATCCGGTTATGGGTAATTGAGCCAATACGGCCGGCTGCGGCGGTAGTACAGGTGCTTGAAGAAGCTGAGCACGTTCGCCTGGCGCCGCATCTCCCTCTCGTGCTCCAGCCCAAACTCTGCCAGGGCCATCGCCTTCCTCTCCTCAAGCGAGTCCACGCGCTCGCACTGGTCCACGTGCTGCCGCATCTTGGCGAGCTCGCCGTCCTCTACCCAGATACCGTGGCATCCGGGGCAGCCGTCAAGTTGAACGGGCGAGTCGTAGGCATACTGGTACGGATCGAGGACGCAGTCACATTGGGGACAGCGGCGAAGCTTCGCCGGCCCCTCGCGCCGCTCCAGGCGGGGCACGGCGTCCTCTTCTATGGAGAGCAGGCACACCGGATCCCGCTGGAGAAGGCTCCTCATCTCCCCGTCGTCGAACCAGATGCCCGCGCAGGCCGGGCAGATGTCCACGGCCACGCCGTGGTACTCCTTGCGGGCCAGCGTCTCCTTACAGTCCGGGCAGGTCATCGTGCGCTCCTTCGTCGCGGTGTTCAGGTGTTCGGGTGTTCAGGTCCGGAATCCGAAACACCTGAATACCTGAACACCTGAATACCCCGTCTCTGGCCCGGTTTGCTTCGGGTACTATCAGTGCCATGCGCTGGATGTCCGGGTTGCTGGCGTTCTT
>CAYNFH010000259.1:0-8447 GCA_964396385.1 uncultured Chthonomonadaceae bacterium | reverse complement strand
CGGGTCCTCCACCTTCTGGTGCTTACGTGCTCCATTGAATCCAAAGCGCTTGCACCACTCCACGTCCGCGCGCAGGGCATCGTCCGTTGGCGCGGTCATGCCGGACTCCGGCCAGTAGCCCTGGTCCAGCACCATGCGGAGATAGGTGGGCTCGCCGTTGAGCAGCAGCTTGCCATGGCGGATCTGCACCTCTCGTATGCCGGCGTAGGATTCGACCTCGTCCAGGACGGTGCCGTCCTTCTTGAGCCGCACACGGAGACCGTAGAGGTGCGGGGAATCGGGGCTCCAGCGCTTACAGTCTTTGATGCGGAGCAGGAGGCGTGAGGATGCCCCCACGTCTTCGCGCTCGGTCTGGCTCACCACTGTGTCGCCATCCAGCAGCTCCACCTCCATATCCCAGCCGGTGGAGGGCGCGTGGAGCAGGATGCGGACCTCGAGCGCGTCGCCGTTGTCCACGTTCAGGATGGGCTTATAGCGCAGCTCGGCGATGCGGATGGCAGGCGCGGGCTCTAGCCAGACCGTCTGCCAGATCCCGGTGGTGTTGTAGTAGTCGCAGCTCCTGGGGCGGCCGCTGACAGACTGCTTGCCGCGCGGCTGGTAGGCGTCCTGCGTGTCCTCCGCACGAACGACCAGCCGATTATCGGAGGGCTTCAGGTACGGGGCAATATCGAACGTGAAGGGGACGTGGCCGCCTTGGTTGCTCCCGACTTCCGCACCGTTGACCCACACCGTAGTCTTGTAGTCCACCGCGCCGAAGTGTAGTAGGATGTCCTTGCCGTGCCAGTCCTCCGGAATGTCCAGATCCCGGGCATACCAGGCAACTTGATAGATGTCTTGGTCGTTGATGCCGGAGAGCCTGGTCTGATAGGCAAAGGGGACTGTAATCTTGCGCTTGAACGACTCGGGTTTGAGATGGATGCCGCGGCGGACGCCCTGGTCGTAGGCGTCCGTCAGGAAGCCCCACTCCCCGTTGAGGTTCATCCAGTCTTTGCGGACGAACTGCGGGCGGGGGTACTCCGGCCTGGGCAGGCTGGTGTTGGTGTTCCAGTCACGAGGCTCCATTCCGTCTCCTCACGTGGGGGTACTTTGCGCGATTCTACCGCAAAGGGATGGGGTGTTCAGGTGTTCAGGTGTTCAGGTGTTCAGGGGCGGAGTCCGAAGGATGCACGGGCCGTTCTTGACCGGCCGGGATGGCGCGTGCCATACTCCAGTACCGTTTCGCGTAAGGACCTCCCGCCGCCCATGGTCGACCCCAAGGTATTCCGCTCCTACGATATCCGCGCCATCGTGCCGGACCTGGTGGACGAGTCGAGCGTGTACCACGGGAAGGTCGGCTGCGCGGACAGCTTTCAGGCGCCGCTCCTGACGCGGGACGTGGAGCAGATAGGCCGCGGACTCGCCCGGCTGTTCGGGGCGGAGGCGGTCGCCATTGGGCGGGACGCGCGCATCTCCAGCCCGGAGTGGGCGGAGGCCCTCGCCGAGGGGATCCGCTCCCAGGGCGTGGACGTTTACGATCTGGGCCTCACCAGCACGGACATGGTCTACTTTGTGTCCGGCAAGTGGAACGTACCCGCGGTCCAGGTTACTGCCTCCCACTGCACCAAAGAGCTCAACGGCATGAAGATTGTGCGTGCGGGCGCGCACGTGGTGGGCCAGGGCTCCGGGATGGAGGAGCTTCGGGAGATCGTGATCGGCGGGAGGCTGGACACATCCCCCAGTAGGGGCAGTCGAACGGAGCGGGAGGTGATGCCCGAGTACGTGGAGCACCTTCTACGGTTTGTGGACGTGGAATCGCTCAGCCCCTTCCGTATTTTGGGAGACGCGGGCAACGGCGTGGGTGGGGTTGTGGCGCAAGCGCTCCTGGAGCGGATCCCTCAGGTAACGCTCGAGCCGATGTACTTTGAGCCAGACGGCCGCTTCCCTAACCACGAGGCGAATCCGTTCGAGGTGGAGAACATCCACGAGCTGATCGCCCGCGTTCCGGCGGAGGGCTTCGATTTCGGAGTAGCGTGGGATGGAGACGCGGACCGTGTCTACTTTGTGGACGAGCAGGGCCGGCCGGTACCCGGGGACTTTATCACGGCTCTGGTGGCGCGCTACTCCCTGGAGCAGGAACCCGGAGCCGGTATTGTCTACGACATCCGTTCCTCCTGGGCGGTACGGGACTGGGTGACGCGGCTTGGCGGCAGGCCCATCCCCGAGCGCGTGGGCCACTCCTATATCAAGCAGACCATGCGGCGAGAGAACGCCGTGTTCGGAGGCGAGGTGAGTGGGCACTACTATTTCCGTGGCCACTACTATGCCGACAACGGCTACATCCCCCTGCTTGCGGTGCTAACCATGCTGTCCCATTCCAGGACCACCCTGGGCGAGATGGTTGCGGGCCTGGGCGACTACTATCTGTCGGGGGAAATCAACTCCACCGTGACGAACACCGAGGTCGTGATCCGGCGCATCGCACATCGGTATTCGGATGCCCCGGAGATCCACTACCTGGACGGCATCAGCGTGAGCTATCCGGACTGGCACTTCAACGTACGCCCTTCCGCCAACGACCCGGTGGTCCGGCTCAACCTGGAGGCGCGCTCCCGGGAAGTTATGGAGCGTAAGAGGAATGAGCTGCTGGCCTTGATCCGGGAGGGGGCGTGAGCGCCGAGAGATGCTGACCGTCGAAGAGGCGCTGGGGCGCATCCTGGAGGCGGCGACCGTCCTGCCCTCCGAGCGCGTGGGCCTGCTGGAATCGCTGGGCCGGGTGCTGGCCGAGGATGTGTTCGCCGACATCTCCAACCCTCCGTTCGACAACTCGGCCGTGGATGGCTACGCGGTGCGCGCGGAGGACACGGCCGGAGCGACCTCTGAGCGCCCGCGGTCGTTGCGTTCGATTGGGGAAGTCCCAGCCGGATCCGTGGCTGCCGAGCGTGTAACAGCAGGTGCCTGCATCCGCATTATGACGGGGGCGCCGCTGCCGGATGGGGCGGACGCGGTGGTGATGGTGGAGGACACCCGAGCGACAGGCACCGAGGTGGCGATCCTGGAGGAGGCCCGCCACGGCGACCACGTGCGCCGCGCGGGCGAGGACATACGTGAAGGGGCCAGGGTGCTCACCGCCGGGGCACTCATAGGGCCGGCGGAGGTGGCGATGCTGGCCGCCATGGGACAGGTGCGGGTCGCGTGCGTCCGCAAGCCGCGGGTGTCAGTGCTCTCCACGGGTGACGAGGTGGTGGAGATCACGGAGCGGCCGGGACCAGGACAGATCCGGAACAGCAACGGCTACGCGCTGTCGGCGCTTGTGCGCGAAGCAGGGGCGGAGCTGCACTCCATGCGGCACGTGCGTGACGACGATCGGGAGACGGAGGATTCGTTCCGGGAGGTTGTTGAGGGAATTCCGGCGGTTGAAACCGCGGCAACGAGTACACAAAGTCCGCCTGCGCGGACTGCCGAAGGGCCGGGACGGCGCCCGGCCCCTACAGCGAACAGGGACACTATCGATGTCCGTGGAAGCTCGGCAGATGTAATAGTGACGTCTGGTGGGGTGTCGGTGGGAGACCGCGATTTTGTGAAGCCGGTGGTAGAGCGCATCGGGGCGCTGGATCTGTGGCGAGTGAAGATGAAGCCGGGCAAGCCGCTTGCCTTCGGCCGAATCGGGGAGGCCCTGTTCTTCGGCCTACCGGGCAACCCGGTCTCCACGATGGTGACGTTTGAGCTGTTCGTGCGGCCCGTGCTATGGAAGATGGCGGGCCGGTCGGATCTCCGGCGGCTGCGGGTGCGCGCCGCGCTCACCGCACCGGTAGACCATATCCCGGGACGGGAAGAGTATGTACGCGCCTGCGTTGAACTGCGCGCGGGGCAGTTCGTCGCCGTCCCAACGGGCGCGCAGGGCTCGGGCGTGCTGACCTCCATGCTGGGCGCGAACGCGCTGCTTATCATCCCGTGGGACATTGGGAGCCTCCCTGCCGGGGCGATGGTGGACGCCCTGGTGACGGGGACCGTTAGTTCGGCGGAAGCCTCGAACTCCCAGAGCGGGCGGCCACGCGGGGCCGCCCCTACAGAAGGAGACTCGCGCTGCGTTAGCTCGGCAGGAGCCTCGCGCTCCCAACAGATTGATGCAGATTCGCAAAGCAGTGCGGGCTCGGGGCAGTAGATGGCTCCCCCACCCGGACAGGGCTCTGGACGCCGAAAGACCTCTTCGCTCTTTCCTCCAGCTTCCATCGTATTCGCGCTGGTGGCGGCGCTCTACGCTTTCTATCCGCTGGCATACCACACGTATAACGGGCTGCTGTCCCAGGGCTCGCACGCGACGCAGCCGGAGGTGGACCCCAACCTGCCCGTGCCGCGCGCACTGCTCTGGAATCCCACCGTACGGTACATCTGCACCTCCATAGCGCTGCTGACACCGCCTGCCCAGCTTGCGCTGGCCGTGGCGCTGTTCTGCTTAGGAACTTACGCGCTTTTACGGGCGCTCAACCCCACGTTCCGGCTCACCACGGGAGTGGACTGGAACGAGACGGTGCTGGTCCGCACCTATATGCACACCGTGCCGGTAATAAAGGCGTTTCTGATCGCCATGGCGGGGTTCCTGCCCCTGTTCATCGTGTGGCTGGTGCTGGACTGGATCGGTCATGGGGCGGTGTGGATGCTCTGGGGCCAGTTGGCGATCGTTGGAGCGGCCACGTGGCTGCTGTTCAGCCGGGACGGCGTGGCGGGCAACTACGAGGAAGGGGGATATGAGCTGCCGAGGGACCCGCGGGCGCGCCGCTCGTTGCTCGTGCGCGGGGTGCTGGCCGGGACCGCTGTGTGGCTGCCGATCGCGATCGGCAGCCACGTGACCGCAGAGAGGCTTATCGAGTTCTATCACGCCATGGGCGGCGTAGGGCAGGCGCAGTGGTGGGGCATGGCCGCCATGCTGTTGCTGCCCGTCGCGGCCATCGGGTTCGGGATCGGCGGAGTCTTCTACGCGCTGGGCGCGCCGGGCATGCGGCCGGCCAACCGGGCAAGAGCGGCGATCTTCCCGCTCGTCGTGCTGCTGGCGGGGATGTATGCCGGACGGACCGGCATCCCGTCCATGATGCGGGACCGGTTCGACTGGCGCCCCGGGGACCAGGTGGGCGGGAGCACGCGGCTGGCACAGGAGGCGGGACTGCCCTCCGGAGCGCCGGGCACGGAGCTGGCGCTCGTGCTGGGATCTGCCGGAGGCTTTCCGGTGAAGTTCGCCGTCCAGAGCGTGGTGGGCGTGGACGCTTCACCCGATTCAGCGCATCGCATTGAGGAGTTCCTGCGGCGCAAGAGGTATGTCACCGGCCTTTCCTACGTGGCCTACGTGACGCTGCACGACGCCTCTTCGCTCCAGTGGAACCCCGCGGAGACGTTGCGGGTATGCCTCCTGAACCTGGAGCACGAGTGCGATCCGGCCTACCTGGGCCACTTCATAGACCGGCTGAGCTCCTGCGCTGGAACTCCCGACACGCGGGCCTATGTGGACCGGCTGGCGGATGAACAACTGTTTGCGTATTTGCAGCGCGGGGCGCAAGTGTTTACCGGCGACATGTACTCCCGTTTCGGAGAGGGAGACAAGGCGACCGCCTGGTACCGACGCGCGGAGATGCCGCCGACGCAGATCGACACCCGGCTGGAAGAACGAAACGGCCACCTCGCCTACCGCGTCACCGGGAGGCTGCTGCTGAACGGCAAGGCGGTTGCCGGAGCGAACGTGGGCCTCATGCCGCTCCGCGCCCTGCCGCAGCTCCGCGACCTTATGCATCCGGACGGCTACGTGAGCCCGTTCTGGCTCTCTCGGCTGGAGGCCGGCGCAAAGACGGATGCGACTGGGCGGTTCACCCTGGACAACGTGGGGCCCCAGCCGGGCCGCCTGATGGTCGGGTTTGATCCCGCGACGTCCGCCCCGTTACTGAGTTCCACAGCTCCTGGGAAGCTCATCTCCGTACACCACTCCACGGATATTGTTGTCCCCGGCCAGGTATCCCAAACGACCAGCGTGGGCGACATCGACGTGGTCCTCCCGCCCTAGACGAGGCCCTGGCGGGCGGCGAGCATCGCTGCCTCGGTGCGATCGTTCACCTGGAGCTTAAAGAGGATGTTGCTCAGGTGGTTCTTGACGGTCTTCTCGCTGATGAACAGGGTCTCTCCTATCTCGCGGTTGCGCTTGCCGGTGGCGACCTGCTTGAGCACCTCGATCTCGCGGGGGGTAAGCTCCGAGAATAGCGCCATGTCCGCGGCGCGCTGGGTGCTGATGCGGTTGAACTCGGCCAGGACGCGGGCGGCGATCGTTGGGTGGAGGAGGCTGTCGCCGCGGTGGATGGCGCGAATCGCGGCGAGCGTCTCCTCCGGCGGACTGTCCTTGAGCACGTACCCGGTCGCGCCGGCCTTGATAGCTTCGAACACGCTGCCGTCGTCGTGATAGATGGTGAGGATGACGATGCCGATGCTGGGGTTTACCTGCTTGACCTTCTGAGTCACCTGGATGCCGCTCATTTTGGGCATGTTGATGTCGGTCAGCAGTACATCCGGCACCAGGTTGTTACAGAGCCTCACGGCGGCTTCGCCATCCGCCGCGCGGCCTACCACTTCGATGTCCTCCTCCAGCGACAGGAGCCGCGCCAGCGCCTCGCGCGTGAGCGCTTCGTCCTCCGCGATTACGAGCCGTATCCGCTCCATAGGTCCCCTCCGGGCGTAAGCTCATCATTGCATCGTTCGCGGCGCGGCGCGGCGCGTCCTTGCGCGGGAGTAACGGAGTCGCTCGCCCCCTCGTCTAACGACCGGATGTACGCGGAAGTCTGGGGAGACTGTGCTGGAAGCGGACATCGACACCTGTTACGAACGAGGACAAGGACCATGAACGGAAGCCTTCCATTGCACAGAGGGACGGGACGCACGCGCGCGATAAACATGTGTGCCGCCGCCGCCACGTTGGCGCTCGCGCTCGCGTACAGCCCCGAAGCGGCCATCGCCCAATCCCCCAAATCAGGCGCGGCACAGGACATCAATGCCAAGCGCGTGACGCTTTACTTTGACAACGCGGACGTGCGGTACGCCCTGAAGCTACTGTTCCAGTCGGCGGGCGCCAACTTCACGCTGGACCAGGCGGTTCACGGGACGGTGATGATTTCGCTGACCGACGTGCCGTTCCGCACAGCGCTGGAGAACGTGCTGCGCTCCACGGCGTCGCAGACCCCCCTTACCTACCGGGTGGAGGACGGGGTCTACATCGTGACGGTGAAGCAGGCACCCGTCGTCGTAGAGGATGGTGGTGGCACCGTAGAGCAGATCCAGCCGAAACAGCGTGTAGTGAAGATCCCGCTGAACTGGGTCGATGGCAATGCGCTCGCGCTCGCGCTGGGCGGCACGGGGATGCGGCTGGGAGTTGCGGGTGTGCAGGTGATGGGCTTCCCGAACCTTTCCGGCGGTCAGGGATTCGGGAGCGGATTCGGCAACATGGGACAGAACGGGTTCAACGGGATCGGTCAGAACGGATCCGGCTTCGGGCCAGGCAACGGGAACCCCGGCTTCGGGAACCAGGGGAACGTCAGCAGCGGATCCGGTCGTTCCAGTGGGGGCGGTCCGATCAGGTAGCGGTCAGGAAGAGAGAAAAGCAGATCCCTCGCGGGGCTTGGGATGACATGTGCGCGACTGTGGACAGGCACCGGAAGCGCGGCACGAGATAATATCGCAGAGGAGGACGCTGCGCGTCCTCCTCTGCGTTAGGTGTCCAGGGGTTGGGCGATGAGGATGCCGACGCCCGTAACCATGCCGCCGGCCACGCCGATGGCAAAGATGGTGCTCCAGAGGAAGTAGTGAGCCATGGCGTGCGCGATGGCGAAGGTCTCCACCATGTAGCCGCCAAAGCAGGCGCCCATAATCCCGAGGACCACCGCGAACGTGCCGGTGGTCAACGAATCGTCCGTCTTCAGGATGCGGCGGGAGCCGAAGCCTACGAGAGTGCCCAGCAGCATCCACCAGAACCAGTCCATAGATGCACCCTTCGAGTGAATGGGTAAATTGGTGTACGGGTAAATGGGTGTACGCCGGAGGCCCTCAGCCCCCCATTCTGGGGGAGTCTGAGGAAGGTACACTCAGTTACCCGTTTACTGTACCCCTACTGCCTTGGGAATTTCACGGTTGCGAGGATGCCGTCGCGGTTCTCCATGGTGAAGGAGCCGCCGAGTCCGCCGCGCACGAGGTCGTTCACGATACGTAGACCGAGGCTCTTCGGCTGACCGGGATCGAAGTCGGGCGGCAGCGGCTCGCCATCGTTGATGACGGAAAGGCAGACTTCGTGCCCGTCGTCCTCCAACTCCACGAAGATCCGTCCCTCGTCGATGTTACGGAATCCGTGCTCTACGGCGTTCTGGACCAGCTCGTTGACCACCAGCGCGAGGCTGGTGGCCTGGTTCAGCGGCAGCCGAATGTCGGGTCCCTCCACGACGCGCAGC
>CAYNFH010000258.1:0-8569 GCA_964396385.1 uncultured Chthonomonadaceae bacterium | reverse complement strand
CGGATAGTCTCTGCCTCGACCCCAATGCTGTGGAGGCCGTGGTAACGGAGCGCACGCGCGCCATAATCCCGGTCCACGGGGCGGGCCGGCCCGCCAACCTGGACGGCCTGCTGGAGGTCGCCCGGCGCCACAGCGTCCCGCTGGTGGAGGATGCGGCGCAGGCCCACGCGGCGGAGTGGAAGGGCCGCAAGGTGGGTGCCATAGGGAGCGCCGGCACCTTCAGCTTCCAGGCCTCCAAGAACCTGAATGCGGGGGAGGGAGGCTGTATCCTCACCGATGATGAGGAGCTGGTCGAGCGCATCTGGTCGGTCCACAACGTAGGGCGCAGGCGGAGCGGGCGATGGTACGAACACCACGTGCTGGGCGGCAACTTCCGCATGACGGAGTGGCAGGCGGCTATCCTGCTGGGCCAGCTTACGCGGCTGCCGGAGCAGACGCAGCTCCGCACCGACAACGCAGCGTACCTATCCTCCCTCCTTTCGGAATTACCCGGCCTCAGGACGCTCCCGGCGGACCCTCGCATTACGCGCCACGCGTACCACTTATATGTGTTCCTTTACGATTCTGCCGCCTTCGGGGGGCGTCCTCGCGAGGAGTTCCTGAAGGCGATGCTGGCGGAGGGAATCCCCTGCAGCCCCGGCTATCCACCCATGTACAGGGAGGCCGTGTTCCAGCGGCAGAACCTGGAGCGCGCCCCCTGGGGCCGCAATTTGAAAGGGACGGACTACGGAGCGGTGCGATGCCCGGTATGCGAGGACGTATGCCGAGAAGCGGTCTGGCTCACGCAGGTCCTCCTCCTGGCGGGCCGGTCCGACATGGAGCAGATCGCGGAAGCCGCCACGAAGATCCGGTCCGCCTGGGCGTGACGCCCGTACGTTTGCGGGTTCTGGCAGAAGAGGCCCGCATACCTCCAGCGCGCCCGGCGATGGGCCGATAATGACTGTGCAACTAATGTCATTGATTGACCGTCCGGCGGCCTTGACGCTTCCAGGCAGCCGGCCTGCCTCGCACAGATTCTGCGGAGAATCGCAGGCGAGCAAGCGGAGGGCTGCGAGTGTCTTCTCCGAAACCGATAGACGAGAATCCACAGAACCGCCGGGCGCACAGGTACGCCACGTGCTGGCCGGTAACCATCCGGCACGCTCAGGGGAGCGACCACGGCCGCGCGATTGTAGTGAGTACCACGGGACTGCTGTTCTGTTCCCCCGCGGAGTACGTGAACGGCGAGAGCATGGAGGTGGAGATAGGGCCGGACTCCGGCAACCCGTTCTCCGCCACCATTGAGATCGTCCACAAGCAGGTGGACGAGGACGGAAATTTCCTCTATGGTGGGCGCTTCCTGGGCCTGTCCGTAGAGCAGCAGGTACACCTGCACATCGGGTTCCAGTTGTTCGGCCTGGGCCGCCTGGAGCGGTTGTCCGCGTAGGGCACCCCTCCCCAACCCTCCCCTTTGTAAGGGGAGGGGAGCATACCCCCTCCATGAGAATGGGGAGCGGCGCGCCCAGAGCCGAGCGAGCGCAGGCTCTGGGCCGCTCCCTTGGGACAGGGGAGGTTCACGCTCCCACGCGGCCCAAGGCAATCCCGATCACGTACGTCGCCAGACCCTCCACCGCCCCCACCACCGTCATTTCTGTTCCGCTGCTCCACCAGGAGCGCACCGTCACCAGGCTCTTTGCCGCACCCACCGCGAAATGCGCGACCAGTGAGACGACAGCCGCCGCGATGACGGCCGGATAGCCGCTCATGAATAAGAAGGGGACAATGGGGATGGAGGCCCCCAGCGCCGTGGAGAGTGAGCCGGAGATGGCGGAGGTCGTGGGGCTGCTGAGCGCGTCTTCCGTGAGGTTCAGCTTCTCCGCGGCCATGGTCCGCAGGAACTGGTCCGGGTTGGAGGCCAGGTAGCTGGCTATCTTGTTGGCGTCCTCCTCCGGCACGCCCTTGAGCTGGTAGAAGATAGCCATCTCCTCTTTGGCGGAGTCCGGGTGCTCCTGGAGGCCCTCGCGCTCTCGCTGCAGCTCCGCCTCGTAGATCTCACGTTCGCTCTTGGCCGCCAGATAGGCCCCGGAGCCCATGGAGAGCGCGCTCGCGATCATCCCCGCCAGTCCGGCCAGCAGCACGAACTTGCTGTTGCCGAGCGTGGCGCCGGAGACGCCGCTCACGATGCCGAAGATGGCGCCCAGGCCGTCGTTAATTCCGTAGATTGCGTCTCCAATCCAGCTTCCGGTGCCCTGCCGCTGGCGACGGATGAGGTAGTCCAGCGCGGATCGGGGACTGCTCTGGGCGTAGAGTCGGCTCAGGACGTGGGCGTGCGCGAACTCGTCCAGGATGACGCTGCGGAGGATGGCAGCGGTCTCCTCATCCTTGAACTCGCGCATCTGCCGGAGGTAGGAGGAAACGTCCCGGCGCTCCTCCTGCTCGATGGCCAGGATGATCTCCTGCATTCCGCCGGGGGTGTGCGCAATCCGGGTAGCGTGCCACTTCCCGCTGTGGGTAGCGGGAACTTCGGCACCCAGGTCGCGTAGCCTCTGCGCCCACTGGTCGGCGTGGTGGCGCTCTAGCTGGGCCAGTCGCTCGAAGATCTGCCGGCGCTCCGGTATCTTCTCCCGTTCGGCGAGCGCCGCGTACATCGCCTCTCCGTCCATCTCCAGGGACCAGTCCGCCTGGAGGGTGCGGATGAGCCGTTCATCCGGTTGGTCAGTGCGTATGTCCGGCGTGCTCATGGACCCGGAGAGCGCAGTACATGTCGTTGGCCTCGCAGCCCTCCACCTCTACCTGGATCGTGGCGTGCGTGATGCCGAACCGGCGCTCCAGCAACTCCGCCACCGTCCGCAGCACCTGCTGCCCGCTCCGAACGCTCTGTTCCGCCACCAGGATGTGGCAGCAGCAGGCGACCACGCCCGGCCCCACGGTCCACACGTGGAGGTCGTGAACGTTCATAACGCCGTCCACCGAGTCGATCGCCTGCTCGACAGAGGCCATGTCCAGGCCGGCGGGCACGGATTCCAGCAATACGTCCACCGCCTCTACCAGAATGCCCCAGGAGCTCCAGAAGATGAGTGCGCCGATGAGGAAGGAGACGATGGGGTCCGCGAAAGAAGCCCCGGTAGCGGCCACCACAAAGCCTGCTATCACCACCCCCGCGGCGGAGACCATGTCGCCTAGCATGTGGAGGTACGCGCTGCGTACGTTGAGGTTGTTGCGAGCGCCGCCGTGTAGCCACAGGGTGATGAGGCCATTGATCAGGATCGCCGCCACCGCCACGCCCACCATGACGCCGCTGCGTACCGGCTCCGGATGCCGCAGCCGGACCACCGCCTCCCAGAAGATCAGGACCGCAATGACCGCGAGAGAGGCCGCATTGACCAGTGCGGCGAAGATGCCCACACGGTGGAAGCCGAAGGTGCGCCGGGCATTGGAGGGCTTCTTCGCGGCGTATAGCGCGTACCAGCAGAGCACCAGCGCTAAGGCATCCGCGAAGTTGTGCCCCGCGTCAGATAGGAGAGCGAGGCTGTGGGAGATGGCCCCCGCCGCCGCCTCCGCCACGACGAACGCGCCGGTGAGCCCCACTGCCATGGCCATGCGGCCAGCCGTGAGTTCCGAACCGTGCGCGTGTGAATGGGCCATGCTGCCTTTCCAGAATGAGAATCCCTTCTGGATTATACACGGCCCGAGATCGGTGTTCAGGTGTTCAGGTGTTCAGGTGTTCAGGTGTTCAGGCGTTAATCTACTTCCAGGGACCGTACGCCCTCTGCGTCCATCATGCGGAGGCAGCGTGCCACCATCTCGCCTTCCGCGACCAGTCCGGCATCCTCTAAAGCCCTCGCGTCTCCTTCCACCCGGACAAGGTCGCCCTCCTTGCGCAGGCAGTCTGTCAGCGCCACAGGATCGCACCCGGGCGTATTGAGAAGCTGCTCTATCTCACCGAGCGTGTAGTACAGCCGGACGCGGCTGGGGACAGCTTCCGGCGCTCCACGACGCACATTCTCTTGTACTGCTGGATCGACTAGAACCCGCATCGCCATCTATCTTAACCGGACGGATCCGGCTCCTCCTTTCGCACGGCTCGAATGGAATCTTCCAGCTAAGCCGTTTGTATAGCAATTGGCCCTAATAGCCCGTCCGGACGATACTCCTGTCCGCAAAGCGTCCGGCCAAGCGGGGGTATTCCCGGTTTCCGGCTGCCTAATGGGCCGCCAACGTGCCCGGCGGCTCACTTGCTTTTGACAGCCTCAGGGCTCCGATGGTTCCCGATCCGGCACGGAATCGTGGAGAGAGTAGATCCGACCGGAACCATCGGAGGCAGGATTCGGCTACGATGCCTTCCCGGAGGCAATGGCGTAAAACATGAAGATCGCCGCAGCCGACATGAGGACCACGGTCAGCCAGCCGAGCGCATTTGAGGCGGGTCCATTGCGCCGCTCGCCCACGATATTGCGATTGTTGCAGATAAACAGGAGGAGCACGATGAGTGGCGGGGCGACGACTCCGTTCAGCACCGCGCTGTAGAGCAGCGCCTTGATGGGACTGATGATATGCGTAAAGTTGAGTAGGTATCCGATCAGTATCACCGCGGCGATAGTGAGATAGAAACCGCGCGCCCGCTGGAAGCGGCGGTATAACCCCACGCGCCATCCCGCCGTCTCGGCCACGGCATAGGCGGCGGAGCCGGCCAGCGTGGGCACCGCAAGCATTCCGGTGCCCAGTATACCGAGTGCGAAGAGCCAGTAGGCTACGGTGCCGCCGAGAGGACGAAGGGCCTGCGCGGCATCCTGCGCGGTGTTGATGTCCGTCTTGCCGGTGGCGTGCAGCGTAGCCGCGGTGCATACCACGATGAAGAAGCAGACTACCTGGGAGGCCAGCATGCCAGTAACCGTATCCGCCCGCACCATACGTATCTCGTCTTCCGTTACCTTCATTAGGCGAACGCCCGGCTCGAGGGCCTTGCCTTCCTTGATGTCCTCTTCCACAGTTTCGCCGGCCTGCCAGAAGAAGAGGTAGGGCGAGATGGTGGTCCCGATGAAGCCCACCACCGTCATAATGAAGGCCGGATCTTTGCTCCAGTGGGGGATGAACAGATTGTGGGCGATCCTTGCCCACTGCAGGTGGACGCTGGGCAGGAGCGCGGTCACTACGTACGAGACAAGCGCGAAGCAGAGCCACTTCAGGTAACGAACGTAGGTGCGATACGGAACGCGAATGAGCAGGGCGATGGTCACGCCCGCTACCACCGTGAGGCAGAAACCGAACGGCAGGCCGAATAGCATCCGGGCGGAGGCCGCCATCACGTTGAGGTCGGCCCATACGTTGAAGGTATTCGCGATGAAGAGGAGCAGGACGGCCCCCCAGAGCACCCACTTCGGGTAGTGCTCCTTAATGACCGCCGCCAGTCCCTTGCCGGTTACCGCGCCGATGCGGCCGCACATCTCCTGCACCGCTATCATCAGCGGCACCAGGAACAGGCTCATCCAGAGCAGCCCGTAGCCAAACTGTGCGCCGGCCACGGAGTAGGTGCCGATGCCTGAGGGATCGTCATCCGCCGCGCCCGTAACCAGCCCCGGGCCAATGTGTCTCCAGAGTGGCTGGTGTGGAGGCCTGGATCCCTGCTGGAGCTCGTCGTCCAACAGCCTTGTTACGTCCGGTTGTCTCTCAGGTACTGCCATGATTGTCACGTCTTCCCGTCATCGATTGCTCGCTTGCCGGAGACAAGACGTGGGGATGGTGAGGGCGGTTCCCAGCGGCAGCGACGGGGAACGGCCGGGCACTCTTTCCCGTCTTGTATGAGGCGGCATCCACGCTCCACTTTGGATCACCAGGAGGTGCGCTCCATGGCTATCTCAGACTTCATGCTAAAGACGCGGGTGAACTTCGCGCTCGTTCGGGATCCGCGCGTGGGCGCGCTGGACATCGGTGTCACAGCAGACGATGGGGTTGTGACGCTTACCGGCGACGTGGACGAAGCCGAGGAAAAGCGGGCCGCCGAGGAGATAGCCCGCGGCGTGGAGGGCGTGGAAGCGGTCCGCAACGAGCTGACCTACGGCGTCGGGAGGGACGAGGAGACGGCGGAGCTGGTAGTCAGCCGGTTCCTGGCAAAGCTGGACGAGGCCTGGGCGGAGCTCCCGGACCGCCATGCGGTTACGGAGGCGAGCTACCTCCGGTGGGCGCTGTGGCTCATCTATAAGTTCCGGCTTCCGGAGAACCTGGAGTGCTCAGATCGGGAGCGGCTGGAGAGCGAGGCGAGCGAGCAGGGGCTCACCAAGGTCGCCGGTCACGTGGGCGCGCCCAAGGCGCTGGTAGCCGCGCACATGCTGCTGTTGGTGGATGTGGTCGCAGAGTCTCCGACTCGCGAGGCCCCTGAACAAGAATCGGCGCCGCTGGTGACAACGGCGCCGGTAAAGCAGGAAGCCGCCTAATCGCCCCCCTGGTCCACGTTCTCGTCGCTCTGGCCGTCTGAGTCGCAGCCCCAGATAACGTTGCTGCCGGCCACGGTGTTGGCACCCCAGATGACATTGGCGCCCCAGATAACGTTCTGGCCCCAGATAACGTTCTGACCCCAGATGACGTTGCAGCCCCAGATGACGTTGGCGCCCCACAGGACCGTGAAGTCCGGAATGTCCGCCGCGCCCCAGATGACGTTGGTGCCCCACGTCACGTTGTTGACACAGATGTTGCCGGTGGCACTGTCATAGACCAGACCCGGGCTGAGCGCGGGCTGAGACACGTGGATCCTGCTGGCAATGGCTGCCGGGACGTTCAGGTATCCGGCTCCATAGGAAAGGAGGTCCCACCGGCCATTCGGAAAACCCCATTTATCGGCGGAAACCATAATCCGCGCCTTCACCGTGTCTGGATTGAGCGTGGGATCCGCCTGGAGCATCAGGGCCGCCGCCCCCGACACCACCGGCGCCGCCATGGAGGTGCCGGACAGTGTGAAGTACATCGGTACGTCTGTGGCCTGGATTGCCATGACATAGTAGCTGAGCGGCACGATTTCGGCTGCATACAGCGTGTCCAGGTACCCGCCAATGTCTCTCAGCGAGATAATCTTGTTTCCAGCGGCCACGATATCCGGCTTCACGAGCAGGTCGCCCAGGGTTGGGCCGCGGCTGGAGTAGGTCGCCACGGTATCTTGCGGACGCCCGACGCCGGTGGACCGCATTGCCCCCACAGTAATGACATAGGGGTCATTCCCGGGCGATGTGATAGTGCCGTACGCGGTGCCGTATCCGCCGTTGTCCATTCCCGGGGTGGGCGTGGGGTTGAGCCGGCCGTTGTTTCCGGCCGCGCAGACTACCACTATCCCGGCCTTCCAGGCCTGCTCTACCGCCTGGCAGAGCGGATCTGCCTTGTAGCTCTCCGCCGGGGGATGCCCCAGCGAGAGGTTCATGACCCGGATGTTGTACAGGTCCTTGTTCTGGATGACCCAGTTGATCCCGTTGATAACGCTGCTGACCATGCCCTGCCCGGTGCCGTCCAGGACGCGCACGTTGACGATGTTGGCGTTGCGGGCGATGCCGTAGAAGGTATGGCTGAACTGGCTCCCCGTGGAGCTGTATCCGCTTCCGGCGGCGATGCCCGCAACGTGCGTCCCGTGCCCGCACCCATCCGCCGTGGACGAGTCCCCGGGCACAAAGCTGACGCTTGCCACCACGCGGCTGCCGCCACTTGAATTGTTGAGGTCCGGATGCGCGCTGATGCCGCTGTCCAGTACGGCGACAGCTACGCCGCTGCCGTCTACACCGTACTGCTGCCACGCAATCCCTGCCATGGAGGAGCCGACAGTGAACTCGTCATGCTTCCTGACCGGGAGATCTTCCGCGACGTGCGCTACTAAAGGCAGCTCAGCCAGCTTGCGCAGCCGGCCCACCGGCACCTGCGCGGCGAAACCGCCTATCAGGCGAAGCGGCTGGATGTTGACCGCCCCGGCCGCGCGGAGCTGCTTGTCCACGTCCGCGGAAGGCCCATCGACCAGCGTGATCACGACCGGCGCCTTTCGCGTGGGAAGGTCCTTTGCCCACCGGTGCTTCAGGGCGTGGTCGCTTTTGTCGTCGAAGGAGTCCGCGCGGGAGACCAGCGGGACGGCGGCCAGTGAAATAACGAGGATGCCTGGGAGGAGAAGACGCCAGACAGGGTGACGGACGGTCAGGGTCCCCTGTCGCTTATCGACAGTGGATACGCTATGTGCCATGCTCACACTCCCTTTGCTCTGCGCCTTACCCTCATGAGGAGGCGCAAGACCGTCCATCCGGGATTCTGGCGAGCAAGGCCATGGACTTCGCTGTGGGAAATGCCAGGAAAAAGGGCCGCACTGCCCGTAGGCGGCGCGGCCCAAAGTCGCAAACGAGGAGTACTGGAGTGGTGGAGTAACGGAGTGTTGGATGCCGGATTCCGGATCCGGACATTACTCCATCACTCCACTACTCCGGTATCTACCCCTCCGTAATCGCCTTCTTCAAGTTATTAATGGCGTGTCTCAGGAGGCTTCTGGTGGTAGCCAGTTGCACGTCCAGAAGAGCGGCTATCTCTTCAAAGCTTCTCTCTTCGTAGTAGCGCCAGATAAGCACCTGACGCT
>CAYNFH010000257.1:0-8570 GCA_964396385.1 uncultured Chthonomonadaceae bacterium | reverse complement strand
CCGGGCGGACGCGACGCGGCCCTGGATCCCCCACCCTATCGACGCGTACCCAACTATGCACCGCGTGCGGTGGGCGGACGTGGAGGGGAACGGCCATAAGGCGCTCATCGGGGTGCCCATCCTCGGGCGAGGCGCGAAGGGCCCGGAGTACGACCAGGCGCAGGCCCCGCTCCTCATGTACCGGATTCCCAGGGACCCAGTGCGCCAGCGGTGGCAGCGGGAGGTGATCGACGAGAGCCTGCACGTGAGCCACGGCATCCAGGTGATCGATTTCGATGGGCGCGGGCGCGAGGACCTGCTCATCGCCAGCTTCGAGGGAGTGCACCTGTTTCAGGCTACGGAGAAAGGTGCGCGGCTGAACTGGACGCAGCGGCACCTGTGCGCGGGCGAGCAGAATACGCGTCCGGCGCGGGGTAGCAGCGAGGTCCACGTCGGGCACCTGCAAGGCGGACGGCGGTTCATCGCGACCATCGAGCCGTGGCACGGCCACGAGGTGGTGGTCTACCTGCCGCCCCGGCGGGCGGGCGAGCTGTGGGAGCGACACGTGATAGACGACACGCTGGAGGAGGGGCACGCGCTGACCACCCTGGACGTGGACGGTGACGGGAACGACGAGATCCTCGCGGGGTTCCGGGGTGCGAAGGGCGGCGTCGCGGCGTACCACGTGGCGGATGCGAAGGGTGAGCGGTGGGCGCGGCAGTTGGTGGACGACGCCGGCATGCGGTGCCAGGGGTTCTATGTGGCCGATCTCACCGGCACCGGGAAGGCGGGGGTGCTCGCCATCGGTGGGGCGACACACAACTTGCGGTATTACCAGTTCGGAAAGGCGCGGGGCAATTGATCCAGCCATGGAGGAAACAGTTTGGCCTGGAGCCGCCGCTTTTCGACCCGGAAGACGGCTTCACCGTGATCGAGCCGCCCGGCGCGGGGCCGGGATGGTGGGCCGGCGCGTGCAGCATGGTATATGACGACCTGCACGGCTTCTACCTGTACTATCGCATCCGCAAGCCGAGGGAGCTGGGGCGCGGGACGGACTGCTACATCGCCAATAGCGTGGACGGAGTCCGCTTCCAGCCCGTGTGGCACGCGAGCAAGGGAGACTTCGGGAGCGAGTCGGTGGAGCGCGGCGCGCTGTTCCAGGCCGACGACGGCGAGTGGCGGCTCTACATCAGCTACGTGGACCCGGCGGACAGCCGGTGGCGGGTGGACGTCATGTTCGCCGATTCCCCGGACCAGTTCGACCCGGCCGACCGAATGCCGGTGCTCACGGCGGCGGACATAGGGGCGGAGGGAGTGAAGGACTCGGTCCTCTACCAGATGGGCGGGTTCATCTACGGCCTCTTCAGCTACGCACCCACGCCGCCCGCCCTGTCGGGGGCTAGGGCGGCGGAGATGCACGCGACGGCGGACGTGTACAACACCGGCCTGACTCGGTCGCACACGGGGCTCGCGGTGAGCCGGGACGGCGTCGCCTTCGAGTGGCTCGGCGACGTGCTGTCGCCTTCGGACAGCGGGCCGGACGCATACGCCGCCCGGATTTCGTGCCTGCTCTACTCCCCTCCCGGATTCATGGCGTTCTATGACGGCGGGGAGAGCGTGAAGCAGAACTACGAAGAGGTGACGTTCCTTGCGCATTCGCTGGACCTGCGCCACTTCCACCGGGGTCGGAATCCCCGGCCGGTGCTCACCAGCCCCCACGGGTCAGGCTCCCTGAGGTACCTGGACATGGTCTATGCGTTCGATCAACTGCACTTCTTCTACGAGTACGCTCGTCCGGACGGGTCGCACGAGCTGCGGATGAACCGGGTGCCGTGGGATGGGTGAGAGGGTGACTAGGTGACAAGGGATTTCAAGATTGCGTTTGTCGCGTGTGCGGCCGCTTTCTCGTTGGCCCGGGTGGTCCTTTCGATGCAGGCGCAGGAGGTAGTGAGGCGGGATGCGCCGGGCGCGGTGGCGCTGTTCAGCGGGAAGACGGAGGAGCTGAGCGCGAACTGGGTGCGCGCCGGGACGGGGGCCGCACCGACATGGCGGGTTCAGAACGGGGCGCTGGTTGCGGCGGGCGCGGACATAGTGACGAAGCAGGGCTACACGGACTTCTTCCTGCACGCGGAGTTCAACGTGCCGCTGATGGCGGATAGGAAGGGCCAGGCGCGCGGCAACAGCGGCATCAAGCTGCAGGGCCGGTACGAGATCCAGATCCTGGACAGCTATGGGATCGCGGATCCGGGCACGGGCGACTGTGGCGCGGTCTACACCCAGGCTGCTCCCCTCTTCAACGCGTGCCGGCCGCCGGGCGAGTGGCAGAGCTTCGACATCGTATTCCGTGCCCCGCGCGTGGACGCGGCCGGCGCGGTGACCGAGCCGGCGCGGGTGACGGTGATCCAGAACGGCGTGGTGGTGCAGAACAACACGGTGATCAAGGGGCCGACGGGCGCGCGCCCGCTCGACAGGGAGGTGGGCAAGCCGGGGCCGATCCTGCTGCAGTACCACCACGCGCCGGTCCGGTTCCGCAACGTCTGGATCGTGCCGCTGCCGGAGCACGGGGCGGAGCACTACTGAGGGGGTGAAGGGGTGACGGGGTGACCCCCAGCCCCCCAAAAGGGGAAGCGTTCGAGCAGGACGGGACCGCAACGAAGTCTTGTGGGAGTCGGAGTGCGTACGAAAGTCCCCCTGGCAGGGGGTAGGGGGTGGTGATAGGAAGATGGAGAGCGATGATTAGGCTGCTTATCGCAGCAGGACTGCTCGCGGTGTGCGGAGTGGCGTGGGGGGACGGAGCGCAGGATAACCGGCCGGAGAGCGTGCGGCCGATCCCGCCGGCCGGGATAGAGGTGCCGGCGGCGGACCGGATGGAGCTTGAGCAGGGCGTGGGGGAGCTGGGGCAGGAGATCGACGGGCTGCGCGAGTCGCTGAAGGGCCGGAGGGAGCTGCTGGAGCTGCTGCCGGACGTGCAGATCTACTACAACGCGGTACGGTACGCGCTCACCTACAACGAGTTCTTCAACGCGCGCGAGATCCCCGTGGCGAAGCGGCTGCTGGAGCAGGGTATGGACCGGGCCCGGGCGCTGCGCGAGGGGCAGGCGCCATGGGCCGGCCAGACCGGGCTGGTAGTGCGGGGCTACGCGAGCAAGATCGATGGATCTGTGCAGCCGTACGGGCTGGTGATCCCCGCCTCCTACCAGCCGAACAGCCCGCAGCCCTTCCGGCTGGACTGCTGGTTCCACGGCCGGGGCGAGACGCTCAGCGAGGTGAACTTCCTGAACGACCGGCAGCGCAATCCGGGCGAGTTCACGCCGCCGAACGCCATTGTGCTCCACCCCTACGGCCGGTACTGCAACGCCAACCGGTTCGCGGGCGAGGTGGACCTCTTCGAGGCGCTGGACAGCGTGCGGAAGCGGTACTCCATCGACGAGAACCGGATTTCGGTCCGGGGCTTCTCCATGGGTGGGGCTTCGTGCTGGCAGTTCGCGACGCACTACGCCTGCGACTGGGCCTCCGCCGCGCCGGGCGCGGGCTTCAGCGAGACCGCCGACTTCCTGAAGGTGTTCCAGAATGAGACGGTCAAGCCGACCTGGTATCAGCAGAAGCTGTGGCACTGGTACGACTCCGTGGACTACGCGGCCAACCTGTACAACTGCCCGCTGGTGGCCTACAGCGGTGAGATAGACCAGCAGAAGCAGGCGGCGGACATGATGGCGAAGGCGCTGGCGGCGGAGGGCATCCAGGTGGTCCACGTCATCGGGCGGCAGACGCGGCACGCGTACCATCCGGCCGCCAAGGTGGAGATCAACCAGCGGATCGACAGCATCGTAGCGAAGGGGCGGAATCCCCTGCCCTCCCGGATCCGGTTTACGACGTGGACGCTGCGGTACAACCGGATGGGCTGGGTCTCGCTGGACGGCCTGGAGCACCACTGGGACCGAGCGCGCGTGGAGGCGGAGATCCTCAATCCTGCAACCGTGCAGCTCAGCACCACCAACGTCTCGGCGCTGACGCTCGCCATGGCGCCGGGCTACTGCCCGCTGGCGGAGGACCGCGCGCCGACCGTCATCGTAGATCGGCAGTCGCTGCGAGTGGCAAAGCCGATGTCGGACCGTTCCTGGACGGTACACCTGAGGAAGACGGGCGGAAGATGGTCGGTGGTGGACCGGGTGGACGACGGCACGCTGCGGAAGCGGCCGGGGCTGCAGGGCCCCATCGACGACGCGTTCATGAACAGCTTCCTCATGGTGCGGCCGACCGGAACGCCGATGTTTCCCACGACCGGCGCGTGGACGACGGCCGAGATGGCGCACGCCATCGAGCATTGGCGGAAGCAGTTCCGCGGCGAAGCGCGCGTGAAGGACGACACGGCGGTGTCGGACGAGGACATCGCCTCCAGCAACCTGGTGCTCTGGGGCGACCCGAGCAGCAACCAGGTGCTGGCGCGCATCGCCAACCGGCTGCCCATCCGGTGGGACCAGAGCGGCATCCGGGAGGGCGGGCACAGCGCCCCGGCGGACCATGACGTGCTGGTGATGGTCTATCCGAACCCGCTCAACCCGAAGCGGTACGTGGTGCTGAACAGCGGCTTCACGTTCCGCGAGTACGATTACCTGAACAACGCGCGCCAGACGGCCAAGCTGCCGGACTACGCCGTGATCGACGTAAACGTACCGCCCACGTCCCGTGCGCCGGGCGGAATTGTGGACGCGGGATTCTTCGACGAAACCTGGCAGCTACCGGCGGCGGGGAAGTAGGGTCTAGTACATTGACCACAGACCACAGACCGCTCCGGAGTCGGTCGTCCGTGGACTGTGGTCGGAACGGTATCGCCATGCCTGACACCCGAACGCCTGAACGCCTGAACGCCTTCACCCTCATTGAGCTGCTGGTGGTTATCGCCATTGTGGCGATCCTCGTGGCGATGCTATTTCCCGTGTTCGCGCGGGCGCGGGAGTCGGCGCGCCGGACCACCTGCACGTCCAACCTGCGCCAGCTCGGGCACGCGATGACCATGTACCTGCAGGACTACGACGACACGTTCCCGACCTGCAACTTCAGCGACACGAAGACGGGATTCCCGCCCGCGGTGCATAAGGACCCGTCCGGCAAACCTATCTTCCTGAGGGACCTCCTGTCGCCGTACGTGCGGAACGATCAGGTGTACCTCTGCCCCACCATGCGCGGCCAGGCGAACCGCGCGCGGCTCTACCCCACGGACTACAACTTCCTCTGCGTGCACGGCTGGAGCCTTATCCCCGGCTTCACGGATTTCAACAACGACCTGGAGGGGGTCTGCAGCCATCCGCTGGCGGCTATCGGACGGGTCGCGGAGAAGCCGATGATCGTGTGCGACGGACTCGGGGAGCACATGGGCGAGACGACGACTGCCGTGTTCACCCAGGGCAAGCTGGGCGCGCAGAACATCTGCTACGTAGACGGTCACGTGAAGCTGACTCCGGGCTCGTACCAGGCGCTCGTGGGGCTGTATAAGGCACCGAATAACTAGGTGAGAGGTGAAGGTTGAAGGTTGAAGGTCCCGGATTCGGGTGTTCAGGTGTTCAGGTGTTCAGGTGTTCAGGTGGTGGGACCGGAATCAGGACACAGAGTGGGGCGAAGGACGAACCGGGGGCGGCGTGGGTGCGTATACGGGAGGCAGAGGAACGGAACCGAAAGGACTGAGCCGGAGAGGCAGTTACAGGAGGAGGAGACGGCTCCATGGCACACGAGGAGACGATGAACGCCCAGTCGAACGGGCCGGAGATCCTGGAGCGGCTGAGCGAGATCGAGCTGCGGGACGAGAGCAGGTCACCGCATCCGCGGCCTAGCCGCGATCCGCGGGGACGCAAGGTTCTGAACACCACGAACCATGAAGTGGGCAAGGTGGATGACCTGTACGTGGATCCGAATACACGGCAGCCGCACTACGCGGTGCTGGGACTCGGGAACCATGCGCTCGGCATCGGAAACCGGAGCGTGCTGGTGCGGTTCGAAGACCTGACCATCGAGGGGAGCGACTACGTCCGGGTCCGGGTGGCGATCGGATAGCGCGTACACAGGGAGGACACTGCGTGCTAGAAGCAGCGAGGCCAGACCTGGCCCGCGATTATGAACGAGATGGATACATCTCCCCACTCCGCGTAGTGGATTCCGCCGGGGCGGCGCGGTACCGGGAGCTGTTCGACGCGCTGGAGGCCCGGGAGGGACGGGAGAAGGCGCAGATAGGACTGCTGGACCGGCATTTCGACCAGCCCTTCATCCTGGAGCTGGCGACGAGCCCGGCGGTGCTGGACCGGGTGGAGGAGCTGCTGGGGCCGGACATCCTGCTGCTGGCGACCCACTTCTTTTGCAAGTACGGCCAGGACGAGAAGTTCGTGGCGTGGCACCAGGACGTGACCTACTGGGGGCTGGAGCCGCCACGGGCGCTCACGGTGTGGTACGCCGTGGACGGCAGCGACGTGGAGAACGGCTGCATGCGGGTGATCCCCGGCACGCACCGGGACGGGATCCGCCGGCATGGGACCGCGGATGCCGCCAGGAACCTGCTGAGCATCAACCAGGAGGTGCCGGTCACTCCGGAGGAGGAGGCGCGGGCGGTGGACCTGGAGATGCGGGCCGGCGAGGCGTCCATCCACGACGGCATGCTGATCCACGGTAGCTTGCCGAACCGCTCCACGCGCCGCCGGTGCGGGCTCACCATGCGGTACGTCCCCGCCTCCGTGCGGCCGGCGGGCGAGAACTCCTTGCGGCGACCGTGGCGGCCGGTGCTGGTGCGCGGAGAGGACCGGCACCGGAACTTTGACTGAGGCGGCAGAGCGGCTGCTGGTGTACGTGGGGTTCGCGCAGCGGGACGAGTGGGAGGGCACGGCCGCCAAGTACGCGCGGCACGCGCGTGTGTTCGAGCAAGCCACCGACGCGCCCTGCGTGGTCCTCTCCTACGAGCATGCGACGCCCACTCTGATCGAGCGGCTGGCGCCAGAGGCCGTGGTGCTGAGCGGCTACGGACGCTCGTTCCATGAGTACGCCGTGGAAGAGCTCCGGGGCGTATGCCAGTGGCTGCGAGAGACCCGGATCCCGACGCTGGCCCTGT
Source organism: uncultured Chthonomonadaceae bacterium (assembly GCA_964396385.1). GTDB lineage: Bacteria > Armatimonadota > Chthonomonadetes > Chthonomonadales > CAJBBX01 > CAYNFH01. Next base: position 1,501 of record CAYNFH010000257.1, on the reverse strand, counting down.
GCGGCAGCCATCAGCTCCTGGGCTTCCTCTTCAACGGCGAGCTGGATCGGTCGGACAGGCTCTGCGATCAGCCGATGCGCCGGCTGCATCCGGACGAGCCGGTGACAAATCCGGACTACCACCCCGAGTACTTCATGGAGCGAGGGTTCTACGCGGTGGAGCTCCTGCCGGCAGGCCTGGCGGACCCGCTCTTTGCCGGCCTGGGTCCCGCGCCCCGCTTCTACGAGTCGCACTACTGCGAGATCAAGACCCTCCCACCGGGCTTCGTGCTCCTCGCCTCCACGCCGGAGTGCCGCATCCAGGCGATGCGGCATCGGGATCGGCTCCTCTACGGCCTCCAGTTCCACCCGGACGAGCACTCGGAGCGGTTCCCGGACGGGCGGCGACTGCTGGAGAGCTTCTTCCGCCTAGCCAGCCGGACCTCCCCCTGACCCAAGGGAGCGGCGCAGAGCCTGCGCCCACTCGGCTCTAGGCGCGCCGCTCCCCCTTCGCAAGGAGGGGAACGGTACGCCACAGTGGGCTCCCTCCCCTTACGAAGGGGAGGGTTGGGGAAGGGTGCTGCTCCTCTAAACCCTGGTACTGGGGTGGGGGGCGGGATGTGGAAAAAGTATGACAGGGTGCGGACGGACGCGCTGCCGGACCGCTGTCCCTATCACTCCCGAAGATTTGCGCAAGAGGAGCTTGAAAGATGGCAACGAAGCGTACCTGGATAGTTGCGGCCGCGGCGTTAACGCTCTGCGGCGGCTTTTGCAGCAAAGCGCTGGCCAGCGAGGAGGGCCGGAGGAACACCACCATCGGCCTGGCGCTGGCGACGGCATATTCCTACAAGCGGTATGACGACTCGATCAAGGCCCGGCACGCGCGGGAGCGCGCCGCGGAGTGCGAGCCGCGCTGGCACGCGCACCACGACAACGGGCGCCATTTGGGGTGGTACAAACACCATCACCACCACCACGACCGCGACTAGGAAGCAGCGGGTAGCCAGCAGCTTGACTACTGGCTACCCACCGCCGCGGACCTTGGCGAGCCACCAGTGGAGGCCGACGAAGAGGAAGCGCCAATCGCGGAAGAACTCCGGCGGCTTGCCTTCAAAGGCGTGGCCGATGAACTGGAACGCCCAGCCAACCACGAATAGCGCGGCGGGCACCGGCCACAGGCGGCGGAAGAAGGCGGCCGCCAGGAAGAGCAGCACGGAGGCCGCGATCATCGGGATTCCCACCGTGTGACATACGCGGTTCCACGGGTGCCGGTGGCTCTGCGCGTACTGCCCTATCCACTCCTCCATCGGTTTCCCACCCAGCACCGGCGCACTCCTTTTGGTTGGCCCACCCACGTTTTGCCCTAGGAACAGTTCCAATCCATGCCCTCCCCGCAGGGGAGGGGTACGGGCTCCTGCGCCCGCAAGTACACCTTCGGTCAGTGGATCAACGCTGGCGAAGCTCGCGGCGGATGACGAGTTTGAGGCCGGACCAGACCTCGTCCACCGCGCAGACCTTCACGT
>CAYNFH010000256.1:0-8576 GCA_964396385.1 uncultured Chthonomonadaceae bacterium | reverse complement strand
GCCGGCACGAGGTCATCGCATTCCATGGCGCCTTCCATGGCCGCACGTTCGGCGCGATGTCCGCGGGAGGAAAGAGTGGGGTGAAGAAGGGCTTCGGTCCATCCCTGCCCGGGTTCCTCCACGCTCCGTTTCCGTACTGCTACCGCTGCCCGTTCGGGTCCACGCCCGACCACTGCAAGCTGCACACCACGGAGTACCTGGACTGGCTGCTGGAGACCGAGAGCGTGGGCGACGTAGCCGCGCTGATTACCGAGTCGTACCAGGGCGGGTCGGGCTCCATCATGCCTCCGAACGGATGGCTGAAGCAGGTGTTCGACTGGTGCCAGGATCGCGGCATCGAGTTCATCCTGGATGAGGTCCAGTCGTCCTTCGGGCGGACTGGAACCATGTTCGCGTTCGAGCAGGAGGGGTTCGTGCCGAACCTGCTCTGTCTGGGCAAGGGCATTGGGAGTGGGGTGCCTATATCGGCAGTGGTAGGCGAATCGCGGATCATGGACGTCCTGGAGCCGGGGAGCATGTCCAGCACGAACGGGGGGAACCCGCTCTCGTGTCGCGGCGCGCTGGCGGCCATCGGGATCATCGAGCGCGAGAACCTGTCTGCACGCGCGAAGGAGCTCGGCGCGCAGATGGAGCAGCGGTTCCAGGCGCTCAAGGAGAGGTGCGCCATCCTGGGCGACGTGCGGGGCAAGGGGATGGTCTGGGGGCTGGAGCTGGTCCACTCCAAAGTTTCGCGCGAGCCCGCGCCGGACCTTGCGAAGCGCGTCGTGCTGGAAGCGTGTAAGCGCGGCCTCCTGATGATCGCGCCCATCGGCTTCTATGGCAACGTGCTCCGCATCGCGCCGCCGCTGGTGATCGGCCCGGAGCTGCTGGAAACGGCCCTGGACCTTCTGGACGAAGCCATGCTCGAGGTCCAGAAGGCAGCCTGATAGTCAACAGAAACTCTTTCGAGGGAGGATGACGATATGGCGAAGCTGCAGAAGCGTTCGTTCGGCAAGAGCGGCCTGGAGGTTACCGTCCTCGGGTACGGCGCGATGGAGATACGCGGCCCGCGTATCTGGGGAGGTCGGACCGTTACGGACGAGCAGGCCGAGGAGATACTGAACGCCGTACTAGACAAGGGAATCAACTTCATCGACACCGCCAATGACTACGGGCGCAGCGAGGAGCTGATCGGCCGCTTCATCTCCGACCGGCGCGACGAGTACTACCTGGCCACCAAGTGCGGCTGCACGGTGGTGCGCAAAGACGAGAATACGGACGAAACGCCACACGTCTGGACCAGGGACAACCTGCTGCGAGGGATCGACGAGAGCCTCCACCGCACACGCCGGAACTTCGTGGACCTGCTTCAGCTCCACAATCCCACGGTCGAGCAGACGAAGGAGGGCGATCTGGTTTCGGTGCTGGAGGAGATTCGCGATTCCGGCCGGGCCCGGCTCATCGGCTGCTCCTCGACTCTGCCCCACCTTGACACCTATATCGAGTGGGGCGTGTTCGATGCGTTCCAGATCCCCTACAGCGCGCTGGAGCGCCGGCACGAGAACGCCATTGGGCGAGCGGCAGCATCGGGTGCGGCTGTCATCGTCCGGGGCGGTGTGGCCAGAGGAGAGCCGGGCGTGGGGCTCGGCAGCGGAGACCGCTGGCAGAAGTGGGAGCAGGCGCACCTGGACGAGCTGCTTGCGCCGGGGGAGACGCGGACGCAGTGGCTGCTCCGGTTTACGCTCAACCTGCCGGGGATGAGCACCAACATCGTGGGTACGCTAAACCGGGACCACCTCGCGGAAAACGTTCAGGCGGCAAGCATGGGACCGCTGCCGCAGGACGTGTACGAGGAGGCGAAGCGCCGCCTGGACCGGATCGGCGAGACCCCGGAACCATAACGCTGGAGTTTGACTTTGAAGCTAGACATTGATACTTCCTGGTTCGCGTCGCCGGAAACTCCGCTTCCGGAAGTCTGGACCGTCCGGCAGAATGCGGAGGCTCCGACCGTCGGCAACCTGGAGGCCGCGACGGTCGTGGCGCTAAAGCCGCTGCTGGAAGACAGGCGGATCGCTCCAGGCGCCTCCGTGGCGGTCGGCGTCGGCAGCCGCGGGATTGATAACCTGGTCGTCGTAGTCCGCACGGTAATCCAGGAGCTCAAGCGGCGCGGATGCCAGCCGTTCATCGTTCCGGCTATGGGCAGCCATGGCGGCGCGACGGCCGAGGGGCAGACCGCCATGCTCCGTGGGTACGGCATCACGGAGGAGGCTGTCGGAGCGCCGATCCGGGCGACCATGGAAGTGGGCCAGGTCGGCGCGCTGGAGAACGGCTATCCCGTCTACTTCGACTGCAACGCTCTTGGAGCGGACGCAGTGCTGGTGGTCAACCGGGTGAAGCCTCACACGGACTTTATGGCGGATATCGAGAGCGGTCCTTCCAAAATGTGCGCTATCGGCCTCGGAAAGCAGAAGGGCGCGAGCACTATCCACCGGTACGGTGCCGACGGGCTTCGAAGCATCATGCCGGCGGTGGCCCGGGTCCTGGTGGGGCGCACCAATATCGTTGGCGGCCTGGCGCTCATAGAGAATCCGTATGGGAGAACGGCGGAGATCCACGCGCTCTGCGCCGCCGACTTCACGAAGGAGCCGGAGCAGCAGCTCCTGAAGCGCTCGCGAGAACTCTCTCCAAAGCTGCCGTTCGACGAGATCGACGTACTCGTCGTGGACCTTATGGGTAAAGACATCAGCGGATCAGGTATGGACACGCACGTCCTGGGTCGGGCGCGCATGCCCTCCATTCGTGAGGAGGAGTGGGACGGTCCTCACACGCGGATTGTCTGCGTGCTGGACCTTACGGAGCCCTCCCACGGCAACGCCGCCGGATTAGGGCTGGCCGACATGACGACGCGCCGCCTTATCGAGCGGATGAACTTTGCGGCCACCTTTATCAATCACCGCACCAGCGGCGAGGGCGGAGTGGAGCGCGGACGGCTGCCCATCATCCTGGAAGACGCGGAGCAGTGCGTAAAGTCGGCCATGGCGCTCTGCGGTCAGGGCGACCTGGAGAAGGTGCGGCTGGTCCACATCCGGGATACGGAGCACCTGGAGGCGTTTGAGGTCTCCGCGGCTCTGCGCGCGGAGGTGTCCGGCCGCGATGGCCTGGAGCTAGATGCGGAGCCACATCCGCTGAATCTGCGCCAGCCGCTGGAATTGGGCGGGCGCGCTTAGTTGGACGTCACGATCCGGCGCGCGGAGCGCAAAGACGCCGAAGCGGTGCTCAACCTGATCGTCGCGCTCGCGCACTACGAGAAGCTGGAGCCGCCGGACGACGAGGCGCGGGCCAGGCTCCTCCGGGACGGATGGGGCGACCGCCCCCGCTACGAAGCATGGCTTGCCGAGCTGGACGGCCGCCCGGTGGGCTACGCCCTCGCCTTCGAAACCTACTCCACCTTCCTTGCCCAACCCACGCTCTACGTGGAGGACGTCTTCGTGCTCCCGGACCAGCGTGGCCGCGGCATCGGCCGCGCCCTCTTCACCGCCCTGGCGAAAGACGGGCTTCGCCGTGAGTGCGGCCGGATGGAGTGGGCATGCCTTGACTGGAACTCGCTGGCTCTCGGGTTCTACGAGCAGATCGGCGCGCGGGAGCTATCCGAATGGAAGTACTTCCGTCTGCTGCCGGACGCCATGGAGCGGCTTTGAACCCATTCACCATGGCCGGCTTGGGAGCGCCCCAGGCAGGTTCTTCGTACTTTCCAGAGTCCCCGTAGGGGGACTCCACGTACTGGTTGCCCGCGACATCAGTCGCCGGGGGAAGTGCCGATGTGCATAGCCCTGTCTGCTATAATTGGGATGCCCTAATCACCGGAGTGAGGTACCATGCGCGTCTTAGCCCTCGTCCCCGCCGTCTACGACACCACCCCCGGCCAGCGGTTCCGCATCGAGCAGTGGGAGCCGCTCCTCCGTGCCGAAGGAGTAGAGATAGATTTCCAGCCGTTCGAATGCAAGGAGCTGCATACACTGCTCCACAAGCCCGGCGCAACCCGGCGTAAGCTCTCGCTCTTAGCCGCCGCGATGCGCCGCAGGGCCGCGCTACTTCGCCGCGTCAAGCGGTACGATGCGGTCTACGTGTTTCGGGAAGCCGCTCTCTTCGGTCCGCCCGCATTCGAGTGGCTGGTGCGGCGCTCAGGCGTTCCGATGGTCTTTGACTTCGACGACGCCGTCTTCGTCCCGTACAAGAGCCCCACGAATGGTCATCTCAGCCTCTTGAAGTCGCCGGGAAAGACAAAGAGCATCTGCCGTTGGTCCGCCCACGTCATGGCGGGAAACCCATTCCTTGCCGACTACGCGGGGCAGGTGAACGACCGCGTTACGATCGTGCCCACCACTATCGATACAACCAGGTACTTACCGCCGTCCGGCAAGCAGGATGAGAGCCTACCCACCATCGGGTGGAGCGGGAGCTTCAGCACGGTGCAGCACCTGGATACGGTCCGGCCCGTACTGTCGCTGATCGCGCAGACGGAGCGGTTCCGGCTGCGAGTCATCGGGACGCCGCAGTATAGCCTGGAGGGGCTGGAGGTCGAGGCGATGCCGTGGCGGTCAGAGACGGAGATCCAGGACCTGAGCGCAATCGATATCGGCATCATGCCGCTCCCGGACGACGTGTGGAGCAAGGGCAAGTGCGGGCTCAAGGCGCTCCAGTACATGGCGCTTGCCATCCCAACAGTCTGTTCGCCGGTGGGTGTGAATACTGACATCATCCAGCACGGGCATAACGGGCTCCTCGCGGCCAATGAGGACGAGTGGGTGGACTGCTTGCGGCAGCTCATCCGGTCCGCTCGGATGCGGCGCGAGCTGGGCCAGGCGGGCCGGGAGACGGTGGAGCGCGAGTACTCGGCCGAGGCGCAGGCCCCAAGAGTATTCCGCGTGTTCCAGTCGGTCTGCGGCGCTAAGGGGAACAGAGAGGCTGCACTAGAGCCGGCTCAGGCGCGCTGAGGAAGGGGCGAAGAGAGCATGGCATCCTACAGAATCTTGGTGACGGGAGGAGCAGGGTTCATCGGCTCTCACCTGGCGGACGCGCTGGTTCAGCGCGGCCATCGCGTTCGGGTGCTCGACTCGATGGTCCCTCAGGTGCACCAGACCGATACGCCCAGGTACCTGAACCCCGCTGCTGAGTTTGCCCGAGCGGACGTGTGCGACACCGAGGCGCTGTCGCGGGCTCTGGACGGGATCGAGGTTGTCTACCACGAAGCGGCGGAGGTGGGCGTTGGCCAGTCCATGTACGAGATCCAGCGCTACGTGCGCGCGAACGATCTTGGTACCGCGGCGTTGCTGGAGCTGATCGCTGCCCGCAAGGATTCAATCCGTAAGCTCATCGTGGCCTCGTCAATGTCCATCTACGGAGAAGGCGCTTACTCGTGCCCCGAATGCGGCGAGGTGCATCCCCAGCTCCGGCCGGTAAGCCAACTTGAAAGCCGCGAGTGGGAGGTGCGCTGCCCAAAGTGCGGCCGGCCGCTCACGCCCATCCCTACCCGCGAGGAGAAGCCGCTGTTTCCCACTTCGGTGTACGCGGTCACCAAGCAGGACCAGGAACAGTTCTGCCTGGTAGTCGGCCGCGCTTACAACATTCCCACCGTCGCCCTACGCTACTTCAACGTGTACGGCCCTCGCCAGGCCCTCTCCAACCCGTACACCGGGGTCTGCGCCATCTTCTCCAGTCGCCTGCTGAACGACCAGCGGCCCATCATCTACGAAGACGGTGAGCAGACCCGGGACTTCGTCCACGTAAGCGACATCGTCCAGGCGAACGTGAAGGCGCTGGACTCCGACCGCGCCAACTTCCACGCCATTAACATAGGGACGGGCCGCGCAACTTCCGTCAGGCGGGTGGCGGAGCTGCTGAGCCAGGGCTTGGGAAAGAACCTCGCGCCGGAGATCGTGGCCAAGTACCGGGAAGGGGATATCCGTCACTGCGTCGCGGACATATCGCGCGCCCGGGACCTGCTGGGCTATGAGCCGAAGGTGTCTCTGGACCAGGGTGTACCGGAGCTGCTGGAGTGGGTGCGGCGGCAGGAAGCCAGCGACCGAGCCGCCCAGGCCGCCGCGGAGTTGGAGGCCCGCTCGCTCGTGCGGTGACGGTTCAAGTACCGGCCGTTCCCCGAAGAATTGCCGGGTGTCCTGTGCTATACTAGGAAGGCGCGGCACGGACGGCGCACGCATCCACTACGGTTCGCGCGCATTCCTCTCCAGCCCGCAGCCCCAAATACCTCCGCCCACCCTAATAACGGAAGCAATCACTACGTGGAAAGGCAGTACCACACGTGTGCGGCATAGCCGGCGCCCTGCGCACCCGTCCTGGCGCGGAACTTGAAACCAGCGCGACTCTCCGCATGGCGGATTCGCTGCGGCACAGGGGACCGGACGCGGAGGGGAGCTGGTCGGACGGTATCTGCTCATTAGCTCACCGCCGCCTCTCCATCATCGATCTCTCCGAAGCAGGCCGCCAGCCCCTCTGCAACGAGGACGGGACCATCTGGACCGTCTTCAACGGCGAGATCTACAACTTCCAGGAGCTCCGAGCAGAGCTCAAGAGGGCCGGCCACCAATTCCGGACGGGTACCGACACCGAGGTCCTGGTGCACGGCTATGAGCAGTGGGGCACGAACTGCGTCCGCCGCCTCCGGGGCATGTTCGCGTTCGCCATCTACGATCAGCGCAACCGGAAGCTCTTCCTGGCGCGGGATCGGGTGGGAAAGAAGCCGCTGTTCTACACCTGGGCGGGGGATCGGCTCCTGTTCGCCTCCGAGCTCCAGGGCCTTCTCGCCTGTCCGGAGGTCTCCCGTGAGCCGGACCTCCCGGCGATCGACTCTTACCTTTCCTGGGGATACATCCCGGCACCCTTGACAGGCTTCCGCTCTATCAAGAAACTCCCGCCGGCCCACTGGATGACTGTGGACGTGCGGACTGACGGCCACGTAACAGGCGAGGAGAGGTACTGGTCGCTGACCTACTCCCCAAAGCTGGGCCTGAGCGAGCCGGAGGCCGTGGAGGCCATCCGCGAGAAGATGACGGAGGCGGTCCGTCTTCGGATGATCAGCGACGTTCCGCTCGGTGCTTTCCTGTCCGGCGGCATCGACTCCAGCATTGTGGTCGGCCTCATGGCGGGATTGAGCAGCTCCCCTGTAAAGACCTTCTCCATCGGTTTCGACGAAGCCGTTTTCAATGAGCTGGACCACGCCCGTCGCATCGCGGAGCGATGGCGGACGGACCACCACGAGTTGATCGTGCGGCCGGACGCGCTGGCCGTGCTTCCCACCCTCGTCCGTCACTTCGGCGAGCCGTATGCCGACTCCAGCGCCGTTCCTACGTTCTACGTATCGCAGATGACCCGGCAGCACGTTACTGTGGCGCTTAACGGCGATGGAGGCGACGAGAGCTTTGCCGGTTACGAGCGATACCTCGGAAATCGTATCGCGGACACCATGGGTAGGGTGCCCGGGAGCCGGTTGGCTGCCGGAGTAGTTTCGCGGATCGTTCCGGACTCGAAGAACCCCCGCAGCCGCCTTCGGTCCGTTCGCCGGTTCATGGCGGTCGCGTCGCAGCCCGTATCGGAGCGATATGGGCGCTGGATGGGGTACCTCAGTGACGGCGTGAAGGGTGCGCTCTATACAGCTTCAATGAACCGCGCCATTGGAGTGCACCGGGCATCGGAGTGGCTCGGAGAGCTGTTCCACAGGACCGCCGGGCTGGATCCGGTGGACGCGGCCATGGCGGTAGACATCGCCTCCTATCTGCCGTTCGACCTGCTCGTCAAGGTGGACATTACGAGCATGGCGAACAGCCTCGAGGCGCGCTCTCCCTTCCTGGACCACGAGGTCATGGAGCTTGCCGCACGGCTGCCGTCGTCGATGAAGCTCCGCGGCAAGCGCTCGAAGTGGATCCTCACCCGGGCATTTGAGGATCTGCTGCCTTCGGAAAACGTGAACCGCCGGAAAATGGGGTTCGGCGTCCCCGTGGGACAGTGGTTCCGGGGACCGATGCGGGAGTTCCTGAGGGACAACCTGCTTTCCGGCGCGGCGCGGCAGCGAGGCTACTTTGTGCCGGGCGAGCTCCAGCGGCTGGTGGAGGAGCACGAATCCGAGAGATGTGATCACACCGCGGCTCTCTGGAACCTCCTCATGCTCGAACTCTGGCATAGGGAGCTTGTGGATACGCCCGTCCGGGCCGGCGTTGATTCTCCATCGCGCGAGCCCGCCACGGTTGGATCCTAGGGCGCAGCTACTGTGAGAGACCGCCATCCAGGAGTTTCCGCGCTAGATCTCCGCGAGTCGCCGAAGCTATACGGAAACCCGGGGGCAGCCGGCCGGCCCATCCGTATCATGCGGATTATCACGCGGCTGAACATCGGCGGACCATCGTACCAGGCCATCTACCTCTCCGAGAGGCTCAAAGAGCCGGAGTTCAGCTCGGCGCTGGTAACCGGCCACGTTGGGCCGGCCGAAGGCAGTATGGAGCCTCTCGCCCTTGAGCGTGGGATTCCGTTCACTCGCGTCTCAGGCCTCGGACGCGAGATCTCCCTGAAGACCGACGGATTGACCG
>CAYNFH010000255.1:3291-8639 GCA_964396385.1 uncultured Chthonomonadaceae bacterium | reverse complement strand
CAGGGCCGCCCCTACATCTGTTCTCCGAGGTTGCCACGAATTGCGACACACACCCAACCCTCAACCTGCATTTGACCCCTCCGCGGGTTTCCCGGTACAATGACACTCCACTGTGTACCGGAGAATCCGCACCTCATGAAGTATTCCGCGCCGCCGTACATGCACGACGTCCTCCCCTGGGAACCACCCAAGGAAGGATGGCTGCTGTCTGCGCGCTGGCGCGTGGTGGAATCCACCTTTCGGGAGCTCTGCCGCCGGTACGGATACCGCGAGATCCGAACGCCGGTGATGGAGTCTACGGAGCTGTTCACGCGCAGTATCGGCGAAGGGACGGACATCGTCAGTAAGGAGATGTTCACCTTCACAGACCGCGGGGGCCGCTCCATGACCCTCCGGCCGGAGGGCACCGCGCCCGTCATCCGCGCCTTTGTAGAACACAAGCTGTACGCGGAGGCCGCCGTTTCCAAACTTTACTACGTGGAGAACATGTACCGGTACGAGCGCGGCCAGCGGGGACGGTACCGTGAGCACCAGCAGACCGGCGTGGAGGTGCTGGGCACGAAGGATCCGGCCCTGGACGCCGAAGTGCTCCACCTGGCCATGGACTACTACCGCGCGCTGGGTATCACGGAGACGGAGCTGCGGATCAACTCCGTGGGCTGCCCGGAGTGCCGGCCAGCGTACCGCGAGGCGCTGCTGGAGTTCGCGCGACCGCGGCTGGACCAGATGAGCGAGGAGAACCGCACGCGCTTTGAGGTGAACCCCCTGCGGATGCTGGACAGCAAGGACGAGCGGGACCGACGAGCGCTTGCGGAAGCGCCGCGCCTCATCGACCACCTCTGTGGGGACTGCGGCACTCACTTCGACGCGCTGCAGGGCTACCTCTGCGCGCTCGACGTGCGGTTCGCGCTGGATCCGTGGCTCGTGCGTGGCTTCGACTACTACACCAAGACGGCGTTCGAAGTGGTCAGCCTTCAGCTTGGGGCGCAGAACAGCATTGGCGGCGGGGGCCGTTACGACGGGCTGGTGGAGGAGATAGGCGGCCCAGCCATGCCCGGTATCGGGTTCGGCATCGGGACGGAGCGGTGCCTGCTGGTGCTGGAGCAGCTCGGGATCGACCTGCCCACGGTGGACGAGCGGCCGGTGGCGTTCGTCATCGTGCTCGGCAAGGCCGCCCGCCATCCCGCCGTGAGGCTGCTGTATGAGTTGCGTGGAGCCGCAATCGCCGCAGACATGGACTACGCCGGCCGGAGCATGAAGGCCCAGATGCGTCAGGCGGACCGGGCGGGAGCGCACTTCGCAGTCATCCTGGGAGATGACGAAGTGGCGGCAGGCGTGGCGTCGCTCAAGGACCTGCGGCACGGTGGCGAGCAGCGGATAGTTCCGCTGGCTCAGGTTGTTGCCGCAGTACGGGAAGTGTGCCTTGAACAGGCCTAGAATTCCGGCTCGCCCGGCCCCCCACCGCCCGTTGGGCACCTCCCCCCTACCCGGGGGGAGGCCGGCCCGTGGCGCTAGAGATGATACCTTCCGGGTGATGATTGCCGTGCACCGACCACGGTACCGCAGCCGGTCCGAGCGGGCGGTGGCGCTTCCTGGTTGGAGCACGCGCAGTCTGCTCAACCGCGAGGACCCGGTAGGGCTGGTGAACCAAGATCCGCCTCACCTGCTCATCATCTCGGATGATTTCGGGCGGCAGAAGGACCTGGGAATCGTGCGGGCCATCCAGCGGTACCGGCCGCAAGGTATGCGGGTCATAGGCGTCCTGGAGGACCTGGGCGCCGCGATGGAGCACGCGGACCTGTTCGACGCGGCGGTCGCCCCGCCGTGGACGGCCGCCGACCTGCGGCGACTGGCGCAGGAGCAGTATACGGCCTTGACGGGGCAATCCGTTGCTGGAACAGTAGACACATTGACGGAGGACGGATGACGGAGGACGGACGGCTTCCGGAATCGGTCCTCCGTCCACCGTCGCCCGTCCCCCTACAGGAGGATAGGGCCAGTTTGGAAACATGGCAACGGACTATCGATTGCGGGGCGCCGCGGCCGGAGCATATCGACCAAGTCGTGACCGTGAACGGCTGGGTGAACACCGTGCGGGACCACGGGGACCTGGTCTTCATCGACCTCCGAGACCGGACGGGCATCGTGCAGCTCCGAGCCGATGCCGCGCGCTCCGGCGAGATAGTCCACCCGGCGGCCGCGGTGCGGCCGGAGTTCGTGCTGAGTGTCACGGGAGTAGTGCACGCGCGCGCCCCCAAGGACGTGAACCCCAACCGCCCCACCGGCGAAGTGGAGATAGAGATCCAGCGGCTGGAGGTGCTGAATGCTTGCAAGCAGCCGCTCCCCTTCCAGCTCAACGACGAGAGCCAGATGGCGCAGGTGAACGAGGAGCTGCGCCTCAAGTATCGCTACCTGGACCTTCGCCGGCCCAGCATGCAGGAGATGCTCAGCCTGCGGCACGCGGTGGTCACCGCCATGCGCGAGTACCTGAACGCGCGCGGGTTCCTGGAGATCGAGACACCCAACCTCACCCGCTCCACGCCGGAGGGCGCACGCGACTATCTGGTGCCCTACCGGCTGGAGCCTGGTCTCTTCTACGCGCTGCCCCAATCTCCCCAACAGTACAAGCAGCTCCTGATGGTGGCCGGCTGCGAGCGGTACTACCAGATCGCCCGGTGCTTCCGGGACGAGGCGCAGCGCGCCGACCGGCAGGCGGAGTTCACCCAGCTCGACCTGGAGATGTCCTTCGTGACCCAGGAGGACGTGCTCCAGCTTACGGAGGGACTGACCACAGAGGTCCTCGAACGCGTCTCCAGCAAGCGGCTGGGCACGAAGCCGTTCACGCGGCTCACCTACGATGAGTCGCTGCGGAGGTTCGGGACGGACAAGCCGGACCTCCGGTTCGGGCTGGAGCTGCTGGACGTCGGAGAGATCCTGAAGGCGACCGAGTTCGGGGTGTTCCGGTCGACTCTGGAGTCCGGCGGCGAGGTCAAGGCGCTCCGCTACCCCAGCGGCGCGTCGCTCTCACGCAAGGAGATTGACGACCTTACCGGGTTCGCGCGGGAGTTCGGGGCCAAGGGACTCGCCTATCTGGTAGTCGAAGCGGCCGGGAGCGGCGACCCGTCGGTCCAGAGTTTCCGGTCGGGCGATCTGCAGGTGCGGTCCCCCATCGCCAAGTTCCTCTCGGCGGAGGAGCTGGCGGGGATCCTCGGTGCAGCCCAGGCGGCGGCGGGCGACTTGGTGCTATTCGTGGCGGATCGGCCGAAGGTGGTCGCGAACGCGCTGGGGCGGCTGCGCAGTGAGATCGGCCGGCGGCTCAATCTGGCGGACCCGGATGTGCTCCACTTTGCCTGGATTACGGACTTTCCGCTGGTGGAGTGGAACGATGAGACCCGGCGCTGGGACGCGACGCACCACCCATTTACTATGCCCCACCCGGAAGACGTTGAGTTTCTGGAGGCCGATCCCGGCCGTGTGCGCGCGCTCTGCTACGATATCGTGTGCAACGGATACGAGTGGGCATCGGGCTCCATCCGAATCCATCGCGCGGATATCCAGCAGCGCGTGTTTGCATTGCTCGGCATCCCGGACGACGTGCAGGGGGAGCGGTTCGGGCACATCCTGGAGGCGTTCGAGTACGGGGCGCCTCCGCACGGAGGGATCGCGCCGGGCATAGACCGCCTCATCATGTTCCTGACCGACAACCAGAACATCCGCGAGGTGATGGCTTTCCCGAAGCTGGGCGGCGGGATCGACCCGATGATGGGCGCGCCCTCGCCCGTGGACCTGGAGCAGCTCGCGGAGTTGCACCTCCGCGTAGTGGAGCCTCCGAAGGACGAGAAGAAGGAAGCCGGCCGGTGAGAGCGATCGTGAAGGCGAAGGCCGGGCCGGGCGCGCAGATGCGCGAGGTGCCGGATGCCCGCGTCACTCGACCGCACGAGATCTTGGTCAAGCCGCTCGCCACCTCTATCTGCGGCACGGACTTCCACATCTACCGCTGGGATGCCTGGTCCTCCGGCCGGATCAAGCCGCCGCGGATCATGGGGCACGAGTTCGCCGGCGAGGTGCTGGAGGCCGGCGGCGACGTCACACAGTTCAAGCCCGGGGACTACGTGTCGGGCGAATCCCACTGGGTGTGCGGGCACTGCTACCAGTGCCGGAACGACCAGAAGCACGTGTGCGCCAATACACGCATCATGGGCGTTGACGTGGACGGGTGTTTCGCGGACCTGGTGGTAGTGCCGGAGGGCAGCCTGTGGAAGAACGACCGCTCGGTGCCGCCGGAGATCGCCTGCATCCAGGATCCGCTGGGCAATGCGGTACACGCCACGCTCGCCGGGGAGATCATCGGCAAGCGGGTGACGGTGCTGGGCTGCGGCCCCATCGGCATCTTCGCGGTGGCCGTCGCGCGGGCGGCCGGGGCGGCGCACGTTTTCGCCTCGGACACCCGCCAGTACCGGCTCGATCTGGCGACGAAGCTGGGAGCGGACGAGACGATAGACGTTTCCCGGCAGGACGTGGAGGAGGTCATCCGCGAGCGGACCAATGGCCAGGGCGTAGACGTAGTACTGGAGATGTCCGGAGCGCCGGCGGCCATTCGGCAGGCGATGCGCATCGCGCGGCGAGGCGGCAGGGTCTCGCTTATGGGCATTCCGGCGGAGCGCGTGGAGCTGGACATGGCGGAGGACATGATCTTCAAGGGTCTTTCTATCCAGTGCATTGTTGGCCGAAGACTGTACCAGACGTGGGACACCATGCGCGCGCTCCTGAGCAGCGGGAAGCTGGACGTGTCCGCCGCCATCACCCACCGGCTGCCGATGGAGGAGTATGACCAGGGCATGGAGCTGATGCGCACCGGCCAGTGCGGCAAAGTGGTTTTCCAGCTTTAGGGCCTGCGATACGGCCCGGGGGCGCCGCCTGCACCACTACAGCATGGCGCTCCTGGAGCACGAGTGGCGTGAGCGAAGGTCGGAGATAGGCAAATGAACCAGACCCTTCAGAACTGGCTCGGTGAGCAGCTCGATGCTCTCAAGGAGCAGCATCTCTATAAGCCGCTGGTGGAGCTGCAGTCCGAGCAGGGCGGACGGATCACCGTCAATGGCCGGCGAGTGGTCAACCTCTCCTCCAACAACTACCTGGGACTGAACTCCCACCCTAGGCTGAAGGAGGCGGCGATCAAGGCCGTGCAGGAGTGGGGCGCGGGCGCGGGGGCCGTGCGGCCCATCATCGGTACGATGACGCTGCACGAAGAGCTGGAGCGCCGCCTCGCGCGGTTCAAGCACGTGGAGGCGGCCCTGGTATTCCAGAGCGGCTTTACCGCCAACGCGGGCACCATCCCGGCGGTGATC
>CAYNFH010000255.1:0-3281 GCA_964396385.1 uncultured Chthonomonadaceae bacterium | reverse complement strand
ACCAAAGAGGACGTAATCATCTCCGACGAGCTGAACCACGCCAGCATCATCGACGGCTGCCGGCTCACCGGCCTCCCCTCCGAGCAGCGGCCCGTCTACAAGCACAAGGACCTGAACTCACTGGAGGAGGTGCTGAAGCGGACCGGTGGGTACCGGAAGCGGCTCATCATCACGGATGGTGTCTTCAGCATGGACGGCGACATCGCTCCCCTGCCCGGTATCGTGGAACTGGCAGAGAAGTACGATGCCGCCGCGATGGTAGACGACGCGCACGGCTCCGGCGTGCTGGGCGGCGGGCGCGGGACGGCGTACCACTTCCATGTGCACGACCGGCTGGACATCCAGCTTGGCACCCTCTCCAAGGCGGTTGGCGTTATGGGCGGGTACATTGCCGGCAGCGCCGGGCTGCGGGATTGGCTCACCCAGCGGGCCCGCCCGTTCCTGTTCAGCACAGCGCATCCCCCGGCGGTAGTCGCGGCATGCATAGCGGCGATCGACCTGATGGAGTCGGATCCTTCTTTCACGGACCGTCTGTGGGAGAATACACGGTACTGGCAGGAGGGGCTGCGGCAGCGTGGGTTTGACATCGGCGTCACGGAGACGCCCATTACCCCTGTTATCACGGGGGACGAGGGGACAGCGCTGGAGCTGCAGCGCGGCCTCTTCGACGAGGGCGTTCTGGCGCTCGCCGTCGTCTTTCCTACGGTAGCGCGCGGGAAGGCACGGATCCGTACAATGCCGAATGCGTCGCATTCGCGGGAGGACCTGGACGACGCCCTGGCGGCGATGGAGAACGTAGGAAAGAGGCTGGGGATAGTTCAGTAGTCTGTAGTCAGTAGTCAAGGCCGTAGGGGACGGTGAGCAGGATGGGCAGCGAGGGGTGGCTCAGCAAATACCGCACATTTGAGGTGGAGGTGCACTATCTGTCGGACAGCTCGCACTTCAAGGACCGCGGCCGGCTGAGCGATTTCGGCGACGGATGGATTGAGCTCACCAAGACCGGCGAGATTTTCATCATTCCGGCTAGTGCGATCCGACTCATCAAAATCGTTTCGGAGCCGGTGCAGGGTGGTCGTGCTCTGCTGCGGCCCGCGATTCCTGAAGAGGGCGCGGAGGTCCGGCAGACGGAGTCAATGGAACAGCGTGTGGGCTGCGGGTAGCCGCGCCCGGAGGAGTGACGATGAGCCTGAGGCCCATGGCAATCGGCGTAATAGCCGGCGGGGGAAACCCGCTTGGCGGCATCGAGAAGGTCCAGAAGCTCGGCCTTGACAACTGCCAGCTCAGCGTGCCGCCGGAGGAGTGGCGGTCCGGGGAGAAGCTGGAACAGATCCGGAAGGCGCTCCGGGACGCGGGCGTTACCGTTACCGCCGTGTTCAGCGGGTATCCCGGCGAGAGCTACCGCGACATCCCCACTATCCACGACACCGTCGGCCTGGTACCGCCCGCCACACGCGACGCCCGGCTAAAAATGACGCTGGCGCACAGCGACTTTGCGAAGGCGATTGGCGTGCCGGTGCTGGCCGCGCACATCGGTTTCGTGCCGGAAGATACGAAGGACCCGGACTACCAGGGAACGGTGGATGTGCTGCGGCAGATCTGCGACCGCTGCGCGCAAAACGGCCAGAAGTTTGCCCTGGAGACCGGCCAGGAGACCGCCCCCACCTTGAGAAAGTTCATTGAGGACGTCGCGCGGCCCAACCTGGGGGTGAACTTCGATCCTGCCAATATGATGTTGTATGGGTCTGGGGATCCCATCGAGGCGCTGGACGTGGTGGGACGCTGGCTCATCGGGGTCCACTGCAAGGACGGCGACTACCCCACCGAGAAGGGCCAGCTCGGCACCGAGTACCCCCTAGGACAAGGGAAAGTGGGGCTTCCCCGCTTTATCCAGAAGCTGAAGGACCTGGGGTACACGGGCCCTCTGACCATCGAGCGTGAGATTTCAGGCGACCAGCAGATACAGGACATCCGGGCCGCCATCCGGCTGCTGGAGGAATTGAGAGGATAACCTATGCCGGACCAGTTCGTGAAGGACTTCCTCGGCCAGCGCGTGAGCTTCGAGCTCATGAATGAGGCCGGAATGTGGCACGGGACGCTGCAGGACGTTGGGGATCAGTGGGTGAAAGTGCTGGTCGGCAAGAACAAAGTAACCTTGATCCCCATCGATAACATCCGGTCGATGGCTGTCGAGTTCGATCAGGGCGAGAACGGAGCGCATGGAGAAACCGGCGGCCGCTAACCCGGCACCAGTGGCGGCATCTCCCGGACGAAGACGGTTCCTCCGTGGGCTGCTGACCGCAGGGCTCCTGACGACGCCGACCGGCCTCTACGCCCGATGCGTGGAGCCCTACGACCTCCAGGTGGCGCGCGTCGACCTGAAACTTGCGCGCTGGCCGGCTGATGGCTCCGACCTCCGGATCGGGCACATCAGCGACCTGCACGTGGACGGCCACTCGGCGTGGGCGCGGGCCCGGCATGCGGTCCGTCTGCTCATGGCCCAGCGGCCGGACGCGGCGCTCATCACGGGCGACTACATCACACACGTGGCGCATCCGTGGGCAGAGAGATGCGCGGAAGCCCTCGCGCCGCTCACGTCGCTGCCGCACGGTGCGTACGCCATCCTCGGCAATCACGACTACGCCTGTGGAGACGCGGATGGCATCTCGGATCAGCTCCGGCGAGCCGGCATCCGGGTGCTGCGCAACCAGGCGGTCGTCCTGAAGGGGCTGCAGTCCGTCTGGCTGGTGGGCCTGGAGTCGATGAGCTACCACTTCGACCATGTTGAGTCCGCGCTCTGCGAGGTGCCGGAAGAGGCCGTCAAGCTCCTGCTGGTGCACGAGCCGGACTACGCCGACAGAGCCCCAGCCGGCTTCGCGCTCCAGTTCTCCGGCCACTCACACGGCGGCCAGATCCGGATTCCGGGCATGCCGCCCCTCCACACGCCGCGCTACGGCCGGCGCTATCCGGAAGGGCTGCAGCGCGGGCCGAACCACCCCGTATACACCACCCGCGGTGTTGGGATGGTAGGTCCCCACTTCCGGTTCTGCTGCCCACCCGAGGTGGGGGTGCTTCGAATCCACGCCACGTAACCGGTGGGAACCCTCTGGAGAGCGCGGGCGTAGACGAACTTAGCCGGGCCGGGTATAATGCCCGTTCGCCGGAAGACGCGGAATTCCCGCGCAGCAATCGAGAGGGACGTGAGGATCGGAGGTTTCCTATGAGCAAGGCCGTCGCGGTTACGACCGCGGATTTTGAGAAGGAAGTGCTGCAGTCGGATCTTC
>CAYNFH010000254.1:0-8652 GCA_964396385.1 uncultured Chthonomonadaceae bacterium | reverse complement strand
TATTGGACTTCTGGAGCTCGATGTCGTTGGTGGGGGCGTTGATCCGCTTGAAATGGTTGTAGACCGCGACCGACAGGACCCGCTTCGCGTTCTCCTGACCCACGACGTACTGGGTCAGGATGCGATATATCTCCTTGGGCTTTGGGATGCTGCCCACGTACGAGAAGTTCTCGTTCTGCGCCGCCTCATTCCGGATGATGTCGTTGCAGAGGTCGATGCACTCCAGGCAGACGCCCCCATGTATCCCGATGATGAGCTTCTTGACCTGCTCGCGGCTTTTGCCGCAAAGCACGCACCGCTTCTCGTTGCTATCCTGCATCCTTGCCAAATCTGCGCTCCCCGGGATAGGTGATCGGTGATGGGCGATGGATGATGGCTCCGGGCCTCTCACCTCTCACCTCTCACCTCTCACCTAATTCTTGGTCTAGCGGTCGCCTTTCTCGAATACTTTGTCTATCAGGCCGTACTCCACGGCTTCGCGGGAGGACAGCCAGTAGTCGCGGTCGCAGTCGCGCCGCACCTTCTCGAGGTCCTGGCCCGTGTGCTCTGAGATGATGCGCATCAGAGTATCGTGGGCACGGTTCATCTCCTCAAGCTGAATACGTGCGTCGGCGAAAGAACCTTGATAACCGCCCGCTACCTGGTGCAGCATGACCCGCGAGTGGGGGAGCGCGTACCGCTTGCCCTTGGTGCCGCCGCACAGGAGGACCGCTCCCATGGAGGCGGCCCAGCCCACGCAGATCGTAGCTACGTCGCACTTGATGATCTGCATGGTGTCGTACATCGCCAGTCCGGCGGAGACGCTGCCGCCCGGGCTGTTTACGTAGATGTCTATGTCGCTGTCCGGGTCCTCGCGCTCCAGGAATAGCAGCTCCGCGATGACTAGATTCGCGATATGGTCGTCAATGGCGTCCCCGATGAATATGACGCGGTCCTTGAGCAGCCGGGAGTAGATGTCATAGGCGCGCTCTCCCCGGGCGCTCTGCTCAACGACCATCGGGATAACGCTCTCGATGGGCCGGTTAGGCATGGTTGAACTCCTTGGTGATGGGTGATGGTTCCGGGCCTCTCACCTCTCACCTCTATCGTCTAGGTGCCGCTCCCCTCGTTCGTCATGCAATTCACTTGCCGGGCTCGGCCGGAACGTCCTTGATCTTGGCGTGCGCCATGAGGTAGTCCCGGAGCTTGCGCTTGACCAGCACGTTGGCGACCTGCGCGCGCCGGTCCCGGTCCGTCCGGGCGGCCTGGACCTGCTCGGCGGACGCATCGGATGTAGCGGCCATCCGGTCGAACTCCTGGTCTGTCTCCTGGTCGGTCGGACTCAGCTTCTCGGCGCGGGCCAGCTCCCGCAGCACGAGCACGCTGCGGACACGCCCCTCGGCGTCGGCCGCCATCCGGGCCTGGTGCTGCTCCTCCGTGAGGCCGTTCGCCTCGAGCCACTGCTCGTATGTCATCCGGCCCTTGAGCTGCTCGCCCAGATTGTGGGCCTCCACTTCCATCTCTTCGCGGACCATGACGGGAGGGAAATCTATCTGGGACCGCTTGATCAGCTCGTCGATGATCCGGTTCTCCGTTACGCGGTCCGAAAGCTCCTTAAAGCTCTCCTCCAGCTTGGCGCGGACGTCCGCCTTGAGCTCGTCGACCGTTTGGAACGGGGTTGCTTCCTTCACCCATGTGTCCGTCAGCTCGGGGACCTCGCGGCGGCTTATGGACTGCACGGTAATGTCAAACGTAGCCTTCTTTCCGGCCAGCTTCCCGTCCTGGTAGTCTTCCGGATAGGTCAGCTCGAAGGTACGCTCCTCGTCGATCTTCTGGCCCATCACGGCCTCGTCGAAGCCGGGGATATTGTTGCCAATACGGATGAGCGAGCGGCGGGGCTCCGGGTCCGGCTCTTCGCCCTCTGCCGTGATGAGCGTCTCGGCGATCATCACGTCGCCGTCCTGCACGCCGCGGTCGGTCACGGGCACCAGCCGGGCGTGCTCACTCCGCATCGCCTCGATCTGACGGTCGACGTCCTCGTCCGTGACGGTGTAGATGGGGCGCTCGACTGAGATGGTCTGGTAGTCGCCGAGCGTCACCTTCGGCGGCATGGGCACCCTGGCGGTGAACTGCCACGTCTGACCTTCCGCGATGTCTCCGAACTCGACGTCCGGTTCCGTATACGGAGTAATCTGCTCCTGCTTCAGCGCCTCCTGGTACGCGGGCGCGGCCACCAGCTCCAGCACGCGCTCCCGCAGCCGCTCCTGGTTCACGTATCGCTCCAGCACCTTCCGGGGCGCTTTGCCGGGCCTGAATCCTGGAACCGTGGTAAACCCGCTAAACTCTCTATACGCCCTATCGAACGCGCGGTTCACGCGGTCTGGTTCGACCTCGATGTCGAGCTTAACCGTGCAGGGCTCCGCCTGCTCTTTTGTGACCTGCATCTTCCATTCCTGGACCCATAGTATTGCGGGGGCGCGAAGCCCCTAGAGATACTACCACACATCGGGCTCGCGACGCCCTGCGCCGGCCCGCCCCGAAGGACCGCCGTTCCGTTGACAAAGGAGGGGGGGACCGGTACAATCGCGCTATACGTTTGTCGGCATGACGGATGACGGATGACGGACCGAATCCGGATTCATCCCTCATCCCTCATCCCTATGCTCCGTTCTCTTTCTATCCGCAACCTTGCCATCATAGACCGCCTGGACGTGGAGTTCGGGCGCGGCCTCACCGTGCTCACCGGCGAGACCGGCGCGGGCAAGTCCATCATCCTCGGCGCTCTCAACCTCATCCTGGGCGGCAAGGGCGGAACTGAGCTCGTCCGCGGCGGCGCGGACAGGGCCGTTGTCGACGCCATCTTCGACGTGTCCGGCAGCCCCACGGTGGAGGCAGCGGCGCGGGAGATGGGGTTCGATGTGGAGGAGGGCGACCTGCTGCTCTCCCGCGAAATCGCCGCCACCGGCAAGTCGGCGGCCCGCATCATGGGCCGGCCCGCGACCGTAGCGCAGCTCAAGCAGCTTGGCGAGTGGCTCGTGGACCTGCACGGCCAGCACGAGCACCAATCGCTGCTCGTCGTATCGCGCCAACTGGACATGCTGGATGCGTGGGGCGGTCTGGAGACGCTGGCGTTACGAGAGGAGACCGCCGCGGCGTTCCAGCAGGTGCGAGCGCTGGAGCGGGAGCGGGCGTCCATCGAGACGGACGCGAGGGAGCGGGTCCGATTGATGGACCTCTACCAGTTCCAGGTGGAGGAGATCTCGTCGGCAAACCTGGATCCGGACGAGGAGGAGCAGCTACGTGCCGATTCGCGCCGGCTGGCCAACGCGCAGAAGCTGGCGGAGGCGGCCGCCGGTGCGGAAGCCGCCCTGGCAGGCGAAGGGGCCGGCGTTCTGGAGCTCCTGGCCTCCGTGGGCCGATCCCTGGAGGATGCCTCCGCCATGGATGAGGCGCTGGCGCCCATCGCGGAAGCCATCACCGGTGCGCGATACGGCCTGGAAGAGGCGACGAGGGACCTCGCTCGCTACGCCGACACGGTGGAGTTCAACCCCGCTCGCCTGGAGCAGGTGGAGGAGCGGCTGGACCTCCTGCAGAGCCTGAAGCGCAAGTACGGCGATACGCTGGAAGAGGTCATCTCCTATGGCTGCGAGGCGGCGGAGAAGCTGGAGGCGCTGGCCCACAGCGAGCAGCGCGGCCAGGAGCTGGACGTGGAGCTCGCGGCGGCACAGGAGCGGCTCAACGCCGTCACGGCCCGGCTTACCCAGCGCCGCACGACCGTGGCATCCGAGT
This sequence comes from uncultured Chthonomonadaceae bacterium, assembly GCA_964396385.1. GTDB lineage: Bacteria > Armatimonadota > Chthonomonadetes > Chthonomonadales > CAJBBX01 > CAYNFH01. Next base: position 4,884 of record CAYNFH010000254.1, on the reverse strand, counting down.
TCGCCGACGCCGTTCTGGCGGAGCTCAACGACCTGGCCATGGATAAGACGCGGTTCCAGGTGGACATCCAGCCCGACGAGCCTTCGGCCCGCGGGGCTGACCGGGTTGAGTTCCTCATCGCCCCCAACCCGGGGGAACCCCTCCGGCCGCTGGCGCGCATCGCCTCCGGAGGCGAGATCTCGCGCGTGATGCTGGCCATCAAGAGCGCCATGGCCCGGCAGGACCCGCTGCCCACCATGCTCTTCGACGAGATAGACGCCGGCATCGGAGGCCGTACCGCCAGCGTGGTGGCGGACAAACTGGCCACCCTCGCGGAGACCGCGCAGATTCTGTGCATCACACACCTTCCTCAGATCGCCAGCCGGGCCACTTCCCACTTCTATATAGAAAAGAGGGTGGAGCGCGACCGGACCTCCACCTTCGTGACGCCGCTGACGCCGGACGAGCGGGTGGAGGAGCTGGCCCGGATGCTCGGCGGCGCGGAAGTGACCGATACAGTACTCCGGCACGCCCGCGAGATGCTCCGCGCGGGGTGAAGCCGCTCCTCCTCTCCTGCCTCCTGCTTTTCGCTCCGCTCGCGGCGTGCGCCGCGCAGCGCTCCGGCGGGCCGGCAACCGTGGTCATCCTATGCGACGGCGTCTCCCTTGATGACCTGCTGGGTCCCAACCTGCCGCACGTACGCGCGCTGGCGCACGGCGGAGCCGTGGGCCTCATGAGCACGCCGGTCGCGGGCGCCCGCACCGGGACCTCGGCGATGCTCTCCGTCGCGCTGGGCTACCCGGCTCCCGCGGAGGCTACGGACGAAGAGGCTTTCGAGACGTGGCAGCCGGTGGAGGGCGCGACCGCCGGGCTGGTGTACCGGCGACGGACAGGGTGGGAGGAGCCGGTAGTCAGTCATCAGTCGGCAGAAAGCAGAAGGGGAGAAGGGGAGAAGGGGAGAAGGGGAGAAGGGGAGACCCCGGCTTCCCGCCCATCAACCATCGACCATCAACCATCAACCCTTTCGGGTCTCACGACTCACGACTCACGACTCACGACTCACCCCATTGTCCACCTCGGCATCGCGCCGCTGGCAAGGCGGGTGGACCTCTCCGAACTCGCGGGAACCGCCATCGCCACTTCGGAATCCTCATCTTCTCACCCCTTCACCCCCTCACCCCGTCACCCCTTCACGATCTCTGTGGCGGGAAACGCGGACACGGACCGCCCCGGACGGTCCGTTGCTCTGCTGGCCATCGGCGCGCGAGGCATCGCGGCGCTCGGCTGGATCTCGCGAACCGCGACCGTAGCCGCCCCGGACCGTGCGTTCGGCGTGGCGGACAACCCGCGGCTGGCGGATTGGGCGGCAGCCATGGACGGAACGGTGGTGGTGCGCCTGGGCGACGGCGCGCGCGCGGAAGCGGTCCGCCAATCGGCCGCGTACCCGGAGGCGCACCGAAAGGCGCTCCAGAGTATGGACGGATTCGTCGTCCGCCTCCAGACCGCCTTTGCAGTGCGGCACGCGACTCCCCGCATACTTCTCGCCTCCATCCGTCCGCCGTACGATGCGAGAGGCGGCTGGGACCGGCTGGCCGTAGCCGTTGCGGCGGGTCCGGAAATAGCGCCAGGGCTACTGACCTCCGCGACCACACGCAGTATGGGGCTCATCTCGAGCGCCGACCTCGCGCCGACCATCCTGGCGTGGGCCAACGCCGACCAGCCGGCCTCCATGCCGGGACATACGGTGCGGGCCGCCCGCTCCGGCAACCTGGAGGCGGCTCTCCGCGCGCTGGACGCGGCCGTGACTGCGGATGCGCACTCCGTGCTGCCCGTGTTTCTGCTCCTGGGAGCGTGCTGCATCGTGGTCGCGTTTGGCGGCCTCGGGTTGGTCTGGTCCGGCCGAAGCGCCCGCGCGGCGGCATACGGGCTCCTCTTCCTGGTGAACATGCCGCTGGGGATGCTGCTGGCGCCGATGGTCCATCCGGGCTCCGTTGCAGCGGAGCTCGCCGCCATCCTCGGGGCCATGCTCCTGTGCACGGTGGCAGAGGTACTGGGAGCGCGCGTGCTGACTTCGGGCGACCCGGGGCGGCGAGCGCACTGGGAAGCGCTCCTCGCGATGGGCTTGACCGGCGGGGCGATCGTGGCGGACTGCCTGGCCGGCCAGCCGCTCATGAAGCTGGCGCTCTTCTCCTTTGGCCAGCTCCAGGGCATTCGCTTCTACGGCATCGGCAACGAGTATATGGGCACGCTCGTGGGAGTAACGCTGTCCGTTGCGTTCCTCGCAGGGCAGAAGGGCAGAAGGGGAGAAGGGGAGAAGGGGAGTGGGCGAGTGGGCGAGCGCGCGACGCCGGATTCCGGCCCTGAACACCTGAACACCCGAACACCTGAACACCCTCCAATTTCCGGTCTCACGACTCACGACTCACGACTCACGAGTCCCGCCTGGCAGGACGCGCTCTTCCTCGCCGTTCTGTTCGTCCTCGGCTGGCCCGGGCTGGGGGCGAAGGCGGGAGGAGTGATCGCAGGGGCGGTGGCGTTTGGAACGGCGCGCGCGGCGCTGCGTGGAAGGCGGGCTACCTGGCGTGTGGCGCTGTTGTGGCTGCTGGCGGGGATGGTGGCGCTCGGCGCGATAACGCTGGCCGACCGTCAGATCGGGGGCGCCTCCGCGTCACACATAGGTGGGGCGCTGGCCGCGTCCTCCAGGCTGGGAAGCGGTTACCTTGGGGAGATTGCAGTCAGAAAGCTGGAGATGGACCTGCGGATACTTGCGGAGCCCTACGTAGTGGCCGCCCTCGCCGGATTTGCAGTTCTGGTACTGATCGGCGGCATACTCCTGCGCGAGCCGGTGCGACGAGTCGCGCAGGAGTACGCATACTGGACGTCCGGCCTGCCTGCCGCAGGGTGGGGCGCGCTTGCCGCGTTCCTGTTCAACGATTCGGGCTCCGTTGCCGCCATCTTTCTCTTTTCAGGCTTCTTTGCCTGCGGGCTGTACTTCCTGTTCGCGCTGAGCGCGAATCACCAGCGGTTGCCGCCGCCGCCATAGTCGCGGCGTCCCCCGCCACCACCGCCGCCACCGCGGCCACCACCGCCGCCGCCACCACCGCGGCCGCCGCCACCACCACCACCGCCGCCCTCGCGCTCCCGCGCTTCATTGACGACCAGCGTACGGCCCCCGAAGCTGCTCCCGTTCAGAGCGGCAATGGCGGCGTCCGCCTCGTCATCGTTCGGCATCTCCACGAAGCCGAAGCCGCGGGCCTGGCCGGTGAACCGGTCTGTAATGACCTGGGAGTCCGAGACCTTGCCGTAAGCCCCGAACAACGCTTCGAGCTGATCTTCCGTAGTGCTGTAAGGAAGACTGCCTACGTAGATGCGTTTTGACACAGAATGGCTCCTTCGAGTGGTCCCATCGCAATGCTCCGACGCCACACGGAGGGCATCGGCGCGGCCAGTATATCACCGAGGAGGTAGACGGTCAAGCGACTAATGCACTTTACCGGGATGCGAGGAGTGGTTGTCGGCAAGTAGGACGGGCCGTCCCACCCCCCGGTTCCGGAATGTTCTCGTAATTGACACGCATTGGGTGCAGTGGTACACTACTCAACCACTCGCATACTCTGGAGTCGTCCCCCGCGAAGGGCATGACACCCTGTGTTTGACTGCCCTGAACGCGGTCCCACCGTTGCGCCCGCGCTCCAGGAGGGGGTAAAGGACAATATGACAGACCTGCTTTCGCGGATTAGCTGCCCCGCCGACCTCAAGCACCTCTCCGTCGAAGAGCTCAAGCAAGTCGCCACCGAACTCCGCCAGGCCATCGTAGACAACATCTCCAAGACCGGAGGCCACTTCGCCTCCAACCTCGGCGCCACCGACCTCATCCTCGCGCTCCACACCGTCTACGACGTGCCAAGGGACAAGATCATCTGGGACGTAGGCCACCAGTGCTACGCCCACAAGATGCTCACGGGCCGGCTCAAGGACTTTCCTACGCTCAAGCAGTACGGCGGCATCAGCGGCTTTCTCCGCCGCGACGAGAGCGAGTACGACCTTTACGGCGCCGGCCACGCCAGCACCTCCATCTCCGCCGCCTACGGCTTTGCCGTGGCGCGAGATCTCGCGGGGCGCGATGAGTCGGTCGTAGCGGTCATCGGCGACGCGGGGCTCACGGGCGGTCTGGCGCTGGAAGGCCTGAACAACGCGGGACATAGCGGCCGCAACTTTACCGTGGTCCTGAACGACAACGAGTGGTCCATCGCGCCCAACGTGGGCGCGCTCTCCAAGTATCTTTCGAGGCTTCGGGTGCAGGGCTGGTACCAGGACATGGAGCGGCGGGCGAAGGGCGTCATCAAGAAGATGCCCGCCAGCGACGTGCTCTCCCGCACCGCCGGGGGCGTGCTGAAGCACAGCCTCACCCACCTCGTGGCTCCGGAGAACACCGGCGTAGTTTTTGAGGAGATGGGCTTCGAGTACATCGGTCCGCTCGATGGGCACGACCTGCCCCTGCTGCTGGACGTATTCCGCCGCGTCAGGGAGATGCAGGGCCCCGTCCTGGTGCACCTGCTAACGGTCAAGGGCAAGGGCTACGAGCCGGCTGAGGGCGACGCGCGCAAGTACCACGCCCTCACCCCGTTCGACCCTGAGACCGGAGAGGTCCACAAGAAGTCCTCCGGCGCCACCTACACCAGCGTCTTCGCGGAGACCCTGCTGGAGGTCGCGGCCAAGGACCAGCGCTTCGTGGGCATTACGGCCGCCATGCCGGATGGGACGGGCCTCAACAAGCTCCACGACAAGTTCCCGGACCGCTACTTTGACGTGGGCATCGCGGAGGAGCACGGAGTATGCTTCGCGGCGGGCCTCGCTGCGGCGGGTCACAGGCCGGTGGTTGCCATCTACTCCACCTTCCTCCAG
>CAYNFH010000253.1:0-8670 GCA_964396385.1 uncultured Chthonomonadaceae bacterium | reverse complement strand
AGACAGCCGGAGATCGTCCAGACCGGACCGAGCCCCAACGTTCAGGAGGACCCGGTGCGGCTGCCCGGCGTGGATTACATTCCCGGCACGAACATACGCGGTCGGCAAGGCCCACCGCCCGGCATGGAACGCAGGGTTTGGGGAGGTGGAGAGCTGGGACAGATGGGCGCCACGCCGGCAGAGCTGTCACAGGCCCGACAGCGCGGCTTCCGCTAATACGCTCCGTCCGGCGACAGGATCGAGTTTCTGACCGCGCCACCGTCTGGGAATCGGTCGAACCTTCTGAGCTAACAGGCCGTCATACCTGGCAATGGTGGCGCTTCAGCTTGAAACCGCGGCGAAAGCGGGCGAGTCCCAATGTGAGTTAGCGACGTTGATCACCGTGCTAGCTGCTCCTCGTGAAGAGGAAGGGGTTGTGCCTCCCCTGTCCTGGCAGGCTCCTCAGTCCATAGAAGCTGCAAGTCTGCAGGGCAGATCGGCTGTCATCGCCGAAGATGAAGGCATCACTCAGATGCAGCTTCGCACCATCCTCAGTCGAGCGGGGCTCCGTGTGCTCGCTTCCGCCCGCGACGGCGCGGAAGCGGTCCAGGTGGTTCTCCTACACCGTCCAGAGATCGTGCTCATGGACATCAACATGCCCGGCCCGTTCAATGGTCTGGAGGCGGCGCGGCGCATCCTGGCAGAGTTCCACACCTGCATCGTTATGGTCACTGCCTACGACGACTTCCAGCAGGAGGCGGAACGGAGCGGCACCTGCGGCTATGTCCTCAAGCCAATCAACAGCAACTTCCTTGTCCCTGCCCTAGAAGCCGCCTGGCAGGGCTTCCACCAGCACTGATACGAAGTTCAGAAAGCGTTGTGGGCGCGTTGCCTTAGGCTGGCAGCTTGCCGTTGTGCCCGATTGCTGGAACCTCCAGGAGTCGAGAGCGTTCGTCAGCGTCAAGATCCATGATCAGCGAGGCCCGAATCCGTCGTTCGTCCTCTTCCCGCTCCGTCTCGTGCTCTGCCGGAGGCATTTCGCTTACTGCGTCAGGGGCAGGTTCCTCAACAGGGTCCATAGGTGCTCACCTCTCCCGGCGGATTATTGAGAGACGGAGGCCACACGTTCAGGGTTCCCGGTGCGGCCCTTCCTCGTGAATTGCCTGCTCGCCCGGTCTGGAATCAGCCATAATTGTCTGTGGCGTCCAACGCCCGTCACAGGCCGCAGCCGGCCCTTACCCCCTCCCCCGGTCTTGGCCTAATCCTTCCCGGCCGGCCCGTAGACCTCCAGCTCGACGGCCGCGGCCAGGTCCGCTACTCCATCCGCGCGTCCGTCCGGCCACGTGCCCCGCTCCTTGTCCACCTCTACCGCGGCTTCGTATGCTTCGCGCAGAAGACGGGCCAGGCGCCGGTTAGCCGGACTGTCCAGCATCTCCAGCGGCACGTCCGGCGGGCGGGCAGGGGATTCGTCCGCGGTAATGCCTAGCTGGTCGCGCATCCTGGTCTTGACGTGCGCTCCTTCTACATGCAATGCGAGTGCGGTCTCTTCCGCCGCGACCAGCTCGCCGACCCGGACCAAGCTCCGTATCTCCAGCGCGTCGTGCCGCGCCTTGTCCACGAACCGCGCTAGGCGCTCCAGCTCTTCGCGGCTTACTTCCATTCGAGTGGCTGCCCCTTTTCCCGGCGCCGCTTGATAGCCCGGCCCCGCAGGCAGGTAGATTTGTGACCCACCAGGGTTAGCCCGGCGCCGCAATTGCAGGGGATCTCGCTCAGCGGAACGATAGGGCGCCCCGTGCGCACTGCTTTCTTCAGGTTCTCTCGCGCTGCAGCGGCTTTCCGCTCAGAACGTATGCTGCCCAGCACCGCTCCAGCAGTGCTCCGCTCGTCCGGATTCTGTGACCGCAGGACTGCTCCACTAGTAGTTGTTTGTCTGCTCTTCTTCATGGCTCTTACATTATAGCGGAATGCCCCCGAGGTGGCAAGCAAAAAGTCCAACAATTTTCATCAAAGGGCTTGACAAGAAGTCCAACGTTGGATATAATGTATACAGAATTGAAGAGAGAGACTTCGGGGAACGGCGCAAGTCTCGACCTGTTCCCAAGCAGGAAAGCCCCGGAGTGAAGCAAGATCCAAGACCTTCCACCGACCGAAAGGAGAACCGAGCAATGCCTCTTACTTCCGCCACTCAGCTAATCCGGCTGGGCAACATTCAATCCCGCGCGAATCGGCTGTGGGACGACGGCTACACTTACGAGCAGTCCCGCGTCCACCCGCAATCCTATTGGGTTTACAAACCGAACCGGGACGGGTGCTACATCGTGAACCTTCGCTCCGAGCACTGTACGTGCCCGTCCTTCGAGCACGACCAAACGTGCAAGCACTTCCTGGCGGTTCGGGATGCCGTGGAGGAAGAGAACGCGCGGGCGGATGCCGCTTTTGAGCAGTGGACGCTTGAGCAAGACGCGCGCCACGACCTGCTTTACGCCGAGTTCTGACAGACGACGGACCGGGAATGCGCCAACACTCCCGGTCCATCTACTCCCGAAGGAGCAAGCACAAACCGGCTAGGCCGTGCTTGCTCCTTCTTCACCAAGAGAAGGAGCAATTCCTATGCAGTCCAACCGCGGGCGGTTCCAGAAGGGACCGGACCCCAGGCGCCACGCGTTCACACGCGAGGAGTGTCAGACAGGTTTCTGGCGTGCGCTAGAAGCCGTGCAGGACCGTTACCCCTACGCCAGAGACGGCGCCGGCCGACACATCACCTGCAACTTCATGCGGTGGAAGCAGCGCAAGGAGGGCAAGTAGTCATGGCCCTCCATCCTCTCGCAATCGGCTATGGTCCGGGAGACTTTGATCTCCCGGCCGAGCCGGACCTGCCGGAAGATCCGTGGCTGCCCGTTCCCGCCACCCAGCTTAAGCCCTTCGCGGATGCGCTTGTGCCGCTCGTGGAAGAGCTGCGCGAGCTTACGGGCAGGAACCACGCCGTGAACATCTTCACGGGCAAGACCGGACCTGCAAGGAAGCGCGGCCGGCGCATGAACGAGCTGGCAGCGGACCTGCTTACCCGCGCGCTGGAGCTGCAGCGATTCCTACGGGACCTGGAGGACGGCCCGCGGTTCGAGGTGACCGCGGCCGGGCTCGCCGCGATGGAGCGGACGCCATGCGGATAGAGAAGCGCAAGGACGGCCGCTCCTGGGCGGTCTACGACGAGGCGGGCGAGCTGGTCTGTGTCTGCCTGTACAAGAAGGGCGCCCAGGAAGTGGTTCGGCGCCTGAGCGCAGCCGATTAGCAAACGCCGGAGCGGACACGCTTCCGCTCCGGCGTTTTCAACCATGTCAGAGACCTGGAAAGAGAAAGCTACGGATGTGACCATGAGTTTTTCGGAGAGGCGGTATTCGTATACGCAGACGCGCAAGCCCTGGCGGACGGCGTGCTGGTGGACATCGGCCAGCTAGGCATCACGTTCCGCGGCATGGCGGTCAACCGGATGACGGGGAACCTGTGGCGCCGGTTGCTGCCGTTCTTCCCACTGAGGATGGTGGATGGCCCGCCGGACGGGGAGCAGATGGACCTCGACGCACTCGGCCGCGCGCTCACGACCAAGCTGCAGATGGCACGGCTAAGAGGCGGCGTCTGGATACTTCCGCCCGGACTGTGGCTGATCGAGAACGAGGTGGACGGCTGGACGGTGATGCTGCCGGAAGACTACTAGCGACCAGGAGCAGGCGGGCTGGTGTTCAATTGTGCCAGCCCAGCCTCCAGTCTGCGAACGAAATCCTCCAGCGTGATACCCAAAGGCTGGAGGTACTCCCGTAGCTGCAATAGGTCCATGCGCCTCTCGCCCCGCTCGTAGTCGCTGATGCGGGAATGGGGAGTGCCGAGTTGCTGGGCAAGCTCTACCTGAGTAAGTCCTGCCTCCGCGCGCACCTGACGAAGCAGCAGCGAGAGAAAGACCTGCTCCTGGGTGTGGATGCTCTTCTGCACAGACGATTGTGCAGACAGCCTCGCCCGTTTTCCGAAGTTCAGACATTGACGCTCGCCGTAACATGGGATAAGATAGCTTTCCAGACCAAGAGCCTAAAGAGTGTTTCTGCCCCCCAGCGGAGCCTCTTCACGTTGACCTCGCAAGGAGTATCCGGAGTTGACCGCAGCACTTCTTCTTCTGCTTCTCACCGCAAGCCCGACTAACAGCCGTGCCGGCGGGCCGGTCATAGTCACCAAGACGAACAAGGCCCTGCTGGTCGATGTCCGCTACCTCACCGAATGGGTCGGCGCCGGTGGCATCCTCGATAGCCAGACGGGCCGGCTCGCACTGTCCCTCAATGCCCGAACCGTCAGGCTGGCGGTTGGGAGTGCGACCGCCTACGTGGACGGCGTGCCGCACAAGCTGCAGGCGCCAGTGTTCCGGGCGGGCGAAGCCGTATATGCCCCGCTCAACCAAACTGCCTCCATGCTTGGCGTGGAGGTGGACCTCGACCAGGATCACCAGCGCGTTGCCTGGCGAAACGCCCAAACCGGCGAAACGATGGAAGTGCCGATGGTAGGCAAGCAGTCGCCGACTTCAATGCACATCATCCGGCCGCCGAGCGTGCAGGCAACGGCAATCCTTCGAACTGCCGTCCAAAGGAAATCAAAAGGTGACTTCGACGGTAGCGTGCGAGAGCTTCGGAACCTTCTAAAGACAGAACCGGACTATGCCGAGGCTCATTTGGCGCTCGGCTGGGTCTTGGAAGCGACGGGCGATCTCCGAGGTGCGCGCGACGAGTTCTCCGCGGCGTTCCGGCTAACACTCAACCAGCGGGTCTTGTCAGAAGCCCGCTCGGCTCTCAAGTCGGTGGCGCCTCCAGAGGAGAAATCAGCAGTCCCACCTCCGGTCGTGCAACCTGCTCGAAGTCCACGCTGGCAACCATCTGTGCCGCAGCATCCTATCGTGGGTACTTGGGTTATACCGGAACACTGGCGCAGCCTGGATGGCCGAGACACCGAAACGGAGTCCACTTATGTCTTTCGTCCAGACGGCACAGGGTCATTTTCTCTAGGCTGGTCGAACGGACGCCCGGATATTCATGTCTTTGAGTGGCACCTGGACAGTACCCAGATCGTCATTGAGTTCCAACCCGGTGCACGAGATGCTTGGCGGGAGTGGCCCTCGCGGATGTCGTGGTCAGTGAGCGACGATGGAGAACGGCTCACCCTCGGTGGGCATGATGACATCCGAGGGACGCTGTGGCGCACGTATACTGGCCTGGCGGGCGCAATGATTGAGGGTGGAATTGACGGCGGCCCTCGCCTGCTCAGCCCGATTGAGCCCGCGGTATACCACCGAAGCGAATAGAGGATGACAATGGTTGCGCCCCATAAAGTCTGCCCGCGGTGCGGCCAGCGTGCAGTGCTCGACATGCCGGCCTGCGGACGTTGCGGGCACCAGTATCGGACCGGCTTTCGCACCCAGGTAGTGGCGCCACGGACCCCGCAAAACGGCGGCTGCATTGTCTGCGGCAACGCGCAAGTACAGAAGGTCAGTGCCATCTATCAGGCGGGAACGTGGAACTCCGTAGCTGTAGGAGAGACAGTCGGCTATGGAATGGGCATGGACGGTGGAGGTGCCGTCTTCGGAGGTGAATCCGTCAGCCACGTCTCCGGGGGGACGCGGCTGGCAAGCGTCCTCGCGCCACCCGTGCAGCCGCCGATGCAGGAACTCGCAGAGTTCCTGGTGGCTTGGCTCCTTGGGCTCGGCGCCTTCTGCATCGCGATCTTCTCAATTCCTCCTTTTAGCGCCAGCTACAGCCCTATGGCGCTGCTCTTCGCGGCACTTTGCGCCGCAGGATCCGTGCTTGCCGCCCAAGTGGGCTGCTGGAGGAAGCAGCAGTATCAGGGTTTCTACGAACGCGCCGTTACTGGCTGGAGAGAGGCTTCGGAAATCTGGAACCGGCTTTACTACTGCCCGCGGTGTGACCATGTTTACGACCCAACGACCGGCAAGAGCGCACCTTCCCAGCAGACGAGTTCCCTGCTCAACGGCTTCTAGGCCGAACCAACAGCGCCTCAAACTCCGCTACGTCGCGGGCAGCGAAGTATGGTAATCCCCGACATTTATCTACCAGAGAAGAAGGAATAGTGGGGCATGGCGGGTAATATACATGCGGCCGTCGAAAACTGACCGCCTCGTTTCACTCAACTTGGGCAGTTGAGACGCACCTTCTGAGCGTGGATGCTGCGGATTTGTGCTCAAACTGGCTTCTTCGTTCGCATCGATGAGGTCGGGGGTTCGAATCCCCCCAGCTCCACTACTATTACGCACAACTGCCGTCAAGGTACACCCACAGCCCTCCGATCCAGCATCGGCGGGCTGTTTAGCTTTCGGCTCAGCGGAGACGCGATCATGACGCTCACCATTGAACTAAGTCCGGAACAGGAGGCCCGACTCAAGGCCGAGGCCACGCGGAACGGACTGCCTATGCAGGAGTACGCCTTGCGCCGGTTGTTGGGTGATCCGACTGAAGCAAAGGCGGATAAGGCGACGGCAGAGCAGCGGAGGGAGCCAACCGGCCGGGGTAAGCTCGCACACCTGAAATGGAGTAGCGAGCAGTTCGCGCAGGAGAAGCAGCAGGAGATTGCTCGCGAGGACCGGCGACGGTGATCCAGTGTCGAGCGACCGTCACGAGATCGATCCCCTCGTTCCGCTCGGAATTTGTCCCATCCGGTTAATCCGGTGAAGAGTAACGAGCTTCCGGCTCTTCCTATCAAAAGCAAGCTCCGGGCCTCTTACCGTTGTCGGCCAAACAGTGCATGTAGATTCGGAAAGTTGGGGCGCAATGGATTCGGTTTGGAACGTGGGGCCAGCGAGCTTATGCTCAGGAGGAGCGCCGCATCCGCGCAGCAGGTTCACATCACCCAAGGATCTAGTGATTGTAGTCGCCAGCATCACTACCTACGGAGGAGTGGATTCTGCAAAACGGGCTATTCGTCCGGCCTTCTGGGCCAGCTTGTCCGTGCGCCGGCTGCGCTTCCGGGCCCGGCCACTATTCCCGGCAAACACGGTGGATCGGCGCTGGCAGGCTGTGTGTTCCTTCAGCTCCTCCACGGTGGGCAGGATCGCGTCCGCGAATGGCTGGAGCGCTGTCGCCGGGATAGGTAGCCATGCTTCTTCCGGTTCGCCATCCTCGGCCGATGATCAAAGTCCCGCGTGCCGTAGCCGATAGTCATAGTGGCCAGGAGGACCATGGTTACGTCCTCTCGCGGCGGCGTCGCCATGCAACGACGTTGCTGGTTATGTACCTGCCGGCCTGTCCCTGGCGAACGGGTAGCGGTCCTGCACCGCCTCCAGCGCCCGCCAGTAGCCGCAACTCGGCCTGGAGCGACTTGCCTGCACTTGTCGAACCTTCTATCACGCCCGACCGGTGGAGGCTACGGCTCTTCTCGGTTAGGCCCTCGGTGATCCCTTAAGACCCGAAGTTGGATCAGTCGTGCGCTTCGGCCGGTTTGCGCGAATGGCAAATCGCAAGTAAAGTTGCGCTACTGCGATTCCGGATTTGGCGTGCTGTATCGAATACCCGGATGAGATAATTCGGGCTACTGCCCGAAGGAATCGCGCCGGATAGCGCGTAATGCTGGTGTGGTCGGGGCTCCCGACTGGATCTATCCTACGCCGCACCGTCACCCGACCGGACGGTGCCCGAATGAGTAACACCGCATGTACCCTGAGTCCGAGATACGGGATCGCGCCAAGCGCCTCTACGAGTTCGTCCGCGGCCTCATCATGCTCCGGCAGGTGCCGGTGCGGACCCTCGCGAGCTACGAGCTAGTTGTCCCGCTGGACGACCTACCGACGAAGCCCCAGGTCCTGTTCGTCGCCCGAGGAGATTTTGAGGGGGCCGACGAGGAGGCGTGGTTTGAGGTCCGCTGCCCCCGGATCGTGAATTATCCCGAGCCGCCGCCGATCCTTCGCGACTGGCTGGACCCCTCTCAGCTCGGGGACGCGGCGATCGAGTTGCCGGAGCTCTTGGCCGGGCTGCGCTACCCGGGATGTTGCGCCGAGGGAGGGGATGAGGATGTATTCGGCGGGCAGGGCGCGCCGCCGGACGACGCTGCCGAACCCCCAGCTGAGGTCCGGGACGCCTGGGAGCGCTACGTCGACGAGGAATGGTGGCCGTGGGCCGAGCGCACACGGCCGACGTTTCGGGCAAAGAAGCTCTACGACGATCTCTTCCGAATGTACCAACGGCAGGAGCACCTTGGCGAAACCTATGAGGTCGTGCTCGGCCTCGGCCTGCTCGCGTGGAGGCCATCGAACGAGGCGGAGGTATTCCGTCACCTCGTGACGACGCCGCTCTCGCTCATGCTGGACGCAAAGCGGCAGGTACTCTCACTCCTTCCTCCGGCGAGCGGGATCGAGCTCCACCTCGAAGACGATATGATCGACCCTGCGCTCCGGCCGGCGATTGAGATTCGGAACCGGATCAAGGAGGGCCTGAGCGAACTCGACGCCTCCCTCTGGCAGGGCGAGCACCTCCACAACCTGCTGCGTGACTACTGCAACGCCCTGGAGGCAGAGGCGTGGTACGAAACGGGCACGACACCGCCCAAAGCCGCCGGTCCCTCCCCTATCGTAACCTTCGCACCCACCATCATCCTGCGGCGGAGGGGGGCGGAGGGACTAATCGGGTTCGTCGATCAGATCATCCGGGCGAT
>CAYNFH010000252.1:0-8724 GCA_964396385.1 uncultured Chthonomonadaceae bacterium | reverse complement strand
ACCCTCAAATCTGGGGGAGCCCGTTCACACTCGCTGACACTCTGCAGATCCACTCCCACTGCATTGCCCCGGGAGTCTGAATACGCACGAGACTCCCCCAAAGTTGGGGGCTGGGGGGCCGCTCTGTTACTGCCCGGCGGAGTCTCGTCACCTTTGCCCTACCCCGCCTCCGCTCGCCTCGCCTGCCAGTCGCGGTTCTCGCGGATGGCGGTGCGGTGACGGCTGGCGCGCGCCGCGCAACGGTACGCGATGGCGAGCGGGACCCACACCGGCGCGTAGGCGACCACCCAGATGAGCGCGAGAAACGGCAGCCTTGCGGCGGTGAGGAAGCAGCTCCATGCGTACCGGCCGGTATCGCCCATGCCATCCAGGAAGCCGCCGGTCTTAGTCGGAACCGGTTTCACACGCTCCCGCAAATTGACGGTGATAGTGGAGAGGCGCGCCTCCTTCTTCAATCGCTCCAGCCGGCCCTGCGCCTGGGCGATCTCCACCTTCAGGTCCTTCACCTCTTCTGACGCCTGCCGCTTGTCGGACCGGGAGCGGGCCTCGGACAGCTTCTGCCGCGCATCGTCCATCTCGTCCGCGAGGGCGCGCTCCGCCTGCCTCTGATCGCTCATCTCCTCGCCCAGGTCTTCGCCTGTCACGTTCTTCGCCTTCACCTCGCCCAGCCGGGCAATGCGGGCGAGCACGGAATCGAATGTGGCGACCGGCACCTTCAGCTCCAGCGACGCCAACTTAACGTCGTCCTCGCCGGTACTGAGCTGGTTGTTGGCAACGTACCCGCCGGCCTCGCGCACCATCTGCTCCAGCGACTCGCTCTTCTCCTCCAGCCGGTCTACCTCCACCGTCACCTCTGCCGTCTTCTTTACAGCTCGTCCGGTGGCAACCTTGGGAGGTTCCAGGTGCGAGACGCCGCGCCCATAGCCGGCAAGATTGCCATTTGCATCTATCCCCGTGTCTGCGGATTGAACCTTGCTGTGCCCGTCGCCAAAGGCCATCTTGTTCGCGTGCATCGCCCTTCGTTCAACACCTGGTCTGGCGAGCTTAAGCGTCGCGGTGAACCTTGAACCGTCCGTATCATGGCCGGGAGGCCCCCCAACATATCGCCGGCCTTCTGCCAACTGGTGCCTTGGCGCTTCGCGCATGGACTTCATTGCCTCGACCTGAGGAGCCATGGCTATCCTTGCGTGAAACTGCTGCTGGCTGATCACCGGCAGCAGCACGAACCACGCGATTACGCCAACCGCCGCCGCTGCCCACACGTGGAGCGCGTGCCGCGCCCACCATCCTCGCGCCGGTTCGGCTCCCCTTCTCCCCTGCGGCCGCCCGAGCCTCCGCCGGCTCGGGATTCGGAAGGCCGCAGCACCTTCTCCCCCTCCGCCTTGTGCCGCGTCCAGAATCCTCTCCCGCAGTCCGGCGTCCAGCCCACCCGCATCGCCGAGCCGCAGCTCGTTGCCAATCTGCTCCATCGCCTCCACCTCCTCCCGGCACGCCCGGCAGCGCGCCACGTGCAGCCGGATGGTCGCGCGCCTCCTAAGCGGCAGCTCGCCGTCCAGGTATGCCTTCAGATCGCCCACGTAGGAATCGCAGGGTATCATGGCTGCCGCTCCCCAATCGCATGAGCGGACGCCGGGGCGCACTCCCCCAGCACGTAGCCGCCCAGGCTGGCGCGCAGCCGCCGGTACGCGTTGGACAGGCGGCTCTTGACCGTGCCCACCGGGACCTCCAGCGCCGCGGCGCACTCCTCGTAGGTCAGCCCGTGCAGCTCGTGGAGGACCACCACGTCCCGGTGCATCTCCGGCAAGCGGCCGAGCGCCGAGTAGACCTGGTCGCTCAGCTCCCGCTTCACCGCCGACTGCACAGGGTTTGCCCGCCAGTCGGTCGCGGCGCCGGCGGTGCGCTCCTCGTAGGGCAGCGGGTCCGGCCGGGTGCGCTCCCGGTGCCGGAGGCAGTGGTTGACCGCGATGCGGTAGATCCAGGTCATCAGCGAGGAGGCGCCCCGGTAGGAGCTGATGCACCGGTGGACGTCGATGAAGATCTCCTGTGTCACGTCGTCCACGTCTTCCGGATTGTCCAGGTACCGGCGCGCGAGGCGCTGGACACGCCCGCCGTACATATCGAGGAGCTCCTCGAACGCGCGCTGGTCGCCCTGCTGGATTCGCCGTGCTAGCCGCCTGTCGTCCGGCACCGTGGGATCCCCGTCGTTGCGTGCTTTGCTTGTTGGTTACGCCAGACCGGAGAAAGGTTCACGAAGAACTGAGGGGGTGAAAAGGGTGAGGGGGTGACAGGAGCCTGCAAGTCCGGTCTTTCCCGGCTTAACCTGCACAGCGAGTTCGGAGCGATTGTGTGTGAATGCCGACATAACACCCCTTCACCCCTTCACCCCTTCACCCCTTCTTCTCCAAGCCTCCCACTTCTTGCCAAGGGTGATGGGCTGCGCCAACAGGGGGTCCTGGTCCCGGCCGCAGCGGGCGAGTCCGGCGGCGATCCAGGTTTCAAGCTCGGATTCCATGGCGTCGGCGGTGGCGCGGCCCGAGTCGGAGAGGTTGCGGGTCTCGCCCGGGTCGGCACGGAGGTCGTAGAGCTCGCGCAGGGCGCTGCCGTGCTCGTCCTGCGCGCGGGAGAGGATAAGTTTATGCGTCTCGGTCCGGAGCGCCCATTTGGACTGCCAGGTGTTTTCGCACGCGACGATGCGGTCCCAGAGCGGAGTGGCATCGGTCCCCTGGGCCAGCGGACCGAAGTCCTTGCCTTCCATCGTCGGTGGGGGCTCGACACCGGCCCAATTCAGGAGCGTGGGCGCGAAGTCCATCTGCTGCACGAACGGCTCAACCGTTTGCCCGGCCGCCAGCCGCTCCGGCCAGCGCAGGATAAGTGGCACGCGGATGGTCTCCTCGTACAGGCCGTGGTGGTCGAAGTAGATTCCGTTCCGCACCATCACTTCGCCGTGGTCGGCCGTGAGCAGGACCAGCGTATCATCCGCTGCACCCGTCTCCTCCAGTGCGGCGAGGAGCTCCGCCACGCCGTCGTCCGCGTGCCGGATCTCGGCGTCGTAGAGGGAGACGATGTACTCCGGGTCTGTCACCGGACCGAGCTTGTTGAACCAGGTGTCGCCCCACATGCCCCAGAACGGCGTGTCCTTGATCGGCTCTAGGGCATCGATGCGCGGATCGAACGGATCGATGCCGTCGTAGAACCGGCGGTACCGGTCCGGCGGGAGGTAGGGAGTGTGAGGCTCCCAGTAGTGGATGAAGAGGAAGAACCTCTCGTGCGCGTGCGCCTTCAGCCACGGGATGGCGCGCTGGTTCTGCTCCTCACAGGAGACCAGCAGCCGCATGGGATGGTGGAAGGCAGGATTGATGTAGAACTCGTAGCCCCTTGCCAGCCACGGCTTGATGTCGAAGAGGTTGTCCACCGCGCAGGTGGTGTAGCCCGCTTTCTGAAGCAGCTCCGGCAGAAGGGGCGTCTTGCGGTCCAGGTCCGCCGTCCCTCCGTGGCAGACAATGTTGTGCGTGAGTGGGTGCTGCCCGGTGTAGATGGTGGTGTGGGCGGGGGTGGTCGGAATGCCGGGGGCGTAGCACCGCTCGAAGCGCACTCCCTCCGCCGCCAGCCGGTCGATGGTGGGGCTGGTGCGCTTGGAATACCCGTAGCAGCCCAGGTGGTCTGCGCGGAGGGTATCGATGTCGATGAAGAGGATGTTCAAGGAAGGGTGTTCAGGTCCGGAGTCCGTCCGTCTCCCGTCTTCCGTCCTCCGTCCGCGTATTGTCTGAACGCCTCATTGGGTTCCAAAGAGGCTTCTGGCCGTGTCCGGCGCGGGGACCTCTTTGGCGCCGTGCGGGGGCTTGAACGTGAATTCCCGATCCGGCATATCCGCGCCGAACACCTCCTTCTCCACGGCCAGCGTAGAGGAGACCTGCCCGGCGCCCACCGTGCGCTCCGAGACGAGGTGGCGAATGTGGTACGTCTGCCAGTCCACCTCCAGCCGGGAGACCGTCCCATCCTGCGCGGTCGATTTGAGCGTGAGGATGGGCTTTCCGTCCGGCAACCGGCCGAAAGTAACGTCCGCGGTCGTTGGCACGGTGATCAGCGGCAGGAACATGATGGGCGTGACGTGCGGGTTCTTCGGCAGCGGCACGTCATAGTAAACGTTCTCGCTGGCGTTCACAAAGTGTGCGGTCTTACCGTCTATCACAACCTCCAACTCCGGGATGGGGGGCAACCCTTTGCTAGGCTTCTGCTTGCCGCCGCCCATGCGGAAAACCAGCATGGCGGGCGCTTTGTACCGGATCTCGATCCCCATCTTCTGAGACAGCGCGCCCATCTGGCTTGTGAACGACCAGGTCGCCTGGTAGCTCGTGGCGGTGACGTAGGAGGTCAGCGTCTTGTCCAGCACCTCCTTGGCGGGAGGCGGCGTCTGCATTCCGAGTCCCGCGACAAGCAGGCATGGCACCCACGGCCGCGCACAGCCCAAGAGCCTGAATCCCAAGTCCGCGTAGGCGGACTTCGCGTTTTCCCTAGCCCGCGACTTCAGTCGCCGGGTCACGGCCGGGACCACGCGCTCTACTCCCTCCTCACGTCTGCGGCATCCCGGCCCGGTGCTGTTTCTGTCGCAGTCTGTGTCACAACCACCTTCGTGAAATCGGCTAGCGTCTTGTAGAGCGCGTCCACAAAGCTGAGGAGCGCCAGACGGTTCTGCCGAACGGCCGGGTCCTCCGCCATAACCAGCACGTCGTCAAAGAAGCGGTCCACCGTGGCACGCAGCGGCGTAAGGGTCCGGTAGACGCCGGGGTAGTCGTACTCGGCCGACAGCCGCGCCACCTCCGGCACCAGCCGGTCCGCCTCTTCAAACAGCCTGCGCTCGCTCTCCTCCGTCAGCCGGTCGCGGTCTACCGCGCGCGCCAGGGATTCCAGCACGCTGACCGCCCGCTCGGCCGAGCGCTCGCCAGAGCTTCCCCCCTCCCCGGCCTCCCCCCTCACAGGGGGGAGGTGGGCGAAGCCCGGTGGGGGGCCCGCCGCCAGTCCCGCGCTCCGGAGGATGTTGGCCACGCGGCCCGCTACGGTGACAGTCGGCACGAAATCAAGGTCGCCGGCCAGCGCCTGGAGCGCGAAAGCGCGTCGGACCACGCCATAGACCAGCGTGCTGTAGATGGCGCTGCCGGAGAGCGCCGCGGCGATGAGGTCGTACCGGATGTCGCGCTCCTGCAGGTAGGCTTCCAGGCGCTGGTTGAACAGGCCCCGCAGGTCGTTGCAGAGCGGATCCAGCGGAAAGTCCAGCCCGTTCTCCTCCCGGTAGGCGCGCGCAGCCTGCACGGCTATCCCCAGCAGCGACGGCAGGTGAACGTCATCGGCCAGGATCTGCACTACGCCGTGGGCCGCGCGGCGCAGTCCGTAAGGATCGCTGGAGCCGGAAGGCAGGATCCCGATGCCCACGTAACCGACCAGGGTGTCCATGCGATCCGCGACCGCCAGCAGCCGGCCGATGGGCGAGGCCGGGAGCGTGTCGGACGCCGACCTGGGCTGGTAGTGCTCCGCGATGGCTTCCGCCACCAGGGGCGGCTCGCCGGCCGCCAGCGCGTACTCGCGCCCCACCACACCCTGGAGCGCGGGAAGCTCCATCACCATCTGGGTCGCCAGGTCCGCCTTGCAGAGCTTCGCTGCCCTGACGGCGAGCGGCGCCTGCTCCGCCGGGAGTCCGGACGCGTCTGCCAGCGCGCCCATCAGCCGCTCCAGCCGCAGCCGCTTCTCATGTAGCGTGCCCAGCTTCTCCTGGAACAGGATGCGGCTCAGCCGCTCCGTAAACGCCTCTAGCGGCTGAGCTTGGTCCTGTTTGTAAAAGAAGCTGGCATCCGCGAAGCGCGCCGTCAGCACGCGCTCGTTGCCCTCGCGCACCTGATCCAGAGCGCGGTCTCCCCCGTTGCGGACGGAGATGAAGCGGGGCAGCAGATTGCCGTCCGGCCCCTCGACCGGGAAGAAGCGCTGGTGCTTCTTCATGGCCGTAATGAGCACCGGCCGCGGCAGCTCCAGGTACTGCGGGTCGAAGCTGCCTAACAGGGCGGTGGGCCACTCCACCAGCCACTGGTTCTCGTCCAGCAGGTCCAGGTCCCAGGGCACCTGCCCCTCGGCGCTCTCGGCCAGGCGGGTGCCCTGCTCCACAATCATCTCCCCGCGCTTCTCAGGCTCTATCTCTACAAAGGCGTCGCGGATCAGTCCGAAGTAGCTGCCGGCGTCCGGAACCTCGAAGGGCTGCGGGGCGAGGAAGCGATGGCCGCGAGACTCGCGGCCGCTCGTAACACCGGCTATCTCCATGGGGACGACTTCGGATCCCAGCAGTGCCACGATCCACCGCACCGGCCTGGCGAAGCGCAGTCCGCCCCCACCCCATCGCATCATCTTGGGGAATGTGAGGCCCAGGACTGCCTCGGTCAGCAGGCCACCCAGGACCTCCACCGCGGAACGGCCGACGTCCATTACGCGGGCCATAACGTACTCGCCCTGAGAGGTGCTGACCACCTCCAACGCGTCTACCGGCACGCCCTGCTTGCGCGCGAAGCCCATTGCGGCGCCGGTGGGCTTGCCCTCGCCGTCGAAGGCCACCGACTTCGCGGGCCCCTTGGCCTCCCGGGACTGGTCCGGCTGCCGCTCCGGCACGCCGGTGGCGTACACGACCATCCGACGCGGCGTTCCGTAGACCCGCACCCCCTGGGCTGCCAGCCGCGCCTCCGAGAGCCGGTTGGCGACGGCGGCCTGGAGCTGGTCCAGCGCCCCCGCCACCGCCCCACTCGGCAGCTCTTCAGTTCCTACCTCCAGCAACAGATCCGGCATGCGGAATTCCTCACGAATAGGAAGGGCGTGAGCCTCACGCTCACGCCCGCCTGTCCGTATGATAGCCCCCTACCCTGAACCGTGTCAACCGCACCCCATATTTGGCGGTTGAAACCACGGCAACAAGTACAGAAAGTCCACCGTCGTGGACTCGGGGAAGATCCTAAAGGTCGTACTCGGAATCGAGCTCCATCCATGGGTCGATGCTGTTTCGGCGGTGGTGCTCCTTCTGGTGCATGATGTAGGCGCGGACCCGGGGCACGTCCGCCTTTGTAACTGTGAAGGCACCATACCGAGCCTGCCACTTGAAGGGGTTCTCGTGGTCCAGTCCGTGCGAGGCGACGTGAGATGAAACTCCCTTCATCTGCTTCACAAGGTCCGCGATGCACACGGAGGGGGTGAACCGCGCCAGCACGTGCACATGATCCTTTATCCCTCCAATGGCAACGCTCTCCGCCTTCAGCCGGTGGCACTCCTCCTGGATACAGGCATATACGGGCCGCTCCAGAGCCTCAGTGATGAGGGGTAGCCGGTCCCACGTCGACCAAACACAATGCACGTACAGCTCAGTCCAGGGACCCTTCATCCCTTTTCCTCCTCTCCGAGTCCACGAAGGTGAACTTTCTGTCTTTGTTGCAGCCACTTCAGTGGCCGATTCCGGCTGTGGCCCGGCGCCTTCGAGTCCACGAAGACGGACTTTCTGTTCTTGTAGTAGTCACTTCAGTGGCCCAGTCCGGCTCGGGTTGCCGGTGTGTCGCAGTCACTTCAGTGTCCCACTTCCAGCTCGGGCCGTGATTGATTGTAGCTGGCAACTCGATTGCCCCATTCCAGCGTCAGTCCGGCCGGAACCTCCCCATTCTGCCATCCGTGCTGCCCCTCTCAAAGGAATTCCGGCCTGTCCGGCAAACTGTAGACGCAGCGGATGGAGCCGCGCCATCACTTGATGCCGGGCCGCGAGTCGCCCGGACCGATACATTGCAAGGAGGACTCCCATGGTGAGATGTCCGCGCTGTCAAGCCGTTGTGGATGAGACGTCGCGCTCCACCTGCCCGTCCTGTGGCACGCCCATCGCCGCGCCGTCCGCTGGTACGCCGCAGTATGCGGGGGCGCAGTCCCCGCCACCGGGCGCGAGGGTCTCCTTGACGGGCGAGGTCATCATGCCGGAGACAACGGTCCCCACCGCCGCGCCGGGCCCGTACGCGCCCCAGCCGCCCGTCGGATTACAGGCGCCACCCTACCCGCCCTCCGCCGTGGTCCGGAATCCGGCACGCAGTTCCACCTACCGGCAGCAGGAAGCTCCTAAGGACCGTGCCCTGCTCATCAACCTGAGCGTGGTTTTCGTCCTGCTGCTCGCGGCCGGCGGCTACGGCTGGTACCTGTGGTCGCATCGAACCAACCCGAAGTCGCAGGTCGAGAGGTACATCCACGCCGCCCAATGGCTGGACTGGGGGGTGGTATACGACCTGAGCGCGACCCCGCCAGCCGGCAAGACACGGCACGACTTTATCAACGGCCTGGACGAAAAGTACGACTACAACGGCGTGCTCCGGATCGGCGCCCGCAGGGCCAACGAGCAGTTCCATGCTCAGGTCGCGGACGCCCAGATCAATGGCGACCAGGCAACCGTCCCGGCAGAGATCACCGGTCCCGGAATGGACCAGCCAAGGCGCCTGGAGTTCAGGCTCAAGAACTTCGGCGGCGTCTGGAAGATCTACCCGCCGAGCGACAACCCTCTGGACCTGTTCAAGGACCCGGAGGCGGAACAGAAGGCGGAAAAGGCAGCAAAGGAGCTGTTGCGCACCATGCAGTCCCGCCCTAACTCCGGCTCCAACGAGCGCGAATCCGGCCAACAGTAACCAATGGTCTGGCAGCGTGCCGGCGGTTGGTGGCCTTTACGGAAATGTT
>CAYNFH010000251.1:0-8724 GCA_964396385.1 uncultured Chthonomonadaceae bacterium | reverse complement strand
CTTCCACCGTGTCCACCAGGACCACTTCGAGCTCGCCGTCGCGCAGCGTGCCTGGGTCCAGGAACTGGAAGTCCGTTTCAGTGATCATCCTGCCGCTCCCGAAAGTTCGAATACAGATCGAACCAGTGCCGTGCGATGGCCGTCGCTCCCGCGTAGTTCGGTTCTATATGCGCCACGTACCAGGTATCCGGTGCAGTGATGCCGTGGCCTCGGAACAGCGCCTCCAGGTCAGAGAACAGAAAACCATGCCGGAGCGCCAGGGCGCGGATTCCGCCGTTCAGGGCGATGAAGGCGGAGCGCAGGTCGGAGGAGATCAGCCCAAATTGCCCGGCCAGCGTATCATCTCCATCCGTCGGGTCGTAAACGGTATTCACGATAACCGGACAGGCAAACCTCTTGAGACCAGTTGCAATTCGCTCCAGGTTGCCCAGGGGATGCTTCACCAGAGCGTTCCAGCCCTCCATCTCCTCAGGGCTTGCCATCCAGAAAGCCGCCTGGAGGAAGTCGTTTCCTCCCGCCGTGAGAGTTACAACGTCCGGGACGTAGCAGATCCGCTCCAGGTTCTCCAATACCCCGTCTGTCGTGCAGCCATCGCGCGTGAGGTTCTCAAACCTGTCGGCGCCCACCAGACGTGCAAACTGGCTCGCCGCCCCGCCGCCCGGCACGCCCGTATAGTCGTCGATGCTGATGGAATCCCCCAGGGCAACGTAATACACGGGTTTCTTCAGTCGCTGAGTGCCCAACCGTCAAAGGGAAATCTAGCTTAGCGCCTTCAGATCCGCTAGGCGAGGGTGACCGTGGAACGCAACGGCGTAGCCACCTACAATCAGGTATCGCACCTCATGAGAGTTCAACAACTCGATAAACTCTCTCAAGTCTGTTGGCAGATTCATTGGGCAGGCCCTGTCGCCATCGGTCAACCAGTTCAAGGAGGATATCTAGCCGCTGCTCTGGTGTGAGACTGCGATAGTAATCACGGTCCGCCCGTTCACTCTCCTCGAAGGAGGTGTAGACGGAGAAGGCCTTCTTCATGTTTCTTTCCTTCAGCGACGGACACGGGTAGCGCACCATCGAAGGATTGGTTTGAGAGCGAGCGCGTGCCAGCAAGATGGATTAGCCTCAGTTAGCATCCCGTCAATTTAGGCATACGAGCAAGTAAACCGAGAGTACTCCTTCCTGGCGTTTCCCTTAACCCCGTCCCGTGCCTTCTATCCGCCCCTCTACCTGAGCTATTACAGCATCAATCTGCGCATTCCTCGCCAGGGAGCGCGCGTTCGCGAGGCGATTGCGGGCCTGCTCAGCGTCGCCCGCATCCAGGGCCAGGGCGGCGAGCAGCGCCTGTACGAACGCCTTCTCCTCCGGCAGCCGGAGAGGCAGGCGGGCCGCCGCCAGCAAGTGCGCGCGGGCCTGCTCCTCCTGCTTCCCCTGCAGTGCCAGCAGGAAGGCGCCCACCGCGACCGAAATGACGATGAGGATGAGGCGGGTCGCCCGGCTAAACATTGTGCCTCCCGTCTCAGTATACGTGCAACGGGGCGGCACTGCGGAGGGTTCCCATGGACAGGGTGCGGTACGGACTGATCGGCTCCGGTTTTGTCTCCACCATCCACGCGGAGAGCCTGGCGCGCGTGGCCCGTGCGGAGGTCACGGCGGTTGCCTCCTCCACACCGGCTAATGCCGAAGCATTCGCCGCCAAACACCGCATCCCCAACCACTACTCCGACTATCGCAAGCTCCTGGAGCAGAAGGACGTCGACACCGTCGTGCTGGGCATCCCCAACGACCTGCACCGGGAGGTCACGGTCGCCTCCGCACAGGCCGGCAAGCACGTCATCTGTGAGAAGCCGCTCTGCACCACGCTGGAGGAAGCGGATGCCATGATCGCCGCCTGCCGCGAGGCCGGGGTCCTGCTCCTATACGCGGAGGAGCTGCTGTTCGCCCCCAAGTACGTGCGCGCCAAGGAGCTGGTGGACGACGGCGCGCTGGGCCAAGTCTACCTGGTGAAGCAGAGCGAGAAGCACAGCGGCCCCCATTCGCCCTGGTTCTGGGACGTCTCCCGCAGCGGCGGCGGCGCGATGATGGACATGGGCTGCCACGGCGTGGAGTACGCCCGCTGGGTGCTGGGCCGTCCGCGTGCCAGGAGCGTATACGCGCATCTGGGCACCTACGTCTGGAAGGAGCGGACCCGCGGCGAGGACAACAGCATCCTCATTGTAGAGTTCGAGGGCGGGGCGACGGCCATGATAGAGGATAGCTGGGCCAAGTTCGGCGGCATGGAGGACGCGACGGAGATATACGGCTCCAACGGAGTGGCCTATGCGGACCTCCTGCGCGGCAGCTCCATCCTCACGTACAGCAGCACTGGCTACGGCTATGCGGTGGAGAAGGCGGACACGACGCGCGGCTGGACCTTCACCATGTTCGAGGAGATGTTCAACTCCGGCTATCCCGCGGAGTTTGAGCACTTCACCGCCTGCATCGCGGACGGCGTCACGCCCCGCGTGACCGCCGAGGACGGCCGCACCGTGCTGGAGATCCTCTTCGCGGGCTATGCGGCGGCAGGTTCCGGCCGCCGCGTGGAGCTGCCTTTCACTCCGCCGCCCGGCAAGAAGCCGGCAGACCTCTGGCTGAATGCAGCGGACTAGGGCAAGAGGTCTTCTACCTTGATGATAGCGGAGGGCGCACCCAGAGGGGAGACGATGTCGCCTGGCTTGTAGACGTGGGAGGTACGATACCCATATCCGCGGGGGCGGTCCGGAATCTCCTCCGATTCAAGGTAGACCTCCAACTGGCGCTCCTTGAGGTTCACGATCCAGTATTCCGGCACATTCGCGCGAGCGTATAACGCCGTCTTGACCCGGCGGTCATACTGCAACGAGGTCTCCGCAACCTCCACCACGAGGACAGCGGTTTGGGGATGCGCACGCGAGTAGTCTCGCGCCCGGCCCACTACCACCGCGATGTCGGGGTGAAGGTCGGAGGTACGTGCTACCTGCACAGTGGATTGGACTCTCACTCGGAATGCCCCGACGAACGCCGCGCGAATGGCCTCCGCGATAAGGTCAACACCTGCATCATGCTCCGGCCCTATCGGACTCATGCAGACGATCTCCCCCTCCACCAGCTCCACGCGCTCGTCCTGGAACAGCCCCGCCTTGCCCATGCGGTAGAACTCTTCCAGCGTGAACCGCCTGGGGGAGTACTCTTCGGTCTCGATTCTGTTGTCTGCCGCCAATACCATAGGTTGACCTCGCTGGCCGGATTGCCGGATACAGGACCATTATACAAGCCGCTACGGCAGCTTTTGGTCGGTGAAGCTGAAGGGGGCGAGCTGTACGCCGGGCTTTGAGACCTCCGCTGACGTGTAGTTGAGCCAGAGGAGGTGGTGGTCCGCGGTGAGGGTGACGAAGACGTTGTCCTCCCGGCCGTCCGCGCGGAGCATGGCGCGGGATTCCTCCGAAAGCTCCGGCGCGTCCGCCAGCGTGCGGGCCAGCCAATCGCGATAGTCGGCGCTGCGACCGCCGCTGTGAAAGAGCAGCGCACGGCCCCTGCCCCTCGCGGCGGCCGGACCGAACAGCGCCGCCTGCGCGGAGCCATCTCCCTCCACCGTCTGGAGCGGCCCCATGCCGTCTGGCGCCAGCAGCAGCCCCCCTGATCGCACCCACTCCGTGACGGCGCTCCACACCTCCCGAGAGCTCACGTTCCCGTGCAGCAGCACCAGCGCACGCACGCGTTTGAGGCCGCCATCCAGGATCTGCTGGTCACTGAGGTAGTCGAAGTCGAACCGGTCCCGCAGTGGCTGAACGTAACCCAGGAAGTCATTCCCGTGCAGCCGGATGAATGTCTCCGGATAGTAGACCCCTATCTCCACTAACGGCTTCCGCTGCCGGTACTCCCCGCCGTACTTCACGAAGCTCTGCCGCGCCTGCTCGGAACCGAACAGATTGGGGAAGTAGTAGTGCAGCCCGCGGGCGCCGGAGGCCGTGGCGTTGTAGATGCGAGCTACCACCCCGTGGGGATCCACGCCCCCGGCCGGCTCGAAGCTGAAGTACGCCCCGTACTGCCGCCCGGCGGAGGCGACCCAGCGGGTGAGCGAGAAGTTGGTCCGGTAGTCGCTGCCCTCGTTGGTAATGCGCACCCCGCCGTGTATCTCCGCCGCCGCCTTGCACTGCTCGCCGAAGTCGGAGCCGTGCTCCGGCGGCGCGTGCCCGCCCGTACAGAGATAGATATCCCCGCTGAAGTGGGCGCGCGTCTCGTGCAGCCAGAATCGCGCCCATTGGGTCATGGAGTCGATGTACCAGTCCACAAAGTCCAGCCAGGCTCGCTCATTCGGCGCGTCCTTGCGCAGGAATGGGCGCGCGTGAGCCAGGTCCGGCGCCCCGGGCCCCCATGCCTCCCGCAGCCGGTCGCTGCCGCCGTACTTGCGGGCCAGCCAGGTCTGGAAGCTCGCCACCGCATAGCGGTCTCCCGCCCAGTAGCCGGGATGCGTGTGGTACGGGCCGTGGATGTCGGCCGTCCAGTCATTGCCCGTCACAGGGTAGATGGCCTCACCATAGTTGCCGGTGATGCCCAGCAGGATGGACTCTATGACGCCGCTCTTGCCATAGTGTTCGCAGAACGCCCGGATGAACCGTCGCACGTGCTCCTTCATGGCGGGGTTCCAGAGGGACTGCACGTCGCACTCCTGCCCGTGCTCCAGGCAGACGTATCCCTGCTTCTCCGCGCTATGGTAGTACCAGTCAGGCAGGGAGTAGGCGGAGCCGCAGATGAGGAAGGGCACCCATTTGAGCCCGTGCTTGCGGTAGATCTCCACGAACCGGTCGTATACGCTCCAGTCGAACCGGCCCGGCGCTACCTCACACAGGTTCCACCGCACGTACCCCTCGTGGCTGGTGACGCCCAGCGACTTCAGGGCCGGCACGGCCGCCTCCAGCGCGTGGGACTGCGGCACGGCGTCGGAAGCGTGCGCGGGATCGAACCCACCTATGATAAGCTGCCCGCCCGGCCCGATTTGTACGAGGGGCTTCACGTCGCTTACATCCATTCGTGCCACAGCGTCCCAGTCCTCCGGCCTCCGCCGCTCCACGCTCACGGCGGAAACGCACAGCCTGCCTCCTGAGAGCCGGAAGTCCGCCCCCAGGTTCTCACTTCCCGCGAAGCGGGGCCGCTCCAGCCGGAACACCGCCCTGCGCCAGGCGCCGCGTCCCGTCCTCCAGCCGCCGGCCTGATCCTCCGCGGGCCGGTACCTGGCGGCGAGATCGTCGCCGGTAGCGCTGTCATATTCCAGCGTTATGGATGGCCCAACCGCCTCGTCCAGGTAGCGGACGGAGACGTAGGCCGGCCGGCTCGTGAACTGCGCCGGGTTGTCCAGCTTGAAGTAGAGATAGGTAGAGGAGGGATTCGTATCTGGCCGGTCCACCAGGCAGCGCCTGCCTGCTCGCTGCACCAGGTCGGCGACTCCGTCCGCGCCTACCAGCGACCGCAATCCGTGCTGGTCCACTTCGTGCAGTCCCGCCCACCAGTAGCACCGCGCGCCGGCGGGTCTCCCCTGCACAACCAGGCGGTGAGACCGCATATTGGAATCATCCTGTGGTGACCGGCAACAAGAGATTTGGGCCGGCAGAAGGAGCAGAAAGGTTGCGAGTATAGTATTCAGTCCCATATAGCGCCTCGTTCCACGGGGAGGAGCCAACACCCTGCCCGCCGCAGAGGTGGCCCGGGCCACCCGGCGCGGGGCTACTCGGGTGCTCACCTCCATCTAATTTCACTTGACGGGCTATTAGACCCTTCACCCTGGTACCTCTGATGACGTTCCAAATCACCCGTATCGCCGCCATCCTCACCTTTTCGCTCGTCGCGCTCTGCGCCTACGGTATCCTGGCGCGCACGGCGCCGGGCGGCACGATGGGCCTCCAGCCCGACGGCCGCTACCTGGTGCCGACCAACCAGACGGTGCGCCCTACGGGCATTGTGCGCCGCATCGACGGGGCGCGCCCCAAGGACCTGGCGGTCTCCCCAGATGGCCAGATGGTGGCGGTGCTCTGCACCAACCGCGTCGCGTTCTTCAGCGCGCAGGGCGAGCGGCTGGATGAAATGTCGATCCAGCCGGCCGCGCTGGGCATCGCCTGGTCGCCCGACAGTCACACGCTCTATGTGTCCGGCGCCAGGGGGCGCGTGCTCCGGCTGCGCCGGCTGGTGCTGCGGTGGAAGCGGGATGGCGATCTGCCGGTAGAGGACTCGCCAGCCGATGCCGCCCCCTCCGGTCCTGGGGCGTCTTCTCCTAACAGGGCAGGCCAGATGGGGAGGGTGTCGGACGGAAAGCAGGTAGAGCTGAGCCCCAATCCGGAGATCGCCGGCCTGGCCGTATCGCCAGACGGCCGCCGCCTCTACGCGGCCCTGGGCATCCGCAACCGCGTCGCCGTGGTGGACCTAGAGCAGGAGCGGGTGGTAAGTAGCTTGCCGGTAGGCGTGGCGCCCCGCAACGTACTGCTCTCGCCGGATGGCGGTACGCTCTTCGTCGCCAACCGCGGCGGCCACGCTCCGTCTGCCTCGGACCACTCCGAGCCTTCGGCCGGAAGCCCCGTACGGGTAGACCCCGCAACGGATGCGGCGCGCGGCGGCAGCATCACCGTAGTGGACACCGAGACCTTCCAGACGCGCGAGATAGAAGTGGGGCGGCAGCCTTCCGGCATGGCGCTCTCCCGCGATTGCCAGACTCTCTACGTGGCGAGCTCCGACGACGACCGTGTGTACAGCGTGCGCGTGGACTCCGGAGTAGCGACCGAGCTTCCCAGTCCAGACAGTTTGATCCATTACGGCGCAATGCCCACCTCCTGCGCGCTGGCGGACGACGGACAGGCGCTCTATACGGCTTGCGGCGGGGCGAACCGTGTGGTCGAATACCGGCTGGTAGACCGGAGCGACGCCAGCATGCGCACGCTCAGCACCGGGTGGTTCCCTATTGCCGTGGCACAGCGGAGCGGCATGCTCTACATTGCCAGCGCCAAGGGCATCGGCGCGCGGCCGGAGAACGCCCCAAAGGGCTACGGCGTCCACAGCAGCGTGGGGGTGGTTCAGTTTGTGCCACTCAATGGGCAGACCGCCTTTCAGCCCGCGGAGGACGCCCTTCCGGCACTGCCCCGCCGCATCACGGCGCTGCCCGTGCCGGTGCCGGAGCGGCTGGGCGAGCCTTCCGTGTTCAAGCACGTGGTCTACGTCATCAAGGAGAACCACACCTACGATCTGGACCTGGGCGACATGCCGGAGGGAAACGGCGACAAGGCGCTGACCCTCTTTGGGGAGCAGGTGACGCCTAACGAGCACGCCCTGGCCCGCGAGTTCGTCCTGCTGGACAACACCTACACGAGCGGCACCAACTCCGCGGACGGCCATCAGTGGGTGGACTCCGCCGCGGCCAATGCCTATACGGAGCAGAACTACAGCGCCAACATACGCAGCTACCCGTTTGACGGCGGCGACCCGCTGGCGTACTCGCCGCGCGGCTTCCTCTGGAACGCCGTGAAGCGCAGGGGGTTGAGCGAGCACGTGTACGGCGAGTTCGTCAACAAGCCGGAAGTGATGGACCCCGACACCGGCAAGCAACCCACCTGGACGCAGCTCTGGCAGGAGTACCAGTCCGGGACCCATCACTACCGGATCCATCCGCACACGGACTGCGCCGCGCTGCGGCCCTTTCTGCGCGACTGGTACGTGGGCTGGCCCATCACCGTCTCCGACCAGTACCGTGCGTCGCTGTTCCTGGAGGACATGGCGCAGTGGGAGCGGAACGGCGGCATGCCCTCCTTCTGCATGCTGCTGCTGCCCTGCGACCACACCACCGGCACGGACCCGGGCTACCCCAAGCCGCGATCCATGGTGGCAGATAACGACCTTGCGCTGGGCCGCATCGTGGACGGCATCTCCCACTCCCGGTTCTGGAAGGATACGCTCATCCTGGTGATCGAGGACGATTCGCAGTTCGGCCTGGACCACGTGGACGGCCATCGGACCGTGGCGCAGTGCATCTCCGCGTACACGCGGAGGCACGCCGTGGTGAGCGAGCCATACAACCACACCTCCTTTGCGCGGACGATCGAGCTGGTGCTGGGCCTTTCGCCCATGACGCGGTTCGACGCCAGCGCGACGCCGCTCACCGCCTGCTTCACCTCCACGCCGGAATTCACGCCCTATACCTACCGGCCCAACCGGGTGCCGCTGGACGACATGAACCCGCAGCCGCGGGCCCTCCATGGCGAGACCCGACGGCTGGCGAGGGCCTCCGGGAGGCAGGACTGGTCCAGCATGGACCGGGCGCGCCCGGACGTGGTTGCCCGCGCCGCCTGGCACGCGGCCCATCCCCACACTCCGTTCCCCGCAAGTCGCTTTAGTGCGGACGATGACGATTAGCTGAATCCTGCGCGGGCACGTCCTGACCAGAAACGATTCGGCTGCAAGAGCGAATCTCCGCCGTACGCGCTGCAGGCCCTCACCCCGGATTGTCTCCGCCGCCCGGGGGACGCGCGGGGTACACTGATTCTGGCATTGCAAACCTGAATCACCGCAGCACCGGAGGATTACCTACCATGGCAGACAAGCGCGTCTACCTCTTCCATGAGGGCAACGCCAAAATGCGCGACCTGCTCGGCGGCAAAGGCGCCAACCTCGCCGAGATGACGAATCTCGGACTTCCTGTCCCGCCTGGATTCACCGTCACCACCGAGGTCTGCA
>CAYNFH010000250.1:0-8759 GCA_964396385.1 uncultured Chthonomonadaceae bacterium | reverse complement strand
CAGCTCCCTACGCGGGAGCAGATCTCCGCGGAAAGCACCCAAGAGCTGCGCGAGATGCGCCGTCTGCTGGAAGGAGCGCTCCGACTGCGAGCGACGGAAGGCGTCTCCTACGAGGAATTCAACGCGCTGATGCGGGTGCTTATCGGCTCTATGGGCGAGGTCCGGACGGCCGTGCTGCACAGCCTCCGCCAGATCGTGGGCCAGGAGAAGGGCCTTCCAGCCCCTCGCTTCCTGTTTCTGCTGCCGGTCGACTATCTCCAGATGCTGGCCTACATGCTCGATCTGGCGTTGCAGAGCCGGTTTGGAGCCATATCCCAAGCCGGATGGCACACAGCGGTGGTATCGGACGGAGCTGGAACGCGCCAGGGCGACGTTCAACCGATCAGGGCTGCGGTGCCGCTCGATTAGGGAGACGAGGCTGTTTCTCTGGCGCCAGGCTTGATGCCGCGCGCCCAGTTCCAGTAGAAGATCGCCGTGGCGTCGTCCCGGACCATTTGCTGCCGGAGCTCCTTCTCAGCCGCAGCCGACCTCCAATACGCGGTCAGCAGGTCGCAGATCTAGGAACTCTATGAATGGGGGATTGGTAAGGGCGTTGAGGCGGGCAAGTCTGGTCTGCTCGGCCCTGTGCGTCCCGTGAATATACGTATCCGACTCCGCCATTGGCTCCGATACTATGGTCACGAGCGGTATACCACAATAGCTGAGCAGTCCTCCTACATATCGCCTGAACCTGATAGGACTGATGCCTGGAAGTTCACCGGCACGCCTTGCGGGCCCTTGAAGTTGAGCTTAACATCCACGCTCTTTCCGGGTGGGAGCGGCTGGTCGGTCACGCTCACGTATGGGCTGTGCGCGGGGTCGACCTCACCGGTTTCCCCGGAGCGGTTGCTCAGTTCGACCCTTTGGTCCAGGCCATGCAGCACTAGGGAGACGGGACCGTCCACGGTGCTCTTGCTCTTGTTGACGAGCTTGACGGACTGCTCCACTTCGCCAGTCTGCGGATCCCGCTTCGCCGCGACGGGGACGACCTTGACGAGGCCGGTCACGCCGTACGGGCGGACCTCTCTGGGGCCGCTGACTACGGCGCGGTCGAAGACGTTCTCGTCCACCGCGAGTCCGGTCTTCTGAGGAAACTTATCTTCAACGTACTGCTTGCCGACCCGCATTCGCCAACCTCCAAAGGACTCCCAGGGCCGTCCCAGACGGGAATCGCTGTCAAGGCGCGGCAGGCGGTCATAACGCGGGACCCAGAGCGGGAGGTAGGCGAAGTCCTTTGCATTGCCGGTCAGGTCCGTCCACTCTCCGCGGTAGCCGCCGCTGTTCTTGGCGTAAATAACCGGCCGGATGCCCGCCTTTGCGATGGCATGCACGGCCTGGCCGATGCGGTTCACTCGCTCAGCCGGGGTCATGTTGCCGGCGGCGCCGTTTTCCACGTCCACGACCATGAAGGCGATCTGTTTCGCCTCGTCGCCAATCGCCTGGAGGGCCTGCTGGACCTGGAGATCGCCGGAGCCGTATGGATTAGTGAAGTCGACAAAGAGGTATGCGGCGGTCCAGAGGCCCTGCTGCCGCGCTCCGCAGAGAAGCAGATCCGCATAGGGGTTCATGGTCTTGCTTCCCCGCGCCTGGATGACCACCATCCGGCGTCCGGCGTTGTACGCCTTCTGACAGAAGTGAGCCCATGCGGCTGCCCTGAAGGTGTTGCGAGTGCTGCCAAACGGTCGGGACACGTCAAATGCGAGGAACCGGCCCGGAAGCGGCGGGCCGGCTTCTGCGGCAGCAGCCTTATCGGCCTTCTTAAGTCCTGCTGCCGCCGCGCCGCTGACAGGGTTGGGATGCACGGCTGAGGCGGGAGACATCGCGGCTGAGACGGCGAGCTGCAGACTCCGTACCAGGAGCAGCACGCCAGCAGACAGGCAGGCAGTAAGGTAGCGACGACGGTGCAATTCGGCTTCCCTCCTACGCAGGGCGCGTCGCAGCAGGGCGACCTGTGTGAAAAAGCTGCTCCGTCAGGAGGGCAGCTTCACGGCCCGTGGAGACGTTCCGACCCTGGGGCCGGGACAACAGGTTGGTCTACAACTGGGAATGGACAGTGACTTGCAGAGGAGCGTACGTCGGGGTAACTATCTCCCGCAGTGCTTGCCAAGTTCTGGCCTATTATATCAAAAGATGCGCCTGTCAAGGGGTCTGTGCACTCAGAAAACGACGGGATTCCCGCAATAATGCCGGGGGATACGTCCAGGCGAGCTATTCTCCTGACACAGGTGTAACTGCTCACGGGTACAGTGACCGGCAGAGGAGCCAGGGGAGTTAGGCAAGCCGTACGAATAGGCTGGAACAGGAGCCGCTACGGGACGATGTTCCAGAATGCGTACGCGCCTGGATAGACCACGTCCGGGCAACCGGGGCACGGGTTTGCCGGGTCGTCGTATGCGACCATGGGACTTACAGAGCAGGGCGGGAGCGTCTTGCAGTGACCGTCCAGCATGATGAAGTTACCCATCCCCCGATGGCGCGCTGCCTGCCCATGGTCGCTATGGACCGTGTAAAGCTGTTCCGCTTCCGCTGAACCTGGCCAGTACGCCTCCTTGAAGACGTTCGTACCGTCGTTTGCGTCCCCATCGTTGGCCAGAACCGTCTCCGCGGACCTCGGCGCGCCCGCCATTGGCAACCCCTCGCCAGATGTGCGCATCGCAAGGGGGTCTACCGTAGACCCCGTAAGGAACAGGTTCAGGCGGTAGCTGCTGGCGTTGGCGACAGCTCGCGATCCGTTCTCGCTCGGTTTTCCCGCCACGAAGGGAGATTGGTCCTGCGGACAGCGCCAGAGTGCTTCGGCATGCATGTAGGGATAGAGAAAACCGGCAATTCGGCCACGAACCGGATCTGGCGGGGAGAACGCGTTATCGCCTGTAACGCGCGGGGTGAGGTCAACCTGGAGCTTGGGCTGCGGCGAGGCGTTGTTGACTGCTCTGGGGGCACGTTCATCGTAGTCCTGAACGTACATGGTGAACGCCAGCCCCAGCTGCTTTTCGTTGCTCAAGCACACGGTCTTGCGCGCGGTGGCGCCTGCCTGAGAAAAAACGGGGAACAGTATAGCGGCGAGGATAGCTATGATTGCGAAGACGATCAGCAGCTCAATGAGCGTGAAGGCGCGGGTATTCGACGTCCGCATGGCTGCACTCCTCAAGGAGAACGGCAGAGACTGCAGGATAACATACGGGCGACCAGGCTGTCAATATTCCTTCGCACCGGCCGTGCAACAGGGCCTATCTGGTGCCGTTTGCGCAAGAGCAAAGAAGACATGGGCGATAACGAAGGTTGGATCGTCTAGACCGATAACAGGTAGTCGCCGAGAGTATAGCCGTCGACCTGGACGACATGCGAGTCGCGAATCTTGTAGCCCAGACCCGTGAGAAAGACAAAGATCTGCTCGACCGACTGGGAGGGCGGAAGCCAGAAGGGGTGTACGGAGAGGACCAGCGTGGGTCGGAAGTCCCGAAGCATCCGAGACGATCCGCGAAGGACCATCAACTCCGCGCCCTCCACATCTATTTTGACGACGTCAGGCCGCAAACTCTCCGCGCTGCAGAAGCTGTCGAGCGTCAGCAGCGGGACGGCGATGGTTGTCTTCAATTCGGAGCCCACATAGGGCAGATTCGGGTTACCGATGGTTAGAGAGTTGCGAGTACTGAAGCCGTCATGAAGGAGATAGAAGGCCGACTGGCAGGCGTCTGCTTCCGATACGGCTTTGCCTACGACTGTCATCTGCGGCAGATGGTTCCGGCGCTGATGATAGCTCAGGATAGCCGATAATACCGGAGACGCCTCAAAGGAGACGATGCGTCCATCCCGCCCAACGTGGCGGGCCGCCTTGAGCGACAGCCACCCTAGATTCGCTCCCACGTCGAAAAAGACGCCGCCCACGGGCAGGTTCGCCAGTATCCATCGGCAGATATGCGGCTCCGCATCCTCCGTCTCTAGCGCCAAGACGCGCGGATGGACCCAGAACCATTCGCCGCGAATTCGCTTCAAGACAGGTATGGCGGGAGCGGGCGCGGCTTGCCACGAAGCTGCCCGGCGCTTCAGGTACGCGTGCAGTCTCGGCAGCCTTCGCTTCAGGTGATGATTGATCTGGACCCACACGCGTGGACGCCCCTCCTCCCGTTCACTCCGGCCGCGCCGGGTGTCATCTACGCGCCATCGCAAGCGCGACCCTCAATACAAGTTCAACGGGCCTTGCGGAGTAGGCCCACGCAAGCCTCCACAGCCCCTTACCGTAGCGCCGTTCCATGACCTTCTTTGGAGGGAAGACGGCACGGAAGATAGGGGCAACTCGGCTGCCCAATCCCCGGCCGGCAGATAGCCGTGCGAGGGTCCTCTGGTCGATGCTCGCGTGAGCCATGTCAAGGACGTGACGTGCTGTGATAGGGCGAGCCCGGAACTGATTCAGGGCAGAGAGTGCGCGCTCCGGAGGGATGAGGTGGAACGTATCATGCACGAACCTGAGCATTCCGTGCAGGGCGTGAGCAGCGTCCCACTCCGAAGCGATACGGGCAGCAAGTTCCCAGTCCACGCTGTCACCGTAGCGGATCAGGCATGCCGCAAGGTCCACGAAGTAGATGAGCCGGTCAAAACCGTGGTCGAGGGCATGCGCGGCAAGGTGAGCGAGTAACGCTTCCTGAGCGAGCAGCGAGATAGGGGAACCGTCTGGCAGAAACGCTTGCTCCTGCTGGTTCCAGGCCGCCTCCAGGCTGACCTGCCGGTATCTCCCGGTGGCGTCCCGCAGGAGGCCACGGTGCAGTTCCACGACCACGTTCCGCGAATGTCGGGCGACGACATCCTCTGCGGGACCTCCGGCAAACCCCAGGGCAACGGTCCGCGAAAGGATGTCCCGGTCCGCTACCGCAATGAACGTCTGCTCAAGGCTCCGACCGGCGTCTATCCCGTCCTCCGCAGCAAACCCGAGGGAACGGAGCTGGTTTGCTGCGTCCTGGAGACCATCCTCCGGCACGAGGATGTCGATGTCGCTTAAGTTGCGGTGAGAGTAGTGGCGGTAGGTCGTGATACAGAGCCCCGCCCCCTTTAGGACGCGGAACGGAATATCGGCCCGTAAGAACGAGCCCGCAATTCGGCTGAGGTGATCGAGCAGAACCAGGTTCCGGTCGGCGTTGCTTGCCAGCGCCCCGGCGAACCAGCGCGCCACTTCCGGCGGCGCGCTGTGCTGGATCCCCGGTTCCCCGAGCCTCAGACCCACGAGCTGTGCGAGCCCGTGCCGCATCGATAGTCTCGGTAGCTCGGACCAGCGGACGTCAGGAGCGGCGAGGGGGGCCCGCACTATCTCCCCAGACTCTGCTCTGTCGCCTGCGGCCGCGCAGGCTACCAGGACCCGCTCTGTCGACGTCAGTTCAGGCTGGGTTCGACGCATCGCAATCGGCTTCGCTTCATCGATGACCTCGGAGCCGTAGCGGCTATGGCTGCCAGCGCGGAGATCTCCGGCGTGACGTAGATGAGGTATCGCCCCTCCCAACTGGCGTAAAAGAGCGCGACTGGAACCGCATGGATGCAAACCACGAGTACCAGGAGCCGGACAAGCGGGTCGCGCCGGAACCGCCATGAGGCGAGCGCGGCAAGCGCGTAGAGCGGCCCATACAGCACCACGATAAAGAGGTTGTGGCGGGTCGAGAAGTAGGGCCGAACGTGTACCGCCTCGACGCATACGCGCTTGGCGAGCAGATAGAACCAGCCCAGTGGGTGAGTTGCCACGTACTCCAGCCTGCGGAGTGGGGGCGCGCCCCACGTAGCCGCGTCCACCGGCATGCTGGTTGCCAGCGCCGGATACCCCCGGATCACCTCCCCGTAGTCCACCCGGACCTGCTTCACCCGCTTCCGCGCGTAGGGAGAGAAGGACACGAAGAGAATCAGCAGTATGAGGAGCGCGCCCAGGCCAGAAACTGTGGCTCGGATCGGCACCCGTAGCACGGATGCCCAGTAGATTATGGCGACCGGTATGAGAACGAGGCCCGTCGGCCGTATGCTGATGGAGGCCACAACCGCCAATGCGGCGCCCGCATACCCTTCGCGCCCTCGCCGCGGAGCGCGGTATATGGCGTAGACGCTGAGTGTAACGAGCGAAGTATACAGGGACTCCGTAAGGATGTGGCGGTGCCACTCCGATATGTCCGGGTTACAGGCCACCAGCAGGGCGGCCAGCAAACCGGCTCGAGCCCCAAAGGTCCGTCCCACGAGGGCAGAGATGCTGAGGACCGCCGCCGCCGCGGTGAGAATCTGGAAAGCGACGATGCCAGTAGGCCCACTCCCGGTTGCCATAGCAAGAGCCACGAGGCCGACATAGCCCGGATATCCCTGGACGAGCGGACCGGACCCCAGGTCCTGTCCCGTCGCCATTCTTCTTCCCACCGCCAGGTACCAGGTGGCATCTCCATTCCGGTTGATTCCGCCACCGTAGAGCAGGACCACCATCACGGCAGAGAAACCCAGGATTATCGCTGCCATGTGACGTCTCTGGCACCTGAGGGCTGCCGATTGCAGGCCGGCCCTAGCCTGAGCCGCTACTTCCTCGTTAACCGGATTGCGTTGGCGTTGAACTGCTCGGTCCCACTCCATCCCACCCCCTGCAAGCGGTACTGCTCGCCTGTCACCGCCAAACGGCCCAAATCCGGAATGCTCGGACAGGGCGGCGTGACCATTCGTGTTTGCGCTGCTACCTAGTAGATAGGCGAAACTGCGAATGGCGTCACCCGGGACGTCTTTGGTTCGTGCACTGCCGCACGCCTATCGCCGGATGCGAGTGTCATTCTCCACCGTATTTGCCCCAACGGCTGCGGTTACCTGCCTCGAAAGGAGAGCTGCATGAATTATGTCGGAGGCCGTCTCGCTCCAGAGGACTGGCTCAAATACCGCTACGCCGGCGAAGGTGGGGACCAGGCGGAGCATGCCTGCGACATGGCGGAGTACGCGTTCATCGCGGGTCACGATCCCCTCTGGCGTTTCGCGGAGGTCCGATACGTCCACCGGTACACCATCCTCGGCGTGCCCGTGGAGATTGCCACCAACGCTCAGGCCATTTCTGACCTGGCGGAGCATATTTTCGGGAGATGGCCCCATTCGAGCACTGAGAACTCCCCACGCGTCCGTCTGCGAGTCTTTCTGCAGGAGGCACCGGAGCGGTTTCAGCCCAGCGTAGACGCGCCGATCTACCGCATGCAGGGGCCTTATTTCATGCTGGTTGCCGGCAGCTCCATTGCGTTCGCCGACATCAGCACGGGCTTCGGCGCCGGTTTCGTCACGCGGGAGCTGATGGCGGATCCCCAGTTCGTGCAGATAGCGATCCTGGAGTGTCTCGCGCTGTATCTCGTGTACCGGCACCACCAGGCTGCCCTCCACGCGGCCGCTGTGATATCCGAAGGCCGCTGTGTGCTGCTTACTGGAGATTGCGGAGCCGGGAAGTCTACGCTCGCGTGCGCGTGCGTCTCCGCCGGGATGGGGCTGGTCTCGGATGATACGGTCTACGTAGAACCAGGCGGAGACTCAGTGGTCGTGTGGGGGAATCCGTGGTTCCTGCACGTGCCACCGGATACTTGCCGCCTCTTCCCGCACCTCGCGGATGCGGCTCCTATCCGCGAGCTATCCGGCGAGGTTAAGTGCCTCATCGACGTCGAAGCCCTCTGGCCCGGGGCGGCGCAGCCTCGAACAACGGTCGATGCCGTGCTGACGGTCGGACGCTCTGCAGGCGCGACCAGCCAGGTGCTTCCAACGGACGTCGCGGCGGTCAGGGATACTCTCGCGCATTTCCGGCACGGCGTGAGTCATGACGAGGCCGAGGCTATGCTGACGGCCGCGGATCGCATGCTGGGGCTCCGCCTAGGGCATCTGGAAGTGGGCACGGACCTGCGACAGGCCGTCGATACCATACGGAATTGGCTCGCAGAATGAGCGGCGAGGCCCGGAAATACTCGGTTCTATTCGCTTTGACGTATGGGTCGGTGGGTGCTGCCGGGATCACCGGGCAGGCCCTGAACAGCCTGATGAAAGACCGTTTGGCTCTAGGGCCCGCAGACGCGGCCGTGTTCATGGCCGTCGCAAGTATCCCTGCCTATTTCGCACCTCTCTATGCGCTGCTTTCGGACACAGTCCCACTTTTTGGCAGCCGGCGCAAGAGCTACCTTGCACTCGCCGGGCTCCTGGGAGCCAGTTCGTGGACCCTTCTTGGAGCGCCATGGGCGGGGATCTACTCCGTATCGCTCACCTTTCTCGCCATGTCTTTGTTGGCGCTTCAGATGTCCAACGTGGTTGCTAATGCCCTCATGGTGGAGTCCGGCAAACCGACGGGAATGACTGGAGCCTTCCAGGCGGTGCAGTGGGGCGCCGCCAACGTCGCGGCGCTGATAACGACCTTCTGCAGCGGCTACGTGGTGGAGCGGTTCAGCGGCGCGCTGGCCTTCCGGCTCTATGCCGTGTTTCCTTTTCTCGTTACCGTTGGGGCGCTCGTCCTTCTGTCTGAGCGCCGAGACAAGGGGGAGGCCGCAAGCAGGTCGGCCGTTTGGCCATCTGTGCGGGCCATGCTGGTCTCCCGCAAACAGTGGGCCGTGACTCTGTTCCTGGCACTGTGGTTCTTCAGTCCTGGCCTGGGTACGGCGCTCTACTACTTTCAGCGCGACCGGCTGGGGTTTGGCCCGGGCTACATCGGCACCCTGGGGGCGGTCTTCGCCGGCGCGGGCATCGCGGCGGGCGCGGTTTAC
>CAYNFH010000249.1:0-8765 GCA_964396385.1 uncultured Chthonomonadaceae bacterium | reverse complement strand
ACTCATGGCGCGGCTAATGGGCCTGCCCGCCGCCTCAAATGATACGCCCGTGATCCTGGAGATTGAGCCGTCTGCGGACGGAGAGATCTGGACGCGATCCTTTGGCGACCGGGTCCTCATCACCAAACAGGAGCAGCGCAAGGACGGACTGCTGCACGAGCAGTTCGGACGCCTTGACCTGCGCTTTAGACTTCGGGCGGACGGGGTCTCCTTGACCTACCTGCCGGCCGGAGCAGACCTACGCTTGGGATCGCATTCACTCCCGATTCCTGCACTGATTGCGCCAGTAGTGGAGGCGCGCGAAGTAGCGTCGGGTCCGGGTGGCGAATCGAACCACGTCACGGTAGAGGTACGCTTGCCCCTGCTAGGTAGGCTGATCCGCTACGAGGGCATGCTGGACGTCCAGGAGGCCGAGCCATGATCACCGCGCTGTGGCTGCTGGCGCTCCAGGGCGTCATCGGCGCGTTTGACACCCTCTACTTCCACGAGTGGCGCGCCAGGCTCCCGGGCGGGGTTCCCGCTACCGCCCCGGAGCTGAGGCTGCACGCCTGGCGTGACTTCTTCTATGCGGTGCTGTTCGGAACGCTGCCGTGGATCGCATGGGCCGGATCCTGGACGGCGGTACTCGTACTCGTGATCATGGTGGAGATAGTTCTGACGTTCTCGGACTTCGTTGTCGAGATCCGTGCGAGGCGGTTCCTGGGAGACGTGTATGGCGGCGAGAGGGTGACTCACGCGATCATGGGAATCGTCTACGGGGCGATGATCGCCGAATTGCTGCCTACCATCCTCGCATGGGCGCGACTTCCGACGGGGCTGGTCGGGCTGAGCTATACCATTCCGGATGTGCTGAAATGGACGCTGACCTTCATGGCTGCCGGCGTGTTCCTCTCGGGAGTTCGGGATCTTTATGCCGCCTTCGGGCTGCCGGGTGGAAGCTGGCCGTGGTCGGCTCAACCGGCCCGCAGCCAGGATCAGTCCGCTTGATTCCGCGACGACGGTGGCACCAGGCCGTGTTTGTCTCCGCAGGAGCATACAACATTCTGTGGGGTCTGTACACGGCCCTGGATCCGCAGTGGCTGTTTCGTTATGCCGGCATGCCGCTGGCGCGATACCCGGAGGTGTTTGAGTGCCTGGGGATGGTGGTCGGACTTTACGGTATCCTCTACCTTCAGGTCGCGCAAGTGCCGGAACGGGGTTGGCTCATTGCCGCGGTAGGACTGACCGGCAAGCTTCTCGGCCCGCTCGGCATGCTGCGACTGATCCAGTCCGGAGCATGGCCCGCCAAGACGGCCATACTCTGCCTCACCAACGATCTAATCTGGTGGGCTCCGTTCGGTCTGTACCTGTGGGACGCGAGGACGGCCAGCCGGCAAGACGGTCCCAGGTCTCTGTAGGCACGGACTGCGCCAGATCCTGTACGGTGGCGCGCCGGATGAACTCCTGGGTGTTGGCGACGTTGAACGCGGAGTCGGTCCCGGCGCGGGCCAACGCGATCCCGACGTGCGTGCTGTACGGGTTCAGGATATTCCGCCGGTGGCCGTCGTACGGCGCACTCTCGCACATGTACATCCGCTCGATGCGCTCCAGCTCGCGCCGGCTGAAGCGGGGCGCGGCGTCCAGGCGGTACGGCGCGGAGCTTCCGCCGCCGTAGAATCCGGTCAGCAGGGCCACGTTCTCGGAGACCGGCTCGCGCCCTCCGCAGCGGGTGTACCTCTGCTGCGGCGACTCACCCGCCAGGTTGAAGTGGGCCAGGCAGCTGTGCGCGGCCATCTCCTCCGCCTGCTCCTGACCGGCGCGACTCGCCATGGGATCAAGGCTGACCGGACGAAGGCCGTAGGCGGCACGGTCCCGGTTGATGAGATCCAGCATGTAGCGGCGGGCCTGCTCCAGGCTCAGGTCGCCGGATGCGGCCGGTCCCTGCGCCCGGGCGGGAACGAGGGCGACGCAGGTCAGGATCGCGGATACAGGCACTATCAGGTTGAAGCACCGCCACCGGCGCATCGCGTATTTCATATTGAATCCTCGGGTGATGGTCGCCCAGCGTGGGTGCACTATCGGGACTTTTCCCTGTTCCCGAAGGCGACCGGGCCGGCATAGGTGCCGGGTTTTCGAGAGGACTCCGGCGTGGCGGGGAAGAACTGATGAGGCGGCGAACGGAAGCAGTCCCGGGATCTGGATTCCGTAGTCAGCGAGGGCCGACTTCGTGCTATACGTAGCCCGCGGTTTATCGTCATTGACGAATAAGTGCCGCTATCCAGCCAGGACGGCCGTCGGACAAAGGTCCTCGGCTGGGTGGCCTGGCGGCCGAGTGTCCACCTCCGTGGACACGAGTCGTAGCGGAACTATTTGATCAATAACCATCAACCGCCGGGCTCCTGCGTGCAAGAACGATGGATTGAGATTCGGAGGGAGCTATGGCGAAGCAGGCGGCGGGTCCGCTAGAGGATATCGATAGCTGGGACGAGGTCATCCGGGCGCGGTACGCGGAGGACGGCGACAGCGCGGCCCTGGACGAGCAGAGCCTCAACAAGAAGAAGGCGGAGTTCCGCAACTACGAGGTGGAGGCGCGGCCGAGCGTTCGGGAGTTCTACCGGCTGAACCACACCTATCAGACGCTAGACTTTGTGCGGGCAAAGAAGGCGGAGTACCTGCCAAAGAACAAGCGCCGCATGGGCATCTGGGAGGCGATGGAGTTCCTGAACACGCTGGTCGACGACAGCGATCCGGACGTGGACTTCACCCAGATCGAGCACCTGCTTCAGGCGGCGGAGGCCGCGCGGCGGGACGGCAAGCCGCGGTGGTTCATCCTGACGGCGCTGATCCACGACTTGGGCAAGATACTATGCCTCTACGGTGAGCCCCAGTGGGCGGTGGTCGGGGATACCTTCCCGGTGGGCTGCCGGTACTCGGAGAAGATCGTCTTCGCGGACTACTTCGGTGAAAACCCGGACAGCAAAGTTCGGGAGTACCAGACGCGCCTGGGCATTTACGAGGAGGGTTGCGGGCTAGACAAGGTGCACCTCTCCTGGGGGCACGATGAGTACCTGTACCAGGTGGTAAAAGACTACCTGCCGGAAGAGGGGCTGTACATGATCCGGTTCCATTCCTTTTATCCCTGGCACAAGGAGGGTGAGTACGCCTACCTCATGAACAACCGCGACCACGAGATGCTCCCCTGGGTGAAGGCCTTCAACCCGTACGACCTCTACTCCAAAGGGCTGGAGCGGCCGAACGTGGAGGCGCTTCGGCCCTTCTACGAGGAGCTGATCGCCGAATACTTTCCGGCGAAGCTGGATTGGTGAGATTGGACCACAGACCACAGACGACCGACCACGTCTCAAACCTCCAGTCGTGGTCCGTGGTCGGTGGTTCGTGGTCGCTCGTCCGAGCATGGTCGGCGGATGACCGCTAACGCCGGAGAGCGGCCTCTGGTGGGCGTAATTATGGGATCCCGGTCGGACTGGGAGACCATGGCCCACACCGTCCGCACGCTGGAGGAGCTCGGCGTGCCGCACGAGGTCCGGGTTGTGTCCGCACACCGCACGCCAGACCTGCTTTTCGAGTATGCTTCCGGGGCGGAGGACCGCGGACTGGAAGTCATCATTGCCGGGGCGGGCGGCGCGGCGCACCTCCCTGGCATGACGGCCTCCAAGACTTCCCTACCTGTGCTGGGTGTGCCCGTTGAGTCCCACGCGCTCAAGGGGATGGACTCGCTGCTGTCCATTGTCCAGATGCCGGCCGGCATCCCTGTGGCGACGCTGGCCATCGGCCGGAGCGGCGCAGTCAACGCGGCGCTGCTGGCCGCGTCGATCCTGGCCAACAAGTACCCGGGGATCCGCGAGGCGCTGCGCCAGTTCCGAGCGCGGCAGACCCAAGCCGTGCTGGACAACCGGGACCCACGTACTCCTCAATGACCATCGGCGTTCTCGGCGGGGGACAGTTAGGATGGATGCTCGCCCTCGCCGGATTCCCCCTCGACCTGCGTTTCCTATTCCTCGACCACTCGTCCGCTGCTCCCGCAGCCCGCGTGGCGCCACTGATTGCGGCTGAGTTCGCGGACACTGCCGCCCTGGAGCGCTTCGCCTCCGGCCTGGACGTGATCACCTACGAGTTTGAGAACGTGCCGGTAGAGGCGGCCCGATTCCTGGCGGACCGCTTGCCGGTCTATCCCCCTTCTGCCGCGCTGGAAGCGTCGCAGGACCGGCTGGTGGAGAAGGAGACGTTCCGCCACCTGGGGATACCCACAGCCCTGTTCGCCGCAGTTAGTTCCCAGGAGGATCTCGCCGCAGCACTCGCGGAGGTTGGGGTTCCGGCGCTCCTGAAGACCCGGCGGATGGGTTACGACGGCAAGGGCCAGGCGCGAGTGGAGTCGCCCGAGGAAG
This sequence comes from uncultured Chthonomonadaceae bacterium, assembly GCA_964396385.1. Classification (GTDB taxonomy): domain Bacteria; phylum Armatimonadota; class Chthonomonadetes; order Chthonomonadales; family CAJBBX01; genus CAYNFH01. The sequence continues at coordinate 4,380 of CAYNFH010000249.1, read as the reverse complement.
TCACGACCGCCTATGCCGCGCTCGGAAGCGCTCCTATTATCGCGGAGGGGATGGTGCCGTTTGACCGCGAGCTGTCCATCCTGGCGGTGCGGTCCCCGGCCGGCGAGGTCCGCTGCTATCCCCTGGTGGAGAACCATCACGTCGGGGGGATCCTGCGGCTCTCTCTCGCCCCTGCCCCGAACGTTCCGGTCGAGTTACAGAGCACGGCGGAGGAGTACGCCCGGCGCGTGCTGGAGCATCTGGAGTATGTAGGCATGCTGGCCATCGAGCTGTTCCAGGTTGGCGGCGGACTGATTGCCAACGAGATGGCGCCCCGCGTCCACAACTCCGGGCACTGGAGTATTGAGGGGGCGGAGACGAGCCAGTTCGCGAATCACGTGCGGGCGGTGGCAGGACTGCCGCTCGGCCCTACAGGGATGCGGGGATTCGCTGCCATGGTCAATCTCATCGGAACGATGCCCGACCGGGCGGCGATTCTGGAGGTCCCCGGCGCGCACCTTTACGACTATGGCAAGGATCCGCGTCCGGGCCGAAAGCTGGGCCACGTAACGGTTTGCGCCGAAACTGAGGCCGAACGGGACGCGGCGGTTACGGCGGTCCAGTCGCTGCTATGAGCCAGGCAGGACCGTAAGCAGGAGCAAATCGGCCGGGCGCGGATTCCCGGGCGAGGCCGCCGGCTCTTGGGGGACCGCTTCGCGCACAACCGGCCGTCCCTGCACGGTGGCGGAGCCGCGCACGCGAAGGATCGCCGTCGTGGGTGCGGTCGTTGGGGCAGCCGATAAGGCGAGCGTCCCGGTCCCCTGCCCCGCCGGGACGACGATCGGCGGGCAAGTCACTCCGGGCGGCAGTCCCGCAACTACTACTCGGACGGGCCCGCTGAACCCGCCGCTGCGGTGTACCGTCACGGCCAACCGGCCCGTCCCGCCGGCAGGCACCTGGATCGCGTCAGTACCAAGTGTCAGGCGAAAATCCGCCGTCACTAGCTGGACGTCCAGCCGGTAGACGTGGTCGGCGCCGGTGCTTCCGTCCGCGCTATGCGCCTCCACCGTGTAGATCGCCTCCGCGGGCGGAAGGAACTGGAGCAGCGCGTCCGGCGGCGGCATCGCCCGGTCGGAGTCCGCGGGCATCCCTGATACAGAAGAGGCCGTAAGCTCCTGGCCCTCACGGTTGAGTATCCGGATCGCGCCGGCCACCGGAGAGCCGAGGCTGCGCGCCATCAAGCGGAAGAGGATCGGCGTTGTGGGCCGGCCCTGGAAGAAGAACCGTGTCCGCGGATACCGCTCGAACACGCCATCCAGGTGGACCGGCGGCAAGGGCAGCGGCATGTTGGCGTCCGTCTCTGTGATCTTGGCAACCGGGAATGGCGCGAGGATGAGGGGGAGCGGCAACGTGGGACCTTCCGGCGTGGAGATGGAGTACCAGTTAACGCCGGGCGGTTCATCGCGGGAAGTCTGAACTACTGCGGCATGCCTTCGCCCGATGTTGACCCCCGAAAGATCCAGGCCAATAGCCCTGCCCGGCCGTTCTCCACGTGGAAAGAACCGCGTTACCGCCGGCGTTTGGCCCGCGATGAACCGGTAGGCGTACTCCGGTCCCCCGCGGCCTCGTGAGTCCCGCAGAGCCAGGAAATAACGGCCCGACTCCCCCGCCGTGAAGATGAGTCGCGGATCCCCCTCTATGCTCGCGGCTTTCGCATCGACCGGGTTTCCCTGCTCGTCCCGGACCTCCATGATGGGGACCAGCGGCGACCCGATGCGCGCTGCGACGCACTCGAACACCCACACCTGGCCGGGTTGCACGGCAAAGCCAAACAGGTCCACGTCGCCAGCCGTCTGTATCATCCCGTCGATGGCCGTGGGCGTGCTACCCAGCGGCTGCGCGTGGGCGGCATCGTCGTTCGGCTCGGCCTCCGGAGCGGAGTGGAATGGATCGATCCAGAAGGTGAGGGCGTTGGAGGCGCCGGCAGGGGTAGCAAGACGAAGCTCATGCGGGCCGATGCGCGCGAAGGCAGCGATGTCCAGGCTCAGAGTCGCCCGGTCGCCGGCCGCAGACGCGTCTACCACCCTGCCCGTGATCCCGCCGCGGCTCACGAACAGGTTGCCGGGCTTCAGGTTGGCGCCCGTAGCCATTACGCTGACCGTAGTACCGCGCTGGCCGCCAGCCGGAAGGATGGCGGCCAGGTGAGGCGCCTGGGCGGAGGTGCGGCCCGCCTGGAGGGAGAGCGCTCCGGCCGCAACGGCGATTACTGCCAGCCGGGGATGTAGACCCAATGGCGGGATATATAGTCCTGAAGCGTCGCGAATATCAGGATCAGCCAGAGGAACCCGGTGGCCGCCCAGAGCCACACCAGCCTTGAGCTGTACTTAACCTGCATAAAGAACAGCACGACCAAGGTGGCCTTCGTGATGGCGATGGCCATGGCTACCAGGTTGTTGAGCGCCCCCCCGAAGGCGGGGAAGAACCGCGCAAAGTCCACCACGTACGCGAGCACCGTGGCGGCCATAAGGACCAGCAGGATGAGCCAGGTCTTCCAGTAGATGAAGGCCGGGGTGATGTGGTGCGCGTGGGTGATAGGTTCGTGCTCGATGGGTTCCATTGCGCTATCCGGGAATAAGGTAGTACAGCGGGAACAGGAAGATCCAGACGATGTCTACGAAGTGCCAGTATAGCCCGGCCATCTCTGTCCACATGTAGTCATTCATCAACGGGTGGTTCATCTTGAGGAGCACGATCAGCGTCCCCATGACGATGATTCCCACGAGAACGTGGATGCCGTGGAGGCCGGTCATGCAAAAGTACAGGGTGAAGAACATCTGGGCATGCCCCTGCACGTCGCCCTCTCCGGCCTCTCGCGCGCCGGGAATGTCTGCGCGGCTCGTGGTATTAGGCTCCCCCGCTCCGGTCAGGGGCATCACCTGTGGCTCCGGCAGCGGCTTTCCGCTCTTAGAGAGCGCCTCGTAGTGGAAGCCGGGCCCTGGGAAGAGATGGTCTTCGAACTTCTTGTTATATTCGATGTACTTAACGCCCAGAAAGCCGAAGGCGCAGACGATGACAATGGCCATCCAGTTTATCTGGGCGCGGCGGTTGCCCACCTGCGCTGCGTGCACGGAGAGCGCCATAAAGAGGCTGCTCGTCAGCAGCACGGTGGTGTTAAGGGTGCCCCATCCGAGGTCCAGGTGATGGTGGGCCTGCGAGAAGATGTCCGGGTAGGTCCAGCGGTAGAGCGTGTAAGCGAAAAACAGGGCCCCAAAGAACATGATCTCTGTGACGAGGAACGTCCACATCCCCACCACGTAGCACTCGCTCTGCTGCGAGCGGTTCTCGAACTGATGATATAGCGGCTGGCCGGTTGCTGCCGGCGCGGCGTGAACAGCCAAGTTCAGTCTCCTATCGGCTCGGCGCCGAAGGGCGCGCGAGGTTGAGCCCGCTCTTCCCGCTGGGCCTCTTCCGCTCCCGGCATGATGTCCCTATCGTAGTCCGCATCGTCGGCATCCACTGGCTGGTACTCGTACGCTTCCCAGGTCACCACGGGCGTCTCTTCAAAGTTCTGGGTGATCGGCGGCGAAGCGGTCATCCACTCCAGGCCCACGGCGCCCCAGGGGTTTCGCCCGGCCGCCCGGCCGTACTTGAGCGACCAGATGAGATAAAAGAGCGGGATGACGTATCCCACCGCCAGGATGGAGGCGCCCGCGCTGGAGAGGACGTGCCACACCTGGAACTCCTCCGGGTAGAAGTGGTAGCGGCGCGGGTTACCCAGGATCCCCACAACGAACTGCGGGAAGAACGTAAGGTTGAACCCTACGAACGCGATGGCCGCGGCCAACTGCGCCCACCCCTCCGGGTAGAGCTTGCCGGTCATCTTCGGCCACCAGTAGTGCAGCCCCGCCATGTACCCCATAATGGCCCCTCCCACCATCACGTAGTGGAAGTGGGCGATGACGAAGTACGTGTCGTGCAGGTGGATGTCGGTCGCGAGACAGGCCAGGAACAGTCCTGTGAGGCCGCCGATGGTGAATAGCCCCAGGAACCCCATGGCGTAGATCATGGGAGCGGAAAGCCACACGCGGCCCTTATAGATGGTAGCCGACCAGTTGAACACCTTGATGGCGCTTGGCACGGCCACCATGAAGCTCAGCACGGAGAATACCATGCCGGAGTACATGGACTGGCTGGAGACGAAGAGATGGTGGCCCCACACCAGGAACCCAAACACCGCGATCGCGATGCTGGACATAGCGACGAACGTGTAGCCGAACACACGCTTGCGCGTATAGCACGCCATGATCTCGCTGATCACGCCCATGGAGGGCAGGATCATGATGTAGACCGCGGGATGCGAGTAGAACCAGAACAGATGCTGGAACAGCAGCGGGTCGCCAC
>CAYNFH010000248.1:0-8925 GCA_964396385.1 uncultured Chthonomonadaceae bacterium | reverse complement strand
GGCGGCCGAATCCAGCACGCCTCATCCTTCATCCTTCATCCTTCATCCTTCATCCTTCATCCCTCAAGTGTCCCGTGTCGTTCAGCAGGCGCACCGCCGTCCGGTCGGGCGTGAGCTCCACGATGCTCAGCGAGGCGTTGTCCAGATGGATGCAGCGCATGGAGGCCAGCGGCGCGCCGAGCGCCTCGCAGAGGATGCAGCGCAGCGTCCCACCGTGCCCCACCAGCACGACCGTGCCTTCCGCGTGGGCTTCCCGGACCGCCGCGAGGGCCTCCAATAGCCGGGCGTACGCCGATTCCCACGGCTCGGCGTCTGGCGGGCGGTGCGCGATGGAGTCTTGCCGGAACCGCAGCCAGACCTCCTCGCCGTGCGCGGCCATGATCTCCTCGCCGGTGAGGCTCTCCCACTGGCCCATGTTCACCTCGCGCAGCAGCGGCGTCGCGACCACCTGCAGTCCATGCGGATCGGCGATGATCTCCGCCGTCTCCCGCGCCCGGCCTAGGTCGCTGCTCCAGACCGCCGTCAGCCGCTCGGAGGCGAGGCGCCGGGCCAGCCGCCTCGCCTGCTCCACTCCGTCCGGCGAAAGCGGCACGTCCTGGTGGCCCTGGATCCGCCACTCGCGGTTCCACAGCGTCTCCCCATGCCGGACTAGCAGTAGCCGTAGCAATGTGATCTCCTGGAGGAGCAAAGGAGTAATGGTGTGATGGAGTAACGGGTGCCGGAATCCGGGACATCACTCCATCACTCCACTACTCCATCACTCCAATGCCAAACTAGACATCTCCTGGTCTGATGCTTCCTACCTCCGCGCCGTCGGGGCGGACGCGCAAGATGCCGAACTGGATAAGTCGCACCGCGCCCCAACCACGCAGAGGCGTCACCACCGTAATGGCCCGCCGCCGGAAGTCCACCGCCTCCAGCGTCCCGAGGCCCAGCAGCCGCGCGCCGTCGGTTAGCCCCAGCAGCAGGTGCCGCAGCAGGCTCACCGGAGTCACCGTGATCGACTCCGGCCGGAGCTGCTCGTGCACCGCGTCTACACCGCGCTGCGGCGGAGTTGCCACCACCATGCCCAGGTGCCGCTCCTGCATCTCGGCGTAGTAGACCCGAGTGCCGAGGGAGTCGCTCATGTACTTGAGCAGGTGCGGTGCTACGGGAGCGCCCTGGCCCAGCCACGTCTCCAGCATCGCCACCCTCTCCATCTCGTACGTGCGGGGCTCCGCCTCCTGGAAGTAGCGGGCGAACCGGGCCGCACGCCGCTGAGTCCGGTACGAAGGCGACTTCCGCGCCACCTCGGGCGCAACCGGCAGCCGGTGCACACGAACGGTCCCGGCCGCCTCCGCGACGCGCCGGATGGGCGCGCACTCCTCCCTTCGCTCCAGGAAGACCGCGTGGGATGGGCGCAGCAGCTCCAGCTTGGCCCGCTTGAGCCGGACCGCGGAGGGTCCTCGCACGTACCCGGTCGTGTCGACCACGATAAGCTCCGCTCCGGCCGCGGCGGCCTCGGACGCCATGCTCCACGTGGCGACCGAGTGCTCCAGCATCCGGCCGCGCGGCCCGTTGGAGCCCACGAAGGCCAGCGCCACCGCCTCCAGGTCGGACGCGGCTTCCACGGGCGCCCTGGGCAGCGCAAGACCCACGCAGGCCGGCGGCCCCACCTCGGACTGGCCGATGTCCGCATCCACCAGCGCCACACGCCGCCCCGCCGCCAGCGCCGCGTTGAGCAGCCGCCGGCAGAACGTGGTCTTGCCCGTGTCCGTGTCGCCGACGACCAGCACCGTGCCGCCACCCTCCACAATTGCCGCCGTAGCGCCTGCCCAGCCATCCTCCCTAGGTTCCGCCATGTTCTAAACGCCGCCGAGTAAAGAGACCGGAGGGGATTTCGGATCGGGATTCATCCTTCATCCTTCATCCTTCATCCTTCATCCCTCCTCCCTCCTCCGTTTGACGCTCCGCCCCAAAACCGCTAGAATGGGCTACCCCGCCCGGGGCGCTACGACGCGCCGCGGGTATTCCCCACGGAGGAATGCGCATGCGCCGCTCATCCTGGATCATGCTGATTCTCGCCGCCGTCGTTATGGCGGCTTGCATTGGACTTTACGCCCGCGCCGGCACCTACGCCGATCCGCCTCTGACCACGCAACTGGCTTCTAAGATGATCGAGCGTGGTGAGTCGGCTCTGGAGCGGCACGACGTTAATGGTATTATGGACCTCATGGCCCCAAATGCGAAGATCCTGGGCCGCAATACGGAGGAGACCCGCACGCTCATCGGCAACGCCTTCCAGGAGATCCAGGGCCATCTGGAGGTGACCACCCGCAACCTCCAGGCGCGGCAGCAAGGCGACCACGGTGAGGCCGACTTCGACATGGACATCGGCCAGAAGACATCCGCCATGAAGGCGGTCTACTACCCCAACGTGCACGTCCGCCTCACCTTTGAGCGGCTCCCCATTTCCCACTGGATGGGTCTCTTCACCACTATGGAATGGAAGATCTCCGATATGACCACCGATCCGCCCATTGAAACCGCTCCGCTGTGATTGCCGGCCGCTACGCCATCGACTACCAGGTGCACTCGACGCTCTCCCATGACGGTAGGGCGACCATCCGCGAGCAGTGCCTGCGGGCGCTGAAGCTGGGGCTGGACGAGATCGGCTTCACCGAGCACAAGGACTTCGATCCCCGGGACCCGGCGGTCGACTTCTTCGACTATGACGCCTACCGCCGTGAGATAGAGCGGGCCCGCGAAGAGTTCGGGGGCCGGCTCGTCATCCGCATGGGTGTGGAGATCGACTATCAGCGGTGGTTCGAGGAAAGGATCCGGGCCTACCTGGAAGATCGCTCATTCGACTACGTGCTCGGCTCGGTGCACTACGTGGATAGCGTGATGCTCATGTCCCCGGAGTACATCCGCGGCCGCACGGCGGAACAGGCTTACCGCCTCTACTTCCGGGCCGTACAGGAATCGGTGGATTCCGGCCTGTTCGACGTGCTGGGCCACCTGGAGTACGCTAACCGCCGCGGCGTCCCCGCCTATGGGCCGTACGACCCCCGTCCGTACCGGGACCAGGTCTCAGAGTTGTTCCGGAGCATGATCGAGCGCGGCGTGGCGCTGGAGATAAACACAGCCGGCCTCCGCCAGGGGGCCGGCCATACCTATCCATGCGCGGAGCACGTGGCACTCTATGCATCGCTTGGAGGAACGCGCCTTACCATCGGGTCCGACAGCCACCGCCCGGAGGACCTGGCGGCCTCCTATACGGAGGCGGTCCGTATCGCCCTGGACTCGGACCTCACCCACCTGACCGTGTGGCAGGACCGTCTTCCCAGCCAGCGGCCCATCCAACCCTAGATCGGCGAATTCGGCTTGGCGCCGAGGGTCAGCTTGATGTCCCCCCGCGTGCCGTCTCGGCGTTGCACGTTCAGCGTCACCAGGTCCCCTATCTTGTGCCGGTTGACGGCAGCCGGCACGTCCGAGGAGCTCGCGATGGTGCGGCCGTCCACCGCCAGGATCACATCGCCCGGCTGGAGCCCGGCGGTTGCCGCGCCCGTCAGGGGAACCACGCCGGAGATAATCACACCCTGTCCCGGAGGCAGGTTGAGCTGGGCGGACTCATCCGGGCTTACCGGGGCGTACTGGATTCCCATGAACGGCGCGCCCTGGCCGTTGGGCGTGTCCCTGCCTTGCGCGATGATCCGCTTCACAATGTCCCGCACCGCGTTGACGGGTATCGCAAACCCGATGCCGATGCTGCCGCCGCCGTGTTCGGACAGGATGGCCGTGTTGATGCCTACCAGATTGCCGTTGAGGTCCGCCAGCGCGCCGCCGGAGTTACCGTGGTTGATGGGCGCGTCGGTCTGGATGGCCTGCTTGAGCACGTGCCCTTCGCTCACCTCCAGGTCCCGCCGGTCGGTCGCGGAGACGATTCCGTGGGTGACGGTGGTGCCTACTCCCAGCGGATAGCCGATGGCCAGCACGTACTCGCCGACCTTGAGCGCGGCGGAGTCGCCGAAATCGGCGGCGGGCAGGTTTGACGCGTCGATCTTCACCACGGCGATGTCCGCATCCGGGTCGGCCCCAATAACCCGGCCGTCGTACTGCTTGCCGGAGGGGAGCGTCACGCGGATGATGGTGGCCCCTTCGATAACATGGTTGTTGGTGACGATGTAGCCGTCGGCCGTGATGATGACGCCGGAGCCCTTGCCCTGGATGGCGTACGGCCGGTCCGTGGGGAAGCCGAAAAAGTCATAGGCGCGGGCATGGCCTGTCATCAACGTGTCGATATTGACCACTGCCGGCTCGATCTTGGCCGCCGCGCGGACCATGGCCGTGTCCGGCAGCGGGATCTCCGTAACCGGCTTGTCCAGGATGGCCAGCGCGGCCCGGCGCGCCTGTGTGGGCGAAGCGACCATGTAACCGCCGTACGCGCGCAGCAGGGCCATGCACACCAGGAACCCCAGCCCGAATATCACCAGATACCCTATGAGCTTCCGCATCCCGTTCTCCACGCTTCAGGTGACGGATGAGGGTCAACGAAGGACGGATTCAGAATCCATCGGTCGCCCGTCATCCGTCCCCCGTCATCTCCTTCATCAGGTTCGCCATCTCGATGGCGGCGAGGGCGGCTTCCGCGCCCTTGTTGCCCGCCTTGGTCCCGGCGCGCTCGATGGCCTGCTCAATGTTCTCCACCGTAATGATGCCGTAGGTCACCGGCACCCCGCTTTCCAGCGCGATGCCCGCCAGTCCCTTGGTCACCTCGGCGGCGAGGTACTCGAAATGCGGCGTCGCTCCCCGGATCAGGCACCCAATACCTATTACGGCGTCATACCGCCCCGCGTTTACCATTCTGCGGGCAGCTACCGGAATTTCCCACGTGCCGGGCACGCGGGCCACGTCCACCTGATCCGCGTCCGCGCCGTGCCGAACCAGCGCGTCCCGGGCGCCGTCCAGCATCCGCTCCGTGATGAAGGAGTTCCACCGGCTCACCACAATGCCGAACCGCAGTCCGGCCGCAACGAGCTTGCCTTCGTAGATCTGCCCCACTTGGTTCTCCCAGTAGTCAGTAGTCAGTAGTCGGTAGTCAGTAGTCAGGCATGACCGCTACTCTGCGGACTGATGACTGACGACTGAAGACAGGCTACTGGTTTTGCTCGGGTTCATCCACCTCCGGCGGGTTGCTGTCGTCCGGAAAGCGGTGGCCGAACTTCTCGCGCTTGGTCTCCATGTAGCGCCGGTTGTACGGATTCGTCTCCGCGGTCAGCGGCACCCACTCTACAATCTCCAGTCCATAGCCTTCAAGCGCCTTCACCTTGGAGGGATTGTTGGTCATAAACCGGATCTTGCGCAGGCCCAGGTCTACCATTATCTGCGCGCCCACGCCGTAGTCCCGCAGGTCCGGCTTGAAGCCGAGCTGGACGTTGGCCTCTACGGTATCCGCGCCCTGGTCCTGCCTCTCGTACGCGCGTATCTTGTTGACCAGCCCGATGCCCCGCCCCTCCTGCTCCAGGTAAATGAGCACCCCCCGCCCCTCGGCGGTGATGCGCTGGAGGGCAAGCTGGAGCTGGTCCCCGCAGTCGCACCTCAGGGAGCCCAGGAGGTCACCCGTGACGCAGGAGGAGTGAACTCGCACGAGGGTGGGCTCGCCGTCGCCTATTTCGCCCTTCACGAGCGCCACGGCCTCCGGAGGGTCCACGCTGGACCGATAGGCGAACACCTGGAACTCCCCATAGTTGCGGGTGGGCAAACGCGTTACGGCCACGCGCTCAACCAGCTTCTCCTTCTGCCGCCGGTACTTGATGAGGTCCGCGATGGTGATGATCTTGTAGCCGAACCGCTCCGAGATCTTCTTGAGCTGCGGTACCCGGGCCATGGTGCCGTCCTCGTTCATCACCTCGGCGAGCACGCCCACGGGGTAGAGGCCGGCCAGGCGGCAGAGGTCTACCGTCGCCTCCGTGTGTCCGGCGCGCCTGAGCACGCCGCCGTCCACCGCCCGTAGCGGGACGATGTGGCCGGGCCGCGTGAAATCCGCGGGCTTGGCGGTGGGGTTTGCCATGGCGCGGACGGTGGTAGAGCGGTCGGCCGCTGAGACGCCGGTGGTGGTGCCGGCCCGCGCGTCGATGGTTACGGTCATGGCGGTGCCCATGCGGGAGCTGTTGTGGGCCACCATCATGGGAATGTCCAGCTCGGCCAGCCGGGCCGCCGTAGTGGGGGCGCATACGTAGCCGCTGCCGTGCTTGATGAGGACGTTCATCCGCTCCGGCGTACACTTCTCCGCCGCCATGATGAAGTCGCCCTCGTTCTCACGGTCCTCGTCATCGACCACAATGACGACGCGGCCCTGCCGGATCTCCTCGACGGCTTCTTCTATGGAGCTGAAGGCCATTTACTCATCGACAAAGCCCGCGGCGCTCAGGCTCTCCAGCGTAACGCCGCCCGTCCCGGTGCCCTGGAGCAGCTTCTCGATGTGCCGGGCGATGAGGTCCACCTCTATGTTCAGGATATCGCCCGGCCGGCGGCTGTGCAGGTTGGTGTGTGCATAGGTGTGCGGAATGATCCAGACGGTGAAGGAGTCCGGGTCCACGTCCACCAGCGTGAGGCTGATCCCATCCAGTGCCACGGAACCCTTGGGAACCATGTACCGCAGGAGGTCGGAGGATGTGGCGATACGAAGCACGCGGGCGTTGTCCTCCTGCCGCAGGCTCAGGAGCTGTCCGGTGCCGTCCACGTGGCCCTGGACGAAGTGGCCGCCGAGCCGCTGGCCCACGGCGAGCGCCCGCTCCAGGTTCACCGGGTCGCCGACCGCCAGCGCTCCCAGGCTGGTACGACGCAGGGTCTCCGGCACGGCCTCGAAACGCACGCGGTCTCCTTCACGGGCAACGGCGGTGAGGCAGACCCCGTTGATGGATACGCTGTCGCCCACCTCCACGCCTGGGGCGATGCCGGGGGCCTGAACGGTGAGTTCGGCGGAGGAGGTCCCTCTGCGGATGGCCACCACCGTTCCGACTTCTTCGATGATCCCCGTAAACATAGGTACACCATTGTACCTGAGAGGTGAAAGGTGAGAGCTTACTTGCGGAGCCCATTACTTTCGGGGTAGTGGTTGAAATCCGCCACGTAGGCCCACCAGTTGGCGAGCTTGCCGTCCGGGCCGCGGCCGGACGCCCTGGGGAGGTGTGAGAGCCACCAGCGGTGGTGAGAGCGGATGCTGCCGCCGCCCCAATCGTCCGTATTCACGAGCCGCGTCCGGCCGGTGAGGTGGGGGTAGTCCAGCCAGTCGTCACAGGTGGACCATACAAAGGTCTTGTTACCCCAGTCGTAGTCCTTCAGGCTGTTGGGCGCGAAGTGGACGTTGCCGCAGGCGGCGTCGCCCGGCGCTTCCTTGTCGTAGAGAGTGAAGCGGTTCCAGGCGTGGGTCTTCTTCGCCTCCCAGCTTCCGTAGACGTGGGTCAGGATCGACTCGGTGCGGTGGCCCCAGTCCTCCAGCATCTCGCCCACGCCGCGCTCGTAGTTGAAGCCCATGATCACGAAGATGCGGGGGCAGTCCACGCCCTGTAACGGGTCCGAATTGCAGGCGTATGCGCCGCGGCCGGCCATGGTGGATTCCCAGAAGCCGCTGTACGGCATGGAGAAGATCCAGACCTCGTCAATCTCGCCGGAGGCCACCCGGCGGTCCAGATGGAACTCACGGATGATGGCCTGGTAGTCCACGGCGTCCGGCTGGTGCCATCCGCCCTTGGCCCTCAGGTCGCGGAGATACTCCTCCTCCGTGTACCGGAAGCCGTCCTTCTTGAGCGGGAACTCATCCACGTCCTTCCAGTCGGCGATCTGGAAGCGGACGTACCGGCCGGAGCAGGCGTAAAGGTCGCTCGCGTAGCCATCTGCGAGCACGTGCGGGTCGTTCCAGTGGCCGACCTCATGCAGCCGTCGGCCCCCTTCGGAGCGGATGATGGGATCGTAGTTGATGACCAGCACCCGCGGCGCGACGTGCGCTGGCGGAGCGGGCTGAACGAGTAGGGAGAGTGTAAGTGCAATTAGTGCGAGCATGGACCACTGGCAGCGCGCCGGGCTGAAACCCCGGCGCTATTGAAAGAGAATCCGGCTGAAGCCGGCTCCGGAGCCCGAAGGGGTTCCCATCTAATAGCACCGGGGTTTCAGCCCGGTGCGGAGGGGCGCCCGGCTTTGGAGTGCGGCGGCTTGACGCCGCTTCTCTACCGCTATAGAGAAAGCGGGAGCTTGCTCCCGCACTCCAAAACACCGGGGTTCAACCCGGTGCGGAGCAGACCTGCCGGGGCGTACCCGCTACCTGCTGACTCCTGCGCTCACCGGGAGGCCGAAGGCCGCGGCGTGGCGGCGCCACCAGTGGGACCACGGCACGCGGTCCTTCTCCATATAGCAGTACTGTACCAGCAGCCGGACGCGGCGTACGTTCGCCTGGCGGCTCGGACTGTTGAGGGAGGCGATGAACGCGGAGCGCATCGCCCGGTCCGGGATGTGTTGCAGCGCCTCTAGCTCCACCTCGGGTCGCACCAGGAAGACAACCGGGACGTCCGGGCACTGGGAGTCCAGGATGTCCTGGTTGGGCGCGACCGCGGCCTCGCACTTGCTGGCGTACCAGGTGTGCGGATGGTCGGGGTCCAGACCGTGGTCCGGATCGATATTGGCGCGGTACCAGCGCGTGAACGCGTTCTCCTCCACGCGGGAATAGGAGATGCCATACTGGCGCCCACTGTACTTGACGGCGCGGCAGATGGGGCAGGTCTCTTCCCGCTCCGTAGCCGGCGCGATAACCCCTGAGCCATAAACAACCGCGATGCCCAGGCAGACAACGACACCTATTATGGTAACGATCGCCCTCATAAAGCCTCAATGCCCCTACTTCCAGATTGCAGGGCACACTCGATAAGGGTGTCCGGGCCCAGGCGGCGG
>CAYNFH010000247.1:0-9047 GCA_964396385.1 uncultured Chthonomonadaceae bacterium | reverse complement strand
CGCGCGCAACCGGGTGGGCGGGCCCGGCGCGACACACTTCGACTATCAAGCCGACGCGAGCGTCCAGGGCGGAGGGCTGCGGAGCGCCCGCTTCGCCGGACAGGTCACCGGCCTGTCTGGGGTGGCCACGGTCAGCCCCGGCGTCACCACGGCCAGGCTGGACGCGGCGTTCGCCGGCAGCCGCGTCCACGCGGAGGGGACCGTGCTGGACCTGGCAAAGCCCGCCTTCAACGGCTGGGCCACCGGAAGCGGCGTGCAGCTCCAGCCGGTGCTGGCCGCCCTGAACCTTCAGAACCGGTTCCCGGCGCTGCGAGGGGTGGAAGCGTCGGCCAACGTCCGGGCGGTGGTGAGTGGGAACCAATCCAACCTTCAGGTCACCGCGGGCGGCCAGGCGCTCGCGTCCGGCGCCCTTCCAAGCGGGCCGGCCGTGCCGCAGCAGGGCAGCCTCCAGGTGACATTCAGCGGTCCGCTGGACAGGCCCCGCTTCTCGGTGACGGGAACGGTGCCTGACATCCGCTATCGCGGCTATGAGGCCCACAACGTCTGGGTCAACGCCGTCTACACCGGCCACCGGGCGGCGGTCGATTTTGCCGGCAGCGCGGAGGGAGGCAGCGTTACCGGCCGGGCGGACGTGACGGTTAACGGCCGCCAGACCGCATACGCGGCCAATATCCGGGCCCGGCACGTGGACCTCGCGCGCCTGCCCCTCCCGAAAGCCACTCGTGTCGCCGGTCTCGCGGACGTAGATGCCACCGCCTCCGGACGGCTGGACCAGCCGCTCCCGCAGGGTTCCGCGCAGGTGCAGGTGACGAATCCGGTGTACAACCGCTGGCAGGGACGGCTCCTTCGGGCGCGGGTCCACACCGCCGGCAGCGTGGCCTACCTGGACTCCTTCCAGCTTCGCGATCCGGCGGGAGTGGCGGTGGCGGCCGGCCGGGTGGACGTGGCGCGCAAGACGGTGGACGTGCGGTTTGACGCCGATGCCATCGACCTCGCGCGGCTGCCGCTCGGCTCTGGATCCTCGGGAGTGTCCGACCTGAAGGGCGTCCTCTACCTGCGCGACGGCCACGTCGCCGGCCCGCTTCGCAATCCCACGGTGTCCGGAGCGGTGCGCGGGTACGACATTGCGAGCGGCTCGCGCGTGCAGCTCGACTTCGTCAGCGGCCGGCTGAGCGGCAACCGTGACCGGCTGGAGATCCTCCCCGGCGCGCAGGCCTGGCGCTTCCCCGCCTACGCGACCGCCCAGGGGACGATACTGCACCCGCTGAGCCCGGACGCGCGGCTGGAGCTTTCGGGGGACCTGTCCCGCGTGGATCTCCAGGACCTGGCCGCGATGTCCGGCAGCTCCCTGGAGGCATCCGGCACGGCGCAGGGGACCTGGACCGCGACCGGCACTTTCTCGCACCCGGTCATTGCGGCGAGCTCGCTGGACGTGACCAACCCCACCATCGGGCAGTACATGTTCGACCGGCTCCACGCTTCGCTCGTCTACGATGCCAGCCGCGAGCCGGCCGTTGTGCGGCTCCCTAGCTTCACCGCCGAGTACGGCCCCGTGCACGGCTCCGGGCCGCCGGACGTGGTGGTGACAGGCTCCGGCCAGATCGTCGGGGGCCGGGACTTTACGGGCCACGCCCAGGCGCACGGGGTGAACATGGCGCTCCTGGAGGTGCGCTCGTCGCCCTACGTAGTGCCGCGCGGGACCGCCGACATCTCCGCCCATATCAGCGGAGAGATCCGGGACGGTAAGGCACAGGACCTCTCCGGCGAGGTGACCGCCTTTACGCGCAATCTGACTCTCAACGGCCAGCGCTTTGGAGACGTGGAGGCAGCCGCTCACCTGGCCGGGGACGTGGTGACAGGTACCGCGCATCCCGCGGGATCTCCGGCGGCGCCGGCCGTTGCGGTACGGCCGATGGGACTCTACGTGGACGCGTTCCGCTATGACCGCGCGACCGAGGCACTGACCGCTACCGGCGTGGTGAGCGATCTGGAGCTGCCCATGCTCCGGCAGGCGCTGGCGGCGAGCCCGTACGTGCTGCAGAACCCCGAGAGCGTCGCGGCGTCGCAGGTCCTTCCCCTCAGCGAGCCGTTCCATGGAGCGCTGGACGCCCACTTCCAGGTGGCCGGCACCTCGTCGGAGCCAACCGCGACCATTGAATGGAGCGGCCGGGAGATCGTGGTCGATACGCAGCCCATCCGGACCTTCCGCGGCACCGTCGCCCTCTCGCGCAACCTGGTCGACCTCCGCAGCGCGGTTCTGGAGTCGGAAGATACCTCCGCCACCGCGCATGGCACCCTGGTGCCCGGCGAGCGCGCCAACGGCGTCGCGGACCTCAACAACTTCCCTCTCAGCGTGCTCAAGCGATGGTTCCCCCGCGTGCACGAGCTGGCGGGGCTCACGGGCACGGCGGACTACATGCACGTGGAGGCGGCGGGCAAGCCCACGGCGCCCAACATCGTCGCCAGCATGGAGCTGAGCGAGGTCCACTGGCAGGACCCGGACGTGAACCGGAGGATGTTCGGCGGCCTGCCTATTGAGCTGCCGAGGGTCAGCATCTCCACCGCAACCATCGAGAACGGGAAATTGACCGTCCAGGACCTGGGCGTGCTGCTGCGGGAGCCGGCGCAGCCCGCCGTTCCCTCGGCACCCTCCGATGCTCAGCGGCTGGCGGTGCGGACCGGCGTCGATCCAAGGTCGGCCACTCCGGAATCTGTCGAGCGGAGCGTGCCGCCGCCGCTGAGGACCGCCTCGGCGCCGCCCGCGGAGCGCAAGGTGTATGAGGCGCATGCCTCCGGCAGCGTGGACTTCTCCTGGGACATCCCCCACCTGCCGGAGACGGCCCACGCGAACCTGCTGCTCCATATCCACAAGCAGGGGCTGGGGCTCATCGCCGCGCTTATGCCAGGAACTAACCTGACGCTGGATGGAACCATCAACGAGGCGCAACTAACCTACGATGGCGCGCTGAAGAACCTGACCGACATCCAGCAGGCGGAGAGAAATCCTAACTTTGCCGCCCCAAACTTGAACGGAGTGCTGGATGTGACGGCCGCGAAAATCGCCTCTGCGAACATGTCCACGCAGATCCGGGACCTGCAGGCGCGGCTGCTGTTTGAGGGGGACAAGAACCGGCTGCACGTGGAGAACTTCACGGCGACCACGCAGATCGTCAATCCCCGGTACTCTTCGCGTAAGAGCGAGCCGCTGGTTATCACCGGCGATCTCCCCATCCGCCGGGAGGCCAATCCGCCGACCATCACCATCACGGCGCCGAGGCTGGTCTTTGCCGAGTCCCCGCTCCCGGCGATAGGGTCCGGCGCCATCGTGGGAGAGATCGGCACAAGCGATCCGAGCGTACCGGGCGCAAACAGCCTGGTACTGGACGGCACGGTGTTCCGTCCCCACATCGCCGGGAACGTCTATGTACGCAACACGCTGTTCCGCCCGCCAGACGTGATCAAGGAGAACCCGAACCCCACGCCGATCCTGTTCCCGTTCCCGTCGTTCGACGTCCGGTTCGTGGCGACCAAGAGCGTTCAGGTGCAGACCGCGCAGCTCAACGCCTCGGTGAGCACGCTGGCCACCGACCCCGTGCATCTCTACGGCACCGTTGAGGACCCACATCTGGAGGGGACGCTGGTGGTGGACAAAGGCACGCTGACCTTCCCGACCGCCCGGTTCATCATCCAGCGGGGAGGGCAGATTGCGCTTCGGTATCCGTACCAACCGCTGGGCGCGCCATCGGACCGGTCCCTGGGCGTCATCGTGGACGTGACTGCCACGACGCGAATGACCGCCGCTTCGGTCACCGGAATCAGAAGGAGGTATACTATCACCGTCGAGGCACGCGGCCCGCTGAACGTGGACCAACCGGTGGACCTGAGCGACTCCGAGACCAATCCGTTCGCGACGCATGGTCTCCAGCTTACGTTCCGGTCGGACCCGCCGGACCTGGCGCTGAGCCAGGCGGCGCTCCAGCAGCGCGTGGTGGGCCTTCTCGGCGGCCAGGACGCCATTGCCAGCCTGTTCCAGGGCGGCGTCAACGTGGGTGGTGTCCTAGGCGACGTCTTCTCCCAGGTCCTTCTCCCCGGCCTCCTTGGGCGTGCCGACCTGGCGCGGATGTTCGGGCTGGAGGACCTGTCCATTGAGTACAACCAGCTCAACGCGTTCTCCATCCGCGTCTCGCGCCAGCTCTTCGGACCCATCTATTTAGAGTATTGGCGCAGACTTACCGGCGCCAGCCAGTTTACGTCCGGACTGGATGAGGCCTATTCGTGGGAGTTCAAGCTGAGTTACCGGTTTAAGAACAATTGGCAGTTCTCATGGACCACAAGCGATCAGAGGCAGAACGCCTACCTGCTGGAGGGTGTCTTTAAGTTCTAGGAGCGGGATCATAGAACGAATTCGCGGCAACGTCCGAGGTCACGTGGCAGTCCTGCATAATAGACCTGTCCCGTCGCTGTGCTCAGGGCAGGCGCTTGGCGCACCCAACGGCATCGTGAGTCACGGCGCGGACAGAACGGATCAGAGGAGCCGGCCGGCGCGGGAGCAGCAGGCGGACCACGTGGTGTCCGCTCCCACGTTTGACGCGCTGGTTGCCGCCTACGAGAAGAAGATATTCAATCTGATCTACCGCTTCATCGGGGACTACGACGAGGCGGCAGACCTGACCCAGGAGACCTTTATCAGCGCCTACCGGGCGTTCGACCGCTTCCGGGGCGACTCCAAGGTCTATACATGGCTGTATCAGATAGCCATCAATCACTGCCGGAACAGGCTGCGCCAGCGCGGAAGGGTCCGCGCCATCCAGGCCGAGTCCCTGGACCAGCCGAGAGATCCGGAGGAGACCGGCGAAGCCTCGGCCCGCGAGATTCCGGACCTGACGCACGCGCCGCACGCGGTTCTGGAAGACAAGGAGCTGCGGCAGCGGATTGTCGCCGCCGTCGCGTCGCTGCCGCCGGACTATCGCGAGGTGGTTGTACTCCGGGAGATGCAGGGGCTATCCTATAACGAGATTGCCGAAGCCACGCACCTGAGTCTGGATAACGTGAAGACCAGGCTCTCCAGGGCGCGGGCGATGCTGAGGCGCAAGCTGGAGCACTACTACCGGGACCTGTAGTGGACGCCCCAGCGCGGGCTGCTCGACGGAGAACGCCGAGCGCTCCCGAACTCCCGTCGTTATCCCCAAGCCGGGACCCATCCCCTGAGCCGGATGTGCCGACTCGTGGCACCGCCAGGTTTCCGTCGGATGCCGACGCCCGACCAACCGATGACGCAGGGATCGCCGCGGCAACCGCGATTCCCCGAGGAGAAAGCAAGCGTGACCTCCCATAACAATCGCTACCGATTGCTGCTGGCGGCGTGCATCGCGGCGGCTTCCGCCGCCTGCCCGAGCGCCAATGCCCAGGACGCGCAGGCCAAACCGGACGCGGCCGCCGCCCCCGCGCAGCAGGCCGCCCCGCAGACGCCTCCCGCCCAGCAGCCGGCCGCCGCGCCGAAGATAGTAGACATTATCGTCTTGGGGAACAAGTCGTTGAACCGGGAGAGCATCATCGCCGCTTCCGGACTGAAGATCGGTGATCCGCTCACCCAGGCGTCGTTGGACGAGGCAAAGCGGCGTCTGGTAGCTACGGGCAACTTCGGCGCGAACAAGCCGGACCCGTCCGAGGGGATCAACATCCGCGCGGACATCGATCAGGTACAGAACACGGCGAAGGTGGTGATAGACGTATCGGAGAACGACCGCATCCAGGGCATCAATATCACCGGCTCCGGTCCCATCCCTCCGGCCGTTATCCTGTCCAAGATCTCCACCTCCGTGGGCAGCGTGCTCAACCTCCCGGCCCTCCAGCGCGACGTAACCACCATCCGCAACATGTACGAGGAGAAGGGCTACCAGGCGTTCGTCTCGGAAGACCTGGGAATGACCAACGGCATCCTGAACATCCCGATCGTGGTAGGCAAGATCCACGACGTGAACGTGAAGGGGTTGAAGAAGACTAAGAAGTGGGTTGTCACCCGTGAGATGAAGCAGAAGACCGGGGCGTACTACAACGTGGTGGAGCTGCGCAAGGATCTCACCCGAATCTTGAACACCGACCTGTTCGAGAACGTGGAGCCCGCCTTCTCCTTCCCCAGCCCCGGCCAGGTGGACGTGACCCTGAATGTACAGGAGAAGCGGACCGGCACGGTGGAGCTGGCGGTTGGTTACGGCAGTAACGGCGTAGTCGGGCGGGCCGGTATCGGGGAGAACAACTTCCTGGGCCGGGGACAGCAAATCAACCTCCAGTGGGAGACCGGCGGGCTGGCCAACCGCAACAGCTTTGAGGTGGACTTCACGGAGCCGTGGCTGGACAAGAAGAACACGTCTCTTTCGCTGAGCCTGTTCGACAAGACCGTCTACCGGTTCGCGGAGGCCATCAGCAGCGTTACCTCCACCACCTCCAATACTCCCAACGGCGTGTACTACGAGGTGCACCAGGGCGGCCAGCTCACCCTTAGCCGGCCGTTCGGCACAGCCTACCGGGCCTTCGTAGGGTTCCGGTACGACGACATCCGCGTACCGTTCGTGCCGCTGGACGTTAACAGCCAGGCGGTACTCCAGAACGGCCCGCTCTCCGTGGTGAACCTGAGGCTCACCCACAACACCCGGGACTTCGATCTGGAGCCGGCCGTGGGAGGTTACGAAGCCTACACCGGCGATATCGGAACGGCTAACATTTCGCCCCTAAACCTGGGCAACGGCCAGAGGGCCAACACGGTCTCCGGCCGGCTCAACTTCACCAAGTTCGGCGTAGACGCGCGCCGGTACTTTAGCCCGCAAGGAAGGCGCATCAACCCGAGGGACAAGCGGCGCGTATTTGCCATCCGCTTAATGGGAGGCTCGTCCACGGGCACCCTCCCCTTCTCGGAGCTCTACTTCGTGGGCGGCGCTGAGTCGCTCCGCGGTTACCGCGAAGACCGCTTCTGGGGG
Organism: uncultured Chthonomonadaceae bacterium; assembly: GCA_964396385.1. Lineage (GTDB taxonomy): Bacteria > Armatimonadota > Chthonomonadetes > Chthonomonadales > CAJBBX01 > CAYNFH01. Next base: position 2,073 of record CAYNFH010000247.1, on the reverse strand, counting down.
TCCAACATGTTCCTGGCGTCGGCCGAGTACCGCCATCCACTGGCAAACAGCCTCACGGGGGTCCTGTTCGTGGACGTGGGCGACGCGTGGGGCGGTCCATACCAGAACGTGAACATCCAGGCGTTCACGCAGCCCCGCGGCTTCCAGGCGAATGTGGGGTTCGGGCTGGGACTCCGGGTCATTACGCCCATCGGTCCCATCCGCATTGACGAAGGGTTCGGCAGCGAAGGCGCACGCACCCATTTCAGCATCGGGCACGTGTTCTAGACAGGCCGCCGGGCGAGCTGTTCGCCTTGTTGGCCGCCGGTCAGTCGTGCTATAATACGTCGTTTTACCAGGAGAGGAGTTGTTCATGTCGAGCGCATCCAATTGGTGGTCCAGAGCGTTGATCGGCGGTTGTGTAACGATGTGTACGGTCTTCGCGATGGCGGCGACCGGCAAACCCGAAAAGAACCCCGGCGCCTACGCGACGGTTGACTTCAATAAGATTCAGACGGACTACAAGGCCAAGTCCGCCGCCGAGGCGGAGATCCGGGCAATGCAGGATAAGCTGGACCAGGCACTCGCACGCCGGGACTCTATGCCGTTCCTCACGGAGGACGAGCAGCAAGAGCTGGACAAGCTCACCGATAAGGACCCCACCCAGCGCACGGACGCGGAGAAGAAGCGCATCCAGGAGCTCACCGACAAGGGCACCCAGATGTCCAACGAGGTGAAGGCGCTGCAGCAGAAGTCCGATAAGGACCTGACGGACGCGGACAAGAAGCGCATCCGGGACGCGGAGCAGACGTTTGTGAACGCGCAGAAGGTCTTCGCCAAGATGAAGGAAGACCGCGACTCCAAGCTCAAGGAGTTCGCGACAACGCAGTCCGAGCAGTTGATGAAGAGCGTGCGCGCGGCGATAGCGAGAGTGGCCGAACAGAAAGGCATCGCCATCGTCTTTAACAGCGAGGTGGCGCCCTATGCGGGCATCGACATTACCTCGTCGGTACTTTCGGAGCTCAACAAGAAGTAAGCTGTACTGGGTGGCGGCCGCGGCGGCCGCCACCGCCCTTTGGGGCTGCCGCAGGTCGGCTGCGCCGCCGCCCGCATATTCAAGCGGATACGTCCGCCTGGAGGCCCTCATCTCGCTGCATCCCGGCTGGGAGGACGTTCGCAAGCTCGATGCCCTCCTCCGGCACGCAAAGACGCTGCCGGTTAGCCGTTCCGTTCCTCAACCCAGCGCCGGAGAGGTCCGGTTTCCTCCCGCGCTCGCGGCATCGCCCACCGTCCCGGCCGACTACGAGGGGGCAGAACAGCGCCTGATCGAGTCGGTCCGCGCTCCCGCCGAGAAGCGTGTCGAGAGCCTCCGCAACACCCTGGCTCAGGTTACCGACCGGGCCGTGGCCAGACGGGAAGAGGAGCTCAAGAACACGGTTGCGCTGGAGGAGAAGCAGGCGGAGGACCGGCTGACGCAGGAGGGCGCCGCCAAGAAGGCCGCTCTCCAGGCCGCCGCCCACACGGTGCTGCGGGACCTTGGAATGAAGGCTATCGCCCTGGACAGCCAGGTGGCGACGCTGGCTAAATATCCGGGCGACACGCGGGCGGCTCAGGTGCCCGTCCGAAGAAGACTGGGCGAGGTGAGGGACCAGATTGCGGCCCGCGAAGCCCAGTTGAGCGAGGAGTTGCAGGCGGTCGACGCGCAGACGGAGCAGCGCATCGCCGCGGCCAAGCGCCAAGCGCAGACATCGGCGGCGCGGGCCCTGGCGGCGTACCGCCAGGAGCAGGAGAAGTCGACGGCCCGGAAGGTGGAGAACAGCAGGCAGCTCGTGAACTACGTTCTGGCATCGCTGGAGCCGCTCTCCACCCCCACGGTGCCCGCGGCCCCGCCGGTAGCGCCCGCGCTCCTGGGGTCACCGAGCGCGCTGGCCCCCGCGGCCGCCGCGCCGCAGCCGGCCCTGAACGTGGCCGCGCAGACCGCCCAGGCCAACCTGGCCGGGGAAAGGGAGCGGCTGATCAGTTACATCACGGACGACGTAAAGCGTCGTTTAGATCGTTTATCCATCCAATATCGGTGGCATCTGGCGTTCGCGC
>CAYNFH010000246.1:0-9068 GCA_964396385.1 uncultured Chthonomonadaceae bacterium | reverse complement strand
TCAACATCCTGTTCCTGGCGCTGGCGGCCGTGCTGGTCGCCCGGTTTATGCGGACAGGCGGTCCGGAGATGCTGCGGGAGATGGCGTGACCAGCCCACGGGCTTGAGCGGAATTAGCCGTTTCCGGGATTACTCCCGGCCCCAGGCACGCTGACCGTTCCTGATAGGTCCGGGCGGATCAGAACCTCACCGTCATGGATCCACTCCCCCACCTCGATTCGAATCCCGGCGCGGTCCCAGAGACCACCCCTCCGACTCTCTACGGCTGCGCCGCAATCCACTCCATGTCCCGCCTGTGATATAACAGACCGGCAGTAGCCTGTCTACCGCGGTCCAATGCTCCTGCACTCTCGGGGTGCCACGGCGCGCCTCTCCCGGCTCCCGATGGTCGGCCGCGAAGAATGCGTCAGGCCGCCTTCTTCCGGCGCCAGTTGCCGCCGCTGCCCTTCTCGTAATCGCGCTCGACGGCGGCCCAGGCCGTGGCGAAAGCCCGATCCTCGTCTTTGTACTCCTGCTGGGCGTGGTTGAACGCCTCCCGGAAGATGTCCTGCGCGTGCTCAGGCAGGTGATCCTTCACTCGATCCGGCAGGTCCGCGTTGGTCTGATACGGCATGGTTGTTCCTCTCCTTACACGTTGGGTACTGCTTCCGAAGTGTTGCACGCGCAGTGCGTGCCGGCGCACTTACCGCAGTCCGGACAGATCTCGTCCGAGCAGCCGCAGCTCCAGGAGCCGTCACTACCGCGGACTCCATCACCACAGCATGGGCACGTAGCATTGTTCATCGTTTCTCTCCCTAGTCGTTGCACATCACGCTAAAAGCTAGTCTGTTTGGTGAGGTCTCCGGCGCAGTTTCGGCGCAATCTGCTCCTTCGCTTCCTCACTCAGGCCGCCGACCTTCCACTGCTTGCCCCGCCGGTCTACGGGCAGCGTTTCTCCCGGTTTTGAAACGTCCGGTTCGGTACCGGGCTCTTTCTGTCGCTCTGAGTGCGGAACCCTGGGCGTCGGAGCCTGGTCGCCATGCAGGATGCGCTCAGTCTCCTGCAGGTCCGCATCATTGGGCTTGGGCATTGGACTTCCTCCCGGCGTGGGATCGCTCCTGGCATAGCGCTATACAGCTTAGTGGGACGCCAGGTACGGCTCCCGGGTTCCCAGCCCTCTGGGCCGGACTTGAGCCCCTGAACCGGAGGAACACCGTGCGCAGTCACATCGTCCTTTGAAGGTCAGGCCATTTCGCACCACCGGCCTGACCTTGTCGCCCCGCTGTGAACTGCGCTGCAAAGGAGTAGAGCTATGAAAGTCAGCGAAGTGATGACCCGCCAGGTGGAGACGGTGGACCCGACGGCGACTCTCCGGGAAGCCGCCCAGAAAATGAAAAACCTGGACGTAGGGCCAATGCCGGTCTGCAATGGCGACCGGCTGATGGGCATGCTCACCGACCGCGACATCGTCATCCGGGCTGTTGCGGAAGAAGGACGGGACCCCAGGGATGTTCCGGTCGGCTCGATTATGACCCCGGATGTGATTTACTGCTTCGACGACCAGGACGCGGAGGAGGCAGCTCGCATTATGCAGGAGCGCCAGATCCGGCGGATCCTGGTTCTGAACCGGGACAAGAAGCTGGTGGGAATCGTCGCCCTGGCGGACCTGGCTACGGAGGGCACACGGGACCAGACGAAGGCGGAGACGCTGGAAAAGGTCTCCGAGCCTGCCGAGCCGAACCGCCGCGCCGCCTGACCACGCCATGCCCCGGCCGCCGGTCCCGGCGGCCGGGGCAAAGCCCGCGTTATAGTCCAGCGAGAACAGCGAGGTGCAGCCATGCCATTCGCCGTGACGAACCCCGCCTTCGCGGAAGGCGACACCATACCGGCGCAGTTCACCTGCGATAGCGGTATGAGCGCTCCGGCAGGCCGTAAAGACCACATTGCCCTACCTTGCGGGCGTTCTGGCCGCAGAGACGAAGCGCATGAATGCAAATCATCTGGAAGTGACCTTATACGTGAATGGTGCTGAGCACACCCTCGCGCTGGAGCCGAGGCGCACGCTGCTCGACGCGCTGCGCGATGATCTGGCGCTGACCGGCACTAAGCAGGTCTGCGACATGGGCGACTGCGGCGCCTGCACCGTGCTGGTGGACGGCCGCGCCATGTACGCCTGCCTGCTGCTCGCGGTGGACTGCGCGGGACGTCAGATCACTACCATTGAGGGCCTGGCCCGGGACGGGCAGCTTGACCCTGTGCAACAGGCGTTCATCCAGGAGGATGCCTTCCAGTGCGGCTTCTGCACGCCGGGGCAGATCATGAGCCTGCGCGCGCTCCTGGATGAGAACCCCGCGCCCTCCGACGCGGAGATCCTGCGCGCCGTCAGCGGGAATCTGTGCCGGTGCGGAGCGTACCGCAACATCGTGGAGGCCGGGCGCGCCGCCGCGGATGGACGGAGGACGGAGGACGGATTCCGGAATCCGTCCGTCACCCGTCCTCCGTCCTCCGTCGTCCCTTAAGGAGTTCCCATGCCCATTCTGCACGTGGACAAGGTGCGCGCCGGCGGGAGGGAAGAGGTCCAGGTTATTGAGGCCGCCGGCCCGCCCGCCTGGGGCTCCGATGCCGCGCTCACCGTCGTTGGGCGTCCTGAGCCGCGCGTGGAGGGTGAGGAGAAGGTCACGGGCCGCGCATGTTACGCCTATGATGTCCGCCTGCCGGGGCAGCTCACCGCGCGGGTACTGCGGAGCCCGCATCCGCACGCCCGCATCCGCCGGATTCATACCGCTCGGGCGGAAGCACTGCCCGGCGTACGGGCCGTGCTCTGCTTCGCCAACGCGCCGGAGATCCCCTGGTACAAGGACAGCGTCCTCTTTGACCGCACCGTCCGGTTCATCGGCGATGAGGTGACGGCGGTCGCCGCCGATACCGGGGAGATTGCGGAAGACGCGCTTCGGCTGATAGAGGTCGAGTACGAGCCGCTGCCCTTCGTCCTGGACCTGGAGGCGGCGCTCCGCCCGGACGCGCCACGGCTGCGCGCAGCGGGCAACATCGAGGGCGAGCCCAAGGTGTACCAGCGGGGCGATCCGGAGGCGGGCTTCCGCGGGACCGAAGTTATCGTGGATGAGGTCTACACCACACAGACTGCCCTGCACAACTGCCTGGAGCCGCACGGCTGTACAGCCACCTGGGAGGGAGAACACCTCACGCTCTGGGACTCTACGCAGTCCGTCTTTGACGTGCGGGAGGAAGTTGCGCAGAAGCTCAAGATGCCGGAGCATCATGTGCGGGTGATCAAGCAGTACATGGGCGGCGGCTTCGGGAGCAAGCAGATCGCCTGGAAGCACACTGTCATCGCCGCGCTCCTCTCCAGGCAGGCGGGCCGGCCCGTGCAGCTCATGCTGGACCGTGAAGCGGAGAACCTGGCGGCCGGAAACCGGAACGCCACGCGGCAGCGCGTCCGCATCGGCGCCAGGCGGGACGGGACTATCACCTCCCTGACAGCGCACATCGAGCAGCAGGTGGGCGCCTACCTGGTGGGTGGAGAGGCGAGCGACGTCAGCGGCATCTATCAGGGCGTCTACCGCTGCCCCAACCTGCGCACGGAGCAGGTGGGCGTCTACACCAACACCGGCCCGGCGGTTGCGTTCCGGGCGCCCGGCCACGTGGAGGGGGCGTTCGCGCTGGAATCGGCCATGGATGAGCTGGCCCGCGCGCTGCGCCTGGACCCTGTGGAGATCCGGCTGCGCAACTACACCGAGCAAGATCAGAAGAAGGGCAAGCCCTACTCCACGCCGGAGAGCCTGCGGCTCTGCTACCAGCGCGCCACGGAGACGTTCGGATGGAGGTCGCCGTCTGACCAGTCTGACAGATCCGCCCTGCCGGGAGATCCTAAGCGCCGCGGCAGGGGCTTTGCCGCGCACGACTGGGGCGGGGGCGGGTGGCCGCCCGCCTACGCCTGGGTGAAGCTGAACGGCGACGGCACCGTAGATGTGGTCACGGGCACGCAGGACATCGGGACTGGCACCCGCACCGGCCTCACGCAGGTGGCGGCCGAGGAGCTAGGCATCCCCATGGAGCGGGTGGACCTGCACCTGGGCGATACGGCGAATGGGCCCTACGCGCCGGTCAGCGCGGGCAGCGCCACGCAAGCGACGGTCGGCCCGGCGGTGCGGGCTGCTGCGGCCGACGCCAAGGGGCAGCTTCTGCAGGCCGCCTCCACGATCCTGGAGGTCAAGCGCGACCGGCTGAGCGTGCGGGACGGGAAAGTCTTTGTAGCCGGGTGGCCGGAGGAGCGGGCCATGCCCGTGGAAGAGATCACCAGGCGCATCGCACCCCACATGATCCAGGGGCAGGGCGCCCGCGAGCCCAATTCCCAGGAGAGGTCCGTGCGCACTTTCGGCGCGCAGTGCGTGGAGGTGGAGGTAGACACGGAGACCGGCGAGGTCACGGTGCTGCGCGTAGTTGCCTCGCACGACTGCGGACGCATCGTTAACCCGATGACGGTGGACAGTCAGGTGAAAGGCGCGGTCACGCAGGGGCTCGGCTACGCGCTGATGGAGGAGCGAGTCATGGATTCCCGGACCGGCGTGGCGCTCAACGCCAATCTGGAGGAGTACAAGGTGCCCACGGTGATGGACGTTCCTCCTATTGTCCACGCGCACGTGGACCTGCCGGATCTGGATGCTAACTCCACCGGCGCGAAGGGCATCGGCGAGCCGCCGCTGGTGCCGACGGCACCGGCCATCGCCAACGCGGTGTTTGACGCCATTGGGGCGCGCATCCGGCACGCGCCACTGACGCGCCGCCGGGTGCTGGAGGCGTTGGAGGGCCGGGAGACGTGAGACCCTTTGAGTACGCCAGTCCGACTCGTATAGACGGGGTCCTCCCACAGCTTGGACGGGATGGGGAGGTCCGGCCGCTGGCCGGTGGGACCGATCTTATCACGCTGATGAAGGCGGACGTCGCGGCTCCTATGCGGCTGCTGGACATCAAGCGGCTGGAAGAGATGTCCAGCCGCATCGAAGAGACCGGAGACGGGCTGACGCTGGGCGCGCTGACCACACTGTCCGACATAGAGCGGAGCCCCCTCCTCCAACAGCGCTATTCCGCGCTCGCGGAGGCGGCGGCGGTGGCGGCTACGCCGCAACTTCGGAATATGGCCACTCTCGGCGGGAACCTTCTGCAGCGGCCGCGCTGCTGGTACTTCCGCAGCCCGCGCTTCCACTGCTGGCTTAAAGGCGGGGAGCGGTGCGACGCCCGGGATGGAGAGAACCAGCTCCACGCGCTGTTTGGCGGCGGCCCGTGCTACGCCGTACATCCCTCCGATATCGCGCCCGCGCTGCTCGCGCTGGATGCGGAGGTGCGGCTGCGTGGACGGACAGGTGAGCGAACCCTGCCGGTGGGGGAGTTCTTTGTCCTGCCGGCAGCCGACCGACGCATTGAAACGGCTATCCGGGCCGACGAGCTGATCACCGCTGTCCGCCTTCCGCCGCCTCCGGAGAATGTGCGCAGCACCTATCTCAAGGCGATGGACCGGAAGATCTGGGCTTTCGCTCTGGTGGGCGTGGCGGCTGCGCTGCGGATGGGCGGGCCCGACGGCAGGCGCATAGAGGATGCCCGCCTGGTGCTGAGCGGCGTGGCGCCTATTCCGTGGCGTGCGCAAAGGGCGGAGAGTCTGCTCATTGGGAATGAAGCGGACGTAGAGCTGTTTGCGCGCGCCGCCGATACGGCGCTCCAGGGAGCGGAGCCGCTCAATAACAACCACTACAAGGCGCCACTGGCCCGGAGTCTCGTTCGCCGTGCGCTCTCGGACCTTGCCTGGCGCTCCCAGACCACCCCTCGCTGAGTTCGGAACATCCAACCGAAAGCGAATGCGGAGGGGATCATGCAACACGACGACTTTGGCGAGCAGAAAGGTCGGACATCCCATTGTCGGCCGTAGCTATCACCCACAACACGAACATTGAGACCGCGATCAGCAATGCCCTGGAGCGCCTTGACGTGGAGCCGCTCGTGCGGGGAAAGCTGGTCGCGGTCAAGCCCAACGACACGTGGGCCTCAGCGGAGGACACCACCGGCGTGACGCAGCCGGACAGCCTGCGCGCCGTGCTGCGGTACGTAAAGGGGTTCGGCCCTCGCGAGCTGGTCGTTACCGGCGGCTCTGGCGCCGGGGAAACGGACGAGATTTTCCGCATTGCCGGCCTTATGGACGTAGTTGAGCAGGAAGGAGCATCCTTCTTCGACCACAACCGCCCTCCCTTCAAAGAGGTCCCGCTGGAGTACGCCCCTCAGAGGGACGTAAGCGGCCCCCAACGCTCCGTCATGGTCAACCCTCGTGTGCTGGAGTACGATACTCTCGTCGCCCTCAACCAGTTGAAGCTGCACCGGACCGCTACGGTCACGCTGGCGCTCAAGAACATCGCCATGTCCTATCCGGCCGCGGACTACTACGGCCATCCCCGCTCCAAAGAGGAGCATAAGAACTGGTTCTACGAGGACATGCACTCCTTCATCGCCGCCATGGCCAGGCGGTTCCCCATTCACCTCGCCATCACGGCCGGCCACCCGGCCATGATCGCCACCGGGCCGCTGAGCGGTTACGCGGTCGAGACCGGGATGGTGATCGCCAGCACGGACCCATTGGCAGCGGACGTCGTAGGCGCCAAGCTGCTCGGGTTCAACCTGCAGGCCGTCCGGCACCTTTGGGAGGCAGCAAGGCTGGGCCTGGGCGAGTCCGACACGGAGAAGATGCAGTTTCCCGCGCTCAGCTTACGCGCGGGTATCGAGGCTTTCACCGAGGCGGCCTATGGCAAGCGACTAACCTTCGAGTCGGCATAGTTTCAATCTGATGCGCCGGAACACCGTGCGCAGTCACATCGTCCTTTGAAGGTCAGGCCGTCTTGTACCACCGGCCTGAGCGTATCGCCCCGCTGTGAACCGCGTAGAAGAGGAGTAGAGCTATGGCGCGTTGTGAGACCTGCGGCAACGAGTATAACCGCACCTTTACAGTGACCATCCACGGTCAGACCCACACGTTCGACAGCTTCGAGTGTGCTATCCAGATGCTCGCGCCTACCTGCGCGCACTGCGGCTGCAGGATCATCGGCCACGGTGTGGAGAGCCAGACGGCGATCTTCTGCTGCGCCAACTGCGCTCGCCAGGCCGGCCAGGTCCCCATAGCGGCCTGAGAGGCAGAGAATATGCAAGAAGTACAGTGGCGCCAGGCGCTGATCCCCATGGACAGCGTAATGCTCCAGGGAGATCTGGCGATCCCCAACGGCGCATACGGAATTGTCCTGTTTGCCCACGGGAGCGGCAGCGGGCGGCACAGCCCCAGGAACCGCTTTGTGGCGGAGCAGCTCCGGATGCGGGGTGTTGCCACCCTTCTCATGGACCTCTTGACGGAGCAGGAGGAGATAGAGGAGGCATACACGCGGCATCTGCGCTTTGACATCGAGCTGCTGGCCGGCCGGCTCATCGCCGCCACGGACTGGGTGGCAGACCAGGCCGAGCTTGCCGACGCCCGCATCGGCTACTTTGGCGCCAGCACGGGCGCCGGCGCCGCGCTGGTCGCCTCTGCCCGATTGCCCGGCAGCATCGCCGCCGTCGTCTCCCGCGGCGGCCGGCCGGATCTCGCGGGCGCCGCGCTGGACCTGGCCCAGCCGCCCACGCTGCTCATCGTCGGCAGCCACGATCCGGTGGTGTTGGACCTCAATCGCGACGCCCTACGGCGGATGGAGCGGGTCGGCCAGGGGCTGCACCGGCTCGACATAGTTCCTGGAGCGAGCCATCTGTTTGAGGAGCCGGGGACGCTGGAAGAGGTGGCCCGCCTCGCCGGCGACTGGTTCGAGGCTCACCTTCGCCCGCAGGCTTCCGCGATAGCTGCCTGAGCCCTGCGGAAGGAGAGCTGGCTCATGTCGGAGTTGGTGGTTGCGACCGGCGAAGAGCTGGTCCGACTCAAACAGCAAAACGGTCTCTGGCAGGCCTCCAGGCTACCGGCCGGCAAAGGCATGCAGTGCCTCGCCCTTCATCCGCATGCCCCGGACGTTCTCTACGCCGGCTCGCGCGGCCAGGGAGTGTGGAGAAGCGGGGACCGTGGCCTGAGCTGGGCGCGGCTGGAGTTCCCGGAGCCCGACGTGTTCTCCCTTGCCGTCAGCCCCGTGGACGGCGCGGTATACGCCGGCACGGAGCCCAGCAAGCTGTTTGTCAGCCGGGACGAAGGCCGCTCATGGTCGGAGCTGACAGGGCTCCAGGAGATTCCATCCCGGCCCATGTGGAGCTTTCCGCCCCGGCCCTGGACCAGCCACGTGCGCTGGGTAGCGCCCAGCCCTCACCAAGCCGGCCTGATCCTGGCAGGCATCGAGCTGGGTGGGCTCATGCGCACCGAAGACGCAGGCCGGACCTGGAGGGATCACGCGCCGGGTGCGCAGAGGGACGTCCACGCTCTGGCCTGGCATCCCACCGCGCCGGGCCGGGCGTACGAGGCCGGGGGCGGAGGAGCGGCGTGGAGCCGGGATGGCGGCATGTCCTGGCAGCCCGCCGACGCAGGCCGCGACCGCCACTACACCTGGGGCCTGGCGGTGGATCCGCAAGACCCGGACTGCTGGTTCATCTCCGCGAACCCCGGTCCGCGGCTGGCGCACGATGGCCGTCAGAGCGCGGAAGCGTTCCTCTACCGGTGGCGGGACGCCGGGCCGTGGGAGCCCCTGACCGACGGACTGCCTCAGCCCCTGGATAGCTTCCCCTACGCGCTCGCAATGGAGGAAGGCTCTCTCTTCGCCGGACTGGGCGATGGGCGCCTGTTCCGGAGCGCGGACCGGGGCGATCACTGGCAGCGGCTGGACATCCGCAGCGACGTGCCGGAACGCGTCGCTGCGATGGCCCTGCTCTCATAGGAAGGTCGAGACCGGCAACGGTCCGGACGGACACGTACTTTGCCGGGATGAACCTGTGCAGAAGTAACAGGCGGTCCCCTCGATGGTGGACCGCCTGTTGCTTCGGCTGGAGTGGAGACCTTCTGAGACTACTGGCTGTCGATACCCGGAGCAAACACACCATGGCCGGTCTGGCTGCAGGAGATCACCAGGCCGC
>CAYNFH010000245.1:0-9165 GCA_964396385.1 uncultured Chthonomonadaceae bacterium | reverse complement strand
GACCTTCACCGCCCCGGCGGCAATTCCCTTCTGCGGGTCGCCGACCGACGAGTTGACGGGCCAGAGGAATTGCGGCGGGTCGACCGCCTCGTTGACCACGTGTCCGCCGAACACCACCGGCTTCACCGATGGTGCAATTCCGCTCTATAAGATCACGACCTCTGACAACAAAATCACCGGCATCACCGACTGCCGGCCGCTCCTTTTCCGCCTTGGTACTGGCCGCGCCGTTCCGAACCCGGGCGACAGCGGCGTTGCCGCAGGCCGGCAGCCGTTTGTCCGGCCGCCAGTTCCCGGGCCCGAGCTCAAAGTCGCTCAGAATATAGACCGGGGCCTGCACACTGGAGTCGGCTGCGCCCTGGTCCGCCGGCAGGCGAAACCGGACCAGACCGGCGGTAAGGGTGGGAGCGGCGCTGGATGGAGTGGACGTGGCCGGGCCGGACGGTGGCGCAGCCTCGCTGCTGGAACGTCCCAACAGCTTCCAGGCGCCTGCTATGATCAGGAGAGCGACCACCGTGCATGCGGCGATAATCGGCGCTTTGGATGGCCGCTTCGGTTCCACGGAAGGCTGCGGAACGTTCACTACCGCCTCCTTTTCGGCGGAGACGCCGGTGAGCAGCGTAGAGAAAGTGAAATCGTCGGCGATCTCCCGCGTCCGCTGCTTCAGGGTAGGCTTCTGTTTCGCATTGGCAGCGTTATCGCCGGGGGCATCGGCGGACTGTGGTGCGGCTTGACGCGCCTCCGGTTTCAGGCGCGGATCATCCGAGTTGTTGTTGGCCATGAGGAGCTCCTGCCGCCGCGTAGCGCGGCTTGGCGATTGTCCGGCGGCGTGGACGGTCGGCGAGACCGTCTGTGTCCGGGATGCACTAACTATGCCAGACAGGTGCCCAGGCGGAAGTGGCTGTGCACTTGCGGGGAGCGCCCCTACGCCTGCACGAGCGCGGTGGGCCATGCTGTTCCGTACTATTCGACACGGAAACGGAAGGAGCCTGCAAGAGAACGAATCTCCTTGCAGGCTCCTGGGGTGCGGGTACTACGGCGAAGGCACCGCCTGATTCTTCCGGCTGGCCCTGGCGGCGCCGGTGGCCTTGCCAGACCGCGAGGCCGTTCGCGTGGGCTTGGCCTGCCCGGCCGCCAGTCCCTCACTGTCCGAGCCCACCGGCATCGACTCGCCGGCGGCCCGGCCCTGGCGCGACCCGCCGGAGAGAGTATCTCCAAGCGTACTCTGGTCCTCATTGGCGGTCGCTGCCGGCTGCATGGTTGAGCCGGGACCGCCCATGGTGCTGGTCTGCGACTGCTGCGGGATCCGCCCACTTTGCGGGATGCTCCCTGCCGACTGGTCTTCGCCTCCCTGTACCTGGATGCGGATCGGCTGGCCCTGGCGCTGGGGCTGTGCCTTGGGAATGCGCAGCTCTAGACGACCGTTGCGCAGCTCCGCCTGTACCTGGTTCGGATTGATTTCCTCCGGGAAGCTGTACGCGAACTGCATGCGGCTCTGGCTGCTCCAGCGGCTCCGGCGCAGCGGCGTGTACTGCTCCTGCTGGCCCTGCTGACCGGACTGGCTCTGCTGGTTCTGCTGGTTCTGCTGGCCCTGCGGCTGGGAGCCATCACCCTGCCCCTGCTCCTGGAACGGAGATCGGGTCTCGCAAGTCAGCATGATCCCATCCTGTGTGGCCTGGAGCTGAATGTCCTCCGGCCGGCAGCCCGGCAGGGCGGCATGCACTACGTACTCATTGTCGCGCTCGTACACGTCTACGTCGGGCTCCGAGAAGCCCATTTGCCCGGGCTGGCCTCCCTGGCCGCTGATGCCCACGCCGAACGCCTGGTTGAACAGCTCGTCCATGCGCCGGTGCATCTCCTCAATCTCGGCGAGCCGGTTCCAGAAGCCACCGAAGCCCTGCGGCGTCATCCAGCCTCCCTGTCTTCGGGTCAGGCTGCCCTGATTCTGTCGATTCCACATACTACTCACCTCCTCGTGTACTAGACGTGCCACCTGTGAGACGATTCGCTCCCAAACAGGTTCCCGCCATAATACAGCTACCATGACCAATGGAATCGCCATCGGGGTCATTACGGACCTGCACTACGCGCAGCGGGAGCCGGAGGGAAGGAGGCACTACCGGGACGCGCTTGCCAAACTGAGGGATTCGGTAGAGACGTTCAACCGGGAGGGAGTCGCATTCTGTGTGGAGCTCGGCGACCTCATCGACGAAGGCGCGACGGAGCAAGAGGAGCTAGGCTACCTTCAGGCGGCGCATGTGGAGCTGGCGCGCTCCAAAGCGCCGGTCCACTACGTCCTGGGCAATCACTGCGTCTGGACGCTCACCAAGCCGCAGTTCATGGAGTGCGTGGGCGCGATTCGCTCCTACTACTCATTTGACTGCGGCGGCTTTCACTTTGTCATGCTGGACGGTTGCTGCCGTGCGGATGGCGTCCCGTACGGCGGCCGCAACGCGGACTGGCGGGACTCGGAGATTCCCCTTGAGCAGCGGGAGTGGCTTGAGGCGGACCTTCAAGGCTCGGACCTGCTTGCCATCGTGTTCGTCCATCAGCGGCTGGACGTGGAAACAGAGTACGCCGTCCACAGCGCTCCGGAGGTCCGACGGATTCTGGAGCGGTCTCGCAAGGTCCGGGCCGTGATCCAGGGTCATAACCACGTTAGCGATTATCGCTTCCTCAATGGAATCCATTACTGCACGCTGCTCTCCGCCGTCGAGGGCGAGGGCCTGGAGAATAACGCGTACTCTATCCTGCGCCTATACCCCAGCGGCATGGTGGAGGTGCAGGGCTTCGGCCGTCAGCCGTCCTATGTCTGCCTCCCAACCGAGAGGAGCGTTTGAACCCGAGGAAGAGGTGGTGCACCCCTTCACCCTTTCACCCCTTCAGCTTTTCATCCGCCCGCAGGACCTCGCCACACGCTTCCGCCAAAGGTGGTGACGTAGATGGTGTCCGGGTCGTGCGGATCCACCGTCACGCGTTGGGCGTTGCTGAACGGCAGCCCGTCCAGGGGAGTCCACGTGGCGCCGTTGTCCTTGCTGAGCCATAGCCCCGCTCCCGGCGCTCCCTCAGTCAGCGTCATGTAGATCCAGCCGGGACGCTGGGGATGCGGGTACGCGCCGAAATGCTCCGAGCCTTTGCGCGCCAGCCTTGTCCACGTAGCCCCTCCGTCCGTCGTGCGGTACAGCCCTGCCTGGTCGTGCTGCGCATCGCACGCCCCCACGTAGATGGTCTTGCTGTCCCGCCGGTCCACCGTGAAGTCCTTTGGCCATAGGAGCGGATTGGAGCGGTTCACGAGCTCCCAGTGGTCACCTCGATCCCTGGAGCGGTACAGACCGACCCCCTCCGGCTGGAACTGGCCGTTCCGGCGCATCGCGGTCACCAGCGCGAACAGCGTTCCGTCCGGGTGCAGGTAGACCCGGCAGACGCGCATGTTGGAGGGCGCGCCGAGCCCGTTCGAGCGGGCGCTCCAGGTATTGCCGTCGTCGGTCGAGCGGTAAACGCCGTGATTGAACACGGCCGCATACAGCATCCGGGAGCCCTTTGGGCTCTTTGGGTCGACGACCACGGAGGTGACCGCCGCGGCAGGCAGCCCCTGGTTGGAGACGGCCCACGTCTGGGTCGAGTTGTAGCTCACGCAGACGCCGCCGGGGTAGGTGTCCCTATGGTTGCCCCAGATGATGTTGCCGTTCGGGATGTCATGGACGTTGGAGAAGGCGCCCCACACTTTGCCCGGCGTGTCCGGATCGAACGCTAGCTCATAGCAGGTGTTGCTCCAGGGCGCGCGGCCCTTGACGCTCCACCACTGCCACGTGCGGCCGGCATCCTGGGACCGAGCGAACCCGATGTCGGTGTAGCAGATGTAGTGCCGGTCCGGCTCGAACGGATCGACATAGTAGTTCCAGGTGGTGGTGACCACCAGTCCGTTGCACTCCCAGCGGCTGCTGGGTCCCGGCATCCGCTTATCCACCACCAGGTGCGTGTGGCCGCACTTCCACGTCTTGCCGCCGTCCACGGTCAGATAGCATTGGCCCATAGTGACCAGGATCAAGCGGTCCGGATCGCGGTCGTCAATGGCGGGCCAGGGTACGTCCTGGTAGAACTGGCCATCCTCACAGACCGTGTAGTCCCTCTCCACGTTGCAGTTGGGGTAGCGCGGGTCGCCCTGAAAGGTGGCGGTCCAGGTCGCTCCGGCGTCGGTGGAGCGGAACACGGTGGCGTTGTGCGGCGGCGGGATCCCGGTGTTCGTGTTGAAGGTGTAAACGAGGCGCGGATCCGCATCGGAGGTGAGCACGTGCCGGTACTGCGCCACTGGGCCTATGGCCCACTCGTCAAAGGCTTTCGTCTCCTTATTCAATCCTTCGCCCATGGCAGACTGCCAGGACGCGCCGCCGTCCGTGGAGCGGTAGATTCCGCCGGTCAGGCTGCCGCCCTCGACGCTGCTCGGCACCGAACAGTAGAGGATGGTGAGACGCTGCTTGGGATCCGAGCCGCCCGCGAAGGAGAGGATGTCCCGCGCTGGCAGGCCGTTGGTCACCTTGGTCCACGTCTCCCCGCTGTCGCGTGACCGCCATATCCCCTTGCTGGTTCCCGCGAAGCAGGTCCGGCGCAGCGCGGGAGTGTTCAGGTCAAAGTGGAAGGAGAGGGGGTCCCCGGCGAGGCCCTCACAGGCTGTCCAGGTCTTGCCGGCGTCGGCGGAGCTGAAAATGCCCTGGCTTGTGCCCACGAGCATCCGCTTTGAATAGGTGGGGTCGATGGCGATGCGGCCCTCCAGCTCGCCCTTGAACTCCGCGAGCGGCTCAAAGTGGACGCCGCCGTCGTGGCTCACCTTGAGGCGGCTCCCGCCGTCCGCCGCGAAGACTGTCTGCGGATCGCGGGGGTCAAAGGCCGGGTTGCACCGCGTGTTGGCGTGGAGCTGGCTCCAGGAGATCATCTGCCAGGTGGCGCCGCCATCCTGAGTGATGTAGGCCGCGCTCATGTCGCAGTTCACCATCATGCGGCTCGGATCGGCGGGACTGATGGCCGGTGAGAACATCGCGCCGCCGCCGGAGAGCCCCACCGGCTGCCACGTCCGGGCCGGCTGCGCCCGGGTGGGGCCCGACAATAGCGGCAGAATCGCAAAGAGGATGGAGAGATGCCGGAGGCGCATAGCGGAGGTTCCTTCCACTGCGACCCGTGTCCACGCAGGTGGACACTAGGCCGACAGGTCACCCAGCGCCGGACCTTGGTCCGAGCGCGCGTATCGTCGCGAACACCTTAACGTCACCTCTGATTCGCCGCCATACCACGCAGCCCCTCCAGGTAATCTCAGGATGGAGGTGGAGCGGATGACCAGTCTGATAGCGGCTATGCCGACGTGGGCGCGGGATGTCGCGGAAGCGGAGCTCATTCTGAGCGCAGTAAAGGCCCTCGCCGGGACGGGAATCCCAATCATCGCGGCGGATGGCGGCTCCCCCGAGCCGTTTCTTCGCGAGCTGCGGCAGCTTTCGGACGTGCAGGTCCTGCCGTATAGGCCCGACGGGCCGCGCCTGATAGGCCAGGTGAAGACGGCCCTTGGCGCCGCCCACGCCTCCGCGGCGGAGTGGACGCTCTACACGGAGTCGGACAAGCGTTGGTTCTTCGAGCACCGCACTCCGGCGATGCTAGAGCAAGCAATAGGCGGCGGAGGGATGATCATCGCGGCGCGCTCGCCGGAGAGCTTCCGCACCTTCCCGGAGGGCCAGCAGCTCCCGGAGACGCTGATGAACCGGCTCTGCGCCGAAACCTGGGGCCAGGACGGGGACTACATGTACGGGCCGCTGCTCATCCACCGCGCCCTGCTGCCGTTCGTGGAGCGCCTGGCGGAGGACGTCGGCTGGGGCTGGCGGCCCTACCTCATGGCCATCTGCCACCGGCTGGGGGTGCCACTCCGGCTTTGGGAGGTCGATCTCCCGTGCCCGCCGGAGCAACGCGGCGAAAACGACCTGCAGCACCGGGTCTACCGCCTGCGCCAGCTCTCTCAAAACGTCTCCGGCTTAGCTCTGGGTATTCAAGCACCGCTGCCATAGCTGCCGAAACAGAGGATGCCGGCTGCAGCAACCTGTCATCCCGAGCTCCGCGAGGGATCTGCTTAACGGCCTCGGCACGTACTCTGCCGGAAACAGCAGATTCCTCGCTGTCGCTCAGAATGACATCCACGCACTACACCTTCCCCGATGCGTCAATGAAGCGGCGCACGTCCGCCTCGCTCATGTTCGGCAGGCCCGGAGCCACGTTGTCCAGCTTGCCCTGGCGCATCCACTGCTCCAACTGGCCGATCAGGTCGAACAGGTGGTCGAAGGACTCCACGATGAACAGCAGCGGCTGGTAGTGGTGGATCTCGTACCCCTGGTTGATCACCCATTCGAACTGGATGGGATAGCACTGGACGCTGGGCGACATGATGGCGTGCTCCAGCTCTCCGCGCGAGCTGAGCAGGCCGCTGCCGTACGCCTTGGTGCCGTCCTTCCCGCGCATCAGCCCGAACTCCACCGTGAACCAGAAGAAGCGGCGCATGGCCCGCAGCATGCTGATGACGCGCGCCACCTTCTCGTCCTCGTCAGCGAGGTCCGCCACCATCTCCACGGCCGTATGCGCGCAGTTGCCGAAGCGGACCAGCGTATCGGCGAATGCCCTGTCCGTGTGCATCGGTACGTGCCCGGCCACGTCGTGAAAGATGTCCGGTTCCGGAAGGTAGTCCAGCCGCTGCGCGTCGCGGATGGTCACGGTGGTGGGGAACTCGCGGTTCCGTAAACACTCGAAGAAGGTGAGGATCGGCACATAGCCGCTCACCGGCTTGGTCTGGAATCCGGTCAGGGGCTCTAGGAACCGGTTCACGTCCTCCAGCCGAGGGATGTGGTTCGGATCCAGGTGAAGGATCTCCACCCCGCGCAAGAAGTAGTCGTTTGCGTACCGGTCCCACCGCTCACGGATACTGGCATAGAGCCGCCGCCACGCCTCGTGGTTCTCCTCCGAGTACAGCTCGTAGGGCTGGTAGATGAAGAGCTGCTCGTGGCTCTGCGCGTCCTCCACAAAGGGCGCGTTGCCCGTGGTGAGGCCCTGCCCTTGCGGTCTTTCCGGTGCGCGAGTGACTGCCATAGTCGTCTCCTTCGGTCCAGGAACCTTGCACACGTCTTGTATATAGAACGTCCGCCGCCTGTATATGTTCGCCGGAAACGGCGCGGCTCCATTCCGCAGACTCCCCCAGCATTGGGGGCCGGGGTTCCGGGAACGGCATCGTTGCGCCAATCGCTTGTCATTATCAGTAATTGGACAGACGTTCTGAAGAGGAAGCTCTACTATGCTCAAGCAGATACACGCCTGGATCGCGTGCGCCGCGCTGCTTGCCTGCACCGCGGCGGGCGGAGCACAGATCCGAGTCTTTGTGAACGACCAGCCGGTCGTGTTCCAGGGGATGGGCCCGGCGGAGGTGCACGGCCGCGTCATGGTGCCGCTCCGCGGCGTGCTGGAGAAGCTCGGCGCGTTCGTGGATTGGGACCCGGCCACCCAGATGGTTACGGCAAGCCGGGGAAACCTGGACCTGCAGATGACGCTCGGCAGCCGCGACGCTCGCGTCAACGGGCATGACGTGACGCTGGACGTGCCTGCCATGACCATGGGCGGACGTACCATGGTGCCGCTGCGGTTTGTGGGCGAAGCGCTCGGCGCGGAAGTCCGCTGGGACGGCGTCTCTCGCACGGTCCTGATCTCCACGGGGCAGGTCCATGAGACCATTGTCGTCCCGCCCCCGACTCCCGTTGGTCCACCACCCGTGCGGGAGCTGGAGATCGTCTCCGCGACCCATACGCGGGAGGGCCAGTGGCTGCACGCGGGGGACACGGTCCGGATCACCGTTCATGCCACCCCCGGAGCGCACGCCCGGTTCCATATCCCCGGCCTGATAACGGACGCGCCGCTGAATGAGACCACTCCCGGTATCTATGAGGGCCGATGGACCGCTCCGACCGAGCGGCAGATCTTCGTCGACGGCGCTCCCATTCTGGTCGATATGGTGGAAGGTGGCCGCACTGTCGGGCCCCACCGCGTAGGGGAGCCACTCCTGGTGGATACTGCTCCGCCGGTGGTGGAGGAGATGCGGCCGGAGCCACACGCGGTTGTGCGCGGGGCGGAGCCCCTCATCTGGGCGGCCTACAGCGATAGTGGCGGCAGCGGAATTGCTACGGCGGAGGTGCGCCTCCAGCTTGACGGCCGGGACGTGACCCCGGACAGTACCGTGGCCGAGGAGTACGTCTCTTACAGCCCGCCGCGGCTGCTCACGGCCGGTCCTCACACCGTTACACTGGACGTGCCGGACCGAGCCGGCAACACCGCACACGCAAGCTGGACCTTCGATGTGGAGGCGATCCCGAGCGGCATCCGCTCCGTGGTGGTGGAGGACTCCGGAACCCTGGGGCCCGGAGACGTGCTCCGCGTTCAGGCTTCGGGAACGCCCGGCGGAAGCGCCAGCTTCGACTGGGCCGGCATCCGTAACCGGCGGATGGTGGAGGAGACTCCGGGCAGCTACGTGGGATCCTACACAGTGAGGCCCGGGGATAACATCTGGCAGGCGCCCGTGGTCGTGACGCTGGTGACACCGGACGGGCGGCGGTTTGTGCAGACTACTCCGCGCGTCATCGCCGCGCGGCCCGGTCCGCCGCCCGCGCCCGCCATCCTCTACCCGCCGCGCGAAAGCCGCGTGATGGAGCCGCTCACGGTGCGAGGAACGGCCCAGCCGAACACCATCGTGCGGGTACGTGTAGTATACCGGGCGCGCGAGCCGGGCGGCCTGACCATGGAGGGTACGGTAGCGCAGCAGGATGTGCCGGTAGATTCCGCCGGCCACTGGCAGTCGCGGCCGATGAGCGTCGTCTGGCTGATAGACCCCGGCCGGGTGGACTACACCATCACGGCGGTGGACATCAACCGCGCCCGCCAGTCCTCTCCCGCCGTATTGCTGCCGCTGCGGTAGGGAGAGATTCCGTCACATCGCCCGGGGCTAAACCCACCGGGCTGTTACTGAGGAACCCCTTCGGGCTGCGGAGCCTCTGCACCGGGCTGAAACCCCGGTGCTATTACAGGGGAACCCCTTCGGGCTGCGGAGCCGGCTTCAGCCGGGTTTCCTTTCAATAGCGCCGGGGTTCCAGCCCGGCG
>CAYNFH010000244.1:0-9175 GCA_964396385.1 uncultured Chthonomonadaceae bacterium | reverse complement strand
CCACCGGTCCGAGGGGCTGGGACAACCTTCAACCTTCAACCCTCAACCTTCAACCAATTCCGGTCTCACGACTCACGACTCACGACTCACGACTCACTATCACCTCACCGTGGTGGAGCTGCGGGACCAGGCGCTCTCGGTCTCCGCCGTCCACGGCAAGTCCTTTACGGAGGGCGACGAGCGATACGGCCACGTGCTGGACCCGCGGTCCGGCCGCCCCACCCGCGCCGGGCTGCTGGCGGCGGTGGTCTGCGACTCCGCCACGGACAGCGACGCCCTCTCCACCGGCCTTCTCACCATCGGCGAGCCGCTCCTGGACCGTCTCGCCGCCCGCCCCCACACCGCCGCCCTGCTGGCAGTAGAAGAGGAGGGCGTGGCGCTACTCCGGCACCGTAACATGAAAACGGCCCCGCCTGGGAAGGGCGGGGCCATTGGATGAGGCGCTGATGCGTCTTAGTGAGGATTGGTCACGGAGACGGTGACCGTCTTCTGTACGCTCTGCCCCGCGTTGTTGGTCGCGGTAATCGTGATCGTATAGACACGATTCTTCTCGGCCTTCACAGTAACGTGATGAGCGTCAATCACCTGCCAGTCGGTTCCAGCCACCGCGCTTGAATCGCTGCACGCCACGGAAAGACTGGAGCTCGGGCTCGGGTCCGTATCGTCGGTCACGGTGTAGGCGACGGTAACAGGCGCCAGCTTGTGGTTCGGGGGCCAGATGTTGGTGGGGCTGGCCGAAACGTTCGATATCACCGGCGGGACGGAGGGCGGGCTCATCGTCCAGCTCAGGATATCGTCGTTCTGGGAGCCGCCGTACCAACCGGCGGTAAAGCCCAGGTAAGCCTGGCCGTTGGTCATCCCGTGCGACGGCAGGTCGCACGCGACCCCGAGCACCGGGTTGTTCAGGTCATCGATGTAGACGTAAAGCATGCTGAAGCTCGGGCTCGTTCCGGGAGCGTACCGGACCTTTACCGTGTGGACCGCCCCGTCCTTCAGGTTCGGGATAGCCGTCGTCGAACCCAGGGAGTAGAGCTCGTCCGCCGAGTTCGGCAGGGCTCCGGCCGTGTGCACGCTGATGTGATTGTCGTTCGGGTCGCTCAGGTTCCAATTGTCGAAAGTATCGAACTCAACGGCTACGCTGCGGTCGATCCCGTCGTAGCCGATGCCGCCGCCGCCACCTCCGATGGAGCTGAGGCCGGTGGAAGAGTTCTGGATGACAAACGCGAAGCCGTCGCCGCTGCCGGCGGGCCCGCCGGGATTGGTGATCTGGAACTGGAAGGTCGTCTGGAAGCCGCCGCCGACGTTAACCAGCGTCTTGTTCCAGGCCGCGCCTGCGAAGTTGGTTCCGCCCACGGCCGGGGCTACCCGGAGCACTCCGTTGGTAACCGCGGTGTCTCCAAGAAGCTGGAGACCGGCGGCGGAGCTGAAGTCCGGATAGTTGATCTGCGCCTGAGTCTCGGCGGCAGCGCCGGCGAGGGCCATGCCCATGCAGAGGATACCCAGAGCTCGGCTGGAGTGGCGATATGGTGAAAGGGTTGCGTGGTGCCTCATAGCGTTCCTCCGTCTTTGTGATCGTCGCCCATCAGGAGGCGCCTGCCCCGTTTATTCCCTGTTCCGTCTCGCCCCTATCTGCACGGATTGCTGGATTCTTTGCGCCGGAGTATAATAGACAAATCCTACTAACTTGAGCAATTTAGTCAAGTATCGGCTGTGCGGTGATTCGCACGGTAGAGGCTCTTGAGATGGCAAACAAGGTTGAAGAGATAAAGAAGGCCAAGGACGGGCTGGACGTCTGGCCGGACATCGTGCGCTACAGCAAGACGGGCTACGCCAGCATCACTCCGGACGATATGGCGCGCTTCCGCTGGTACGGCATCTATGAGCAGCAGCCCAAGGTGGGCCACTTTATGATGCGCGTTAAGATCCCGGGCGGCGACATCCGGGCGGACCAGTGGCGCGCCATCGGAGAGGTCGCCCGCGACTTCGGCAACAATATGGCGGACCTCACCACCCGCCAGAACGTGCAGTTCCACTGGCTCACCATAGAGAACATCCCCAGCGCCATCGAGCGGCTGCGCGCGGTAGGGCTCACCACCACCGGCGCCTGCGGGGACATCACCCGCAATATCGCCGGCTGCCCCGTGGCCGGGCTGGACCCGGACGAGCTGTACGATACTCACGACGTAGTCCACGACATCACCCGTTACTTCCTGGGCAACCGGGACTTCTCAGACCTGCCGCGCAAGTATAAGATCACCATCGGCGGGTGTGCCCATCGCTGCCACCAGCCGGAGATCAACGACCTGGGCATCTCCGCCGTCCGCCGGCCCAAGAACGGCGGCTATGAGGTTGGCTTCCACGTCCGCGTGGGCGGAGGCCTCTCCACCCAGCCCAGACTCTCCCAGCAGCTCGACGTATTCATCCGGCCCGAGCAGGTGACGGACCTGTGCCGCGCCGTAACGGAGATCTTCCGCGACTACGGCTACCGCGAGCGGCGCAACCACGCGCGCCTCAAGTTCCTGGTGGCGGACTGGGGCCCCGAGCGGTTCCGCGAGGTGCTCATTGAGCATCTGGGCTGGACCCCGGAGCGCGCCATCCCTTACCAGGAGCCGCGCGCCAACCCCATCGCGCACGTGGGCGTCCACGCGCAGAAGCAGCCAGGTCTCTTCTGGGTGTGCGCCCCCGTGCTCACCGGCCGGCTCAGCGCGGACCAGATGCTGGCGGCAGCGGACGTGGCGGAGCGGTACTGCGGCGGCTCGCTGCGCACCACCAACCAGCAGAACCTGCTGTTTCCCAACATCCCGGCGGACGACCTGGAGGACGCCAAGGCCGCCATCCGCGCCGCCGGCTTTGAGTGGGAGGTCTCACCGGTCCGCAAGGTGGGCATCGCCTGCACCGGGACGGAGTTCTGCAACCTGGCCATCACGGAGACCAAGCTGCGCCTCAAGGAGATCATCGCTCACCTGGAGGACCGGCTGCCACTGGACGAGCCTATCCGCATCAACGTCAACGGCTGCCCCAACGCCTGCGGTCAGCACCACACCGGGGACATCGGCCTGCAGGGCTGCCTCGCCCGCGTGGATGGTCAGCAGGTGGAGGCGTACGATATCTGCCTGGGCGGACGGCTGGGCGTAGATGCCAGGTTCACCCGGCCCATCTCCCGCAAGGTCCCCGCGATCAAGGTGAAGTACGCCATCGAGAACCTCCTGCGGTGCTATCTGGAGACCCGCGCGGAGGATGAGATCTTCGCCAACTTCGTGGACCGCCACACGGACGAGGAGCTCGGCCGCTTCCTGGGCCTGGACCTCCTGGCCGAATCCGATCCCTCCTGGACACCCCCGCCGCAGCGCCACGCCCCCGCCGGCGTCGAGTAGACCACAGACGACACACCACAGACGCTGGAATCTGCCTTCCGTGGTGTGTCGTCTGTAGTCCCTGGTCGGTAGGAAGACAGCCTCGGCGAGAGCGCCGGGGCTGTTCTGATTCTGGCTGCCGCTCGGCAGGCGAAACGTCGGGGCGCGAAACGTATAAAAGGAAGTGGCGCGGTCGCTCCTTGTGCAGGACCCCTGGGCCGCGCCCAAGTACTTCACGCAAGGAGTCAGGAATGATTGCGCGGACCTTTGCTCGTCCCCCGATTGTCCTCCTGCTCGTCGCCGTCGCAGCCGGGTCGGCGTCGTCGCAGGGGTTCACCGTCACGAAGCTGGGCACTACCGCCGGCGGCGCGTCCATGACCAGCGTGGGAGTGGGCGCCATCAACAAGAACGGCTGGATCGCCGGGACAGGCAGCAACTCGCACGCCCTGCTGTACAAAGGACCGGGTCAGCTCCTCGATCTGGGCACGCTGCCGGGCGCCAGCAACAGCTATGCCGTGGCCGTCAACGACTCGGGCCTGGTCCTGGGCAGTAGCGGCAACCACGCGGTCCTGTTTGGCGGCACCACGACCGATTTGGGCACGCTGGGCGGGAATTCCAGCCTCCCTGGCGGGCTTAACAATCAGGGCCAGGTCGTGGGGACGTCCACACGGACCACCGCCACAAATGCGCCTCAGCACGCGTTTCTTTACTCGGCGGGAACCATGCAGGACCTTGGCTTCGCCCCGGGCGGCTCCTTCAGCAACGGGAACGCGATAAACGATAGCGGACTGATTGCCGGCACGGCCGACTTCGGCGCGACGGGCGCCAACGTCCCGCGCGCGTTCCTCTACAATCCCTCGAACACGACCTGGACCGATCTTGGAGGAATACCGACAGCAACCGACAACGAGGCGTTCGCCATCAACGCTGCCGGTCAGGTCGTGGGCTATTCCGGGGACGTGAACAACGACGGGGAGGACCATGCCGTCCTGTGGAGCTCAGGGCAGGTGATCCAGCTCGGCGATCTAGGCGGCCACTCCTCCGAGGCGTGGGCGCTGAACAGTTTCGCGCAGGTGGTGGGCAGTAGCGCGCCAACCGGCGGCGGCGCGGACCACGCTTTCCGCTGGGATACCACTCACGGCATCCGGGACCTGAATTCGCTCATTCCGGAAGGCTCCGGGCTGACCCTGCAGACAGCGCAGGGCATCAACGACGCCGGCCAGATTGCGGCTAACGGTCCGCAAAACCAGGGCACCGGCAGCGTCGCCTGCCTGCTGACGCCGATCCATCCGCACGTCCTCTGGAAGTATTCAGACGGATCCATATCATTGTGGGACATCACGCATCCGGGCCAGATCGCCTATCACAATTACGGGCCGTATGCCGGATGGACGGCTCGAGCCGTGTCCGTAGGACCCGCGGACGGATTGGTGCGGATCCTCTGGACACAGGATTCGGGCGCCATCTCTCTGTGGACGGTGAACCTTAACGGTACGTTCAGTTATGATGACTACGGCCCCTATCCGGGATGGAATGCGATACAGGTGGTCGTCGGTACAGACAACCAGCCGCGGCTTCTCTGGAACGGTCCAGGCGGCCAGATCTCGCTCTGGACCATCACCTCGGCGGGCCACTTCACATACCAGGACTTTGGACCCTTTGCCGGTTGGTCGGTTCAATCCATGGCCGTCGGCGCCGACAACCTTCTCCGAGTGATGTGGGGTAACCAGGATGGACGCATAAGCCTCTGGAATTTCAACTCCACTGGTGGCTTCGCCACGGACGACTACGGCCCGTTTGCCGGCTGGAACGCTCAGGCCATGGCCGTCGGCGGCGATAACAGGACGCGCATAATGTGGGTCCGCTCCACGGACCATACAGTGTCCCTCTGGACCATCAAGGCGCCACAGACCTTCACCTACGACAATTACGGACCGTTCCAGGGTTGGCAGCCCGGTCTCCTGGCTGTGGGATACGATGACGACCCGCGCATCCTCTGGATCAATCAGGCATCCTCCAGGGTGAGCCTGTGGGACATCACTTCGCCCGGCAAGTTTGTGTATGAGGACTATGGCCCCTTCCCGGGCTGGTCGCCCGCCGCGCTTACTGCCGGAGTGGAGTGAGAGCAAGGGATGAAGGATGAATCCGATTTCCGGGTTTACCCCTCATCCCTTCACCCCTCATGATCTCGCTTCGCCTCCGTCCTCCGTCTTCCGTCCTCCGTCTTCCGTCCTCCGTCCTCTGCCCGGCAGGAATCTTTGTAAAGGCCGCGAAGAGAGACCAGGAGTCGCGAATCCGCCGCGGCTTCACGCTTGAGAACCCCCCTCACATCACCGGCGCGGACGTGCGCACACACCGGCCATCCCGGCGGGTGCGGATCGAAACAAACGGAAAGGAGTCAAAGACATGCGAGAGCCTTCTGGGAGACCTCTCGTAGTGGCCGCAATGCTCTTCCTGCTTGGCGCCGCGGCACGGCCGTGCGCCGGGCAGGGTTATCTCGTGACCGATCTGGGTAGTCTCGGCGGATCATACAGCTTTGGAACGGGAGTCAACGCCAACGGCGTGGCGTCCGGCTACAGCTACCTCTCGGGAGACAATGCCTACCACGCGGCGCTGTTCTCTCCGGGCAGCGCGCCTACGGACCTGGGCACACTCCCGGGCGGACTGTACAGCATCGGCCGGGCCATCAACCGGAACAACCAGGTTGCCGGCTTCTCCTATATCAGCGGCAATGCGTACTGGCACGCTACGCTCTTCTCAGGTGGCACTACCGTTGACCTGGGCACGCTGGGCGGAAACTACAGCGATGCGTACGGCATTAACGACGCAGGACAGGTAGTGGGCTATGCGGACGTGACCACCAGCCGCGTAACGCATGCCGCTCTCTGGGACTCCAACACCATCAACGACCTGGGCACCCTCCCCGGCGGCGCCAACAGCTTTGCCACCGCCATCAACCAGTCCGGCATGGTCGTCGGCATCTCCGACACCGGCACGGCAAACGTGCAGCACGCCTTTCTCTATAACGGCGGGCAGATGACCGATCTGGGCACTCTCGGCGATAGCTCCACCAGCAGCTTCGCCTACGCTATCAACGACCTTGGGCAGGTGGTGGGTTACTCCAACACCGCCTCCGGTGACCATGCCTTCATCTACAGCAACGGTCAGATGACGGACCTGGGCGCGCTTAGCGGGAAGGCCAGCTACGCCAACGCCATCAACAACCGCGGCCAGGTGACGGGCTACTACATCAAGCAGGACGGCTCCCAGAGCGCCTTTATCTGGGACGCGGTGAACGGCGCGCGGGACATCGGAACCGTTGTGCCCACCTCCAGCGGCTGGTCCATCTGGTCCGGTGACGCTATCAACGATAACGGGCAGATCACCGGCTTCGGCGTCAACCCAGGCGGCAACTTCCACGCATACCGGCTTTCGCCCATTCCGCCTCGCCTGGCCTGGACCAACACGGACGGCACCGTCTCCATCTGGTCCATCGTAGCGCCCGGCCGTTTCACCTACCAGAACTACGGTCCCTTCCCCGGTTGGAGCGTGGTTGGCATGGCCAACGGTTGGGGCGACGGTATGAACCGCGTGCTCTGGCGCAACACCTCCGGCGCGATCTCCCTCTGGACCGTCAACCCGGACGGCACCTTCTCTTATGACAACTACGGTCCGTACACGGGCTGGACCGCCACCGGGCTCACCGTAGGTCCGGACAACCGTCCGCACGTCCTGTGGAGCGACGGTAACGGCACGGCATCGCTTTGGACGATCACCGCTCCGGGGACCTTCACCTACCAGAACTTCGGGCCCTTCCCAGGCTGGACCCCGTCGAGCATCTCCGATGGGTCCGATAATACCGTGCGGTTCCTGGAGACCAATCCGGATGGGCGCGCAGCCATCCTGACTGTGAATGGAGCCGGAGGCTTCACGGCCGACACCTACGGCCCCATCGCGGGATATACGGCCAAAGCCATGGCAGTGGGCGGGGATAACAAGCCGCGGCTGCTGTGGGTGAAGACGGACGGCTCCATCTCCCTCTGGACCGTCAACGCGCCCGGCAGCCACACCGCCGACACCTTCGGGCCGTACAGCGGCTGGCAGGCCACCATGCTGGCGATAGGCTCTGACAACCGCCCGCGGATCCTGTGGGTCCACACGGCGGATCAGCGCGTCTCGCTCTGGACGGTCACCTCACCTTTCAGCTTCCTGTACGAGGACTACGGACCGTTCCCCGGCTGGTCGCCCACGGCCCTGGCAGGCGGAATCGAATGACGGAAGACGGTTTACGGAGGACGGACGGAGTATTGGAGTAGGGGAGTGATGGAGTAATGGATCCAGAACCCATTACTCCATCACTCCACCAATCCGGCCCTTTCCGTCCGTCTCCCGTCTTCCGTCCACCGTCCCTTTGACGGGCTGCTCTCACACGGTGGGAGCGGCCCGTTTTCTTGTGTTGTGAGCCGGCGACCGCCACGACATCAGCCGGAGGAGTCCCGCCAGGCCGCGCGAATCTCGCATCGGGAGGAGGTTCCGCCATGCACGTTCTCAGCTCAGCCACGATCATTGCCGCTGTCGTTCTGGTCCTCGCCGCGTGCGCGGGGGCTCAGGAGCGGATGCTCACCTCATTCGAGGACGCGGCCGACATACAGTGCGTCCAGAGACAGAACGCCCGTATATCCGTAACTACGCAGCACGCCACCAACGGGCGTCACGCCCTGGAAGCGGAGTTCCAGCCGGCGGAGTGGGCCAACGTGGTCTTCACGCCGGAGCAGCCGGAGGACTGGAGCGGCTTCGGCGGCGTGGGTCTGGACGTGACCAACCCCGGCTCGGAGCCGGTGGAGCTGAGCCTCCGCGTGGATGACGATGCCTCCGCGGACGGGTATCACCACTCCCGCACCGGAAGCTGGGCCGTCAAGCCGGGCGCGACGACGCGGCTGGTCCTGACGCTGGCCCCGGATCCCATGTCCGTGGGCATGCGCGGGCTGCCGCCCCGCCCCGGCTTTCTCAACGCCTCCGGCAACGGCGCGGGCAGCTTCGACCTCCACCACATCGTCAAGTACCTGCTCTTCACCCACAATCTCCCGTCAGCGCGCACGCTCTATATAGACAACGTGCGGCTGGTGCCGCCGGTGAGCCTCAAGGGCATCGTGGACCGTTACGGCCAGTACACCGGCGCGGAGTGGCCCGGCAAGGTGCATAGCGACGCGGACATCGCCGCCCAGCGCCAGGCGGAGGAGGCGGACCTGCGCGCCCATCCCACTCTGCCGGACCGGGACCGCTTCGGCGGCTGGGCGTCCGGACCAAAGCATCCCGCGGCCGGCTTCTTCCGCACGGTAAAGGATGGCGGCCGGTGGTGGCTGGTGGACCCGGACGGCCACCTCTTCTTCTCCGCGGGCGTGGACACGGTGGAGCTGAACGAGCGCACCATGACCACCGGCCGGGAGTACATGTTCACCTGGCTGCCCAAACCGGGCGATCCCCTGGCCGCCCACGCCGGTCGCACCGGCTATCTCCACTCCGGGCCGGTGAAGGAGGGCGCAGACTTCGACTTCTACAGCGCCAATCTGGAGCGCAAGTACGGGCCGAGCGGGAGCCGGTCCTGGCTGGAGACCACCCTGGAGCGGCTGCCCTCCTGGGGCTTCAACACCATCGGCAACTGGTCGGATGCGCGCTTCTACCGCAACGGCCGCGTGCCTTACGTCGCCACGACGGGGGTAGGAGGGGACCACGCCCGTGTGAGCAGCGGCTCCGACTACTGGGGCTCCATGCACGACCCGTTCGACCCGCAGTTCGCGGCCGATGTCGCCGATTCAGTCAGG
>CAYNFH010000243.1:0-9196 GCA_964396385.1 uncultured Chthonomonadaceae bacterium | reverse complement strand
CGATCTTTTCAGAGACAGCCGGAGTCTACTTGCCAAATTAGTAGACATGTGTTAGCATGTGCCAGACGAAAGCAGCCGTTCGTCCCGGCGACTCTTGGCGGAGGTACGGGGCGAACGGCTGGACCTACTCCTGGGAAGGGGCTCGGATGTGAACGCCTTCGAAGAAGCTCGGTGCTCTAGTATCCTCCATCTCCTTTCCCGCGTCAACGCACGGAGGGAGACACCCGATGAATCGCTGCCGCTCCTCGCGCAACCGCTCCGCACCTTCACCGCTTCGAACCAGTAAACGCCGGCATCGGCGCCGGCGTGGAAGTACTCGCCGCAAGAGCCGAACGGCGGAAAATGCACCACTGAACGGACTCCGCGGTCCCGGCGGTCCAGCGTTGACCGACCGGCTGTTCAAGGCCGCCACGAGGCGGGCGGCTCACATGCGGGTTCCCGGTTCGCTCGTCCAGGACTGCGCCGTGGAGTTCCTGGAGCGGATGATCCTGGTCGAGGAACGGTACCCGGCAGCCGGATGGCCCCTTTAT
Source organism: uncultured Chthonomonadaceae bacterium (assembly GCA_964396385.1). GTDB lineage: Bacteria > Armatimonadota > Chthonomonadetes > Chthonomonadales > CAJBBX01 > CAYNFH01. The sequence continues at coordinate 8,666 of CAYNFH010000243.1, read as the reverse complement.
GAGCGGCCCGAGTGGGTGGCGGTCTGCATCACCCACCACGTGATCGACTACAAGCGGCGCCTGGCAAGCCGGGCCGCGCACGAGGTTTGCTGGGCGGATCTGCCTGGCGCGCTCCTCTCCAACCTGGTCGCGCCCGGGCGGTCGCCCGAGGCGGACGCTCTGGCGGAGGAGCTCGGGCTGCTCGTGGCGCGGGCGCTGACGCGCATGCCCAGCGATCAGCGGCGCCTGTTTGCCCAGCATCACCTTCGCCACCTCAGCATCGCGAGCATTGCGGAAGAGACCGGACAGGAGGAAGGCTGCGTCGCGATGCGGCTGTTTCGCATACGGGAGCGGTTGCGCCGGCTGCTGTACGGGGCTGGCCTGGACGATGACACGGTGGAGGAGTATCTGCGGCTCCTGAAGCGGCCGACCGGCTGAGGCGAGCCAGGCCACAGGTGAGCAGATGGATCCCGGAATTACCGCGATAGCTACGGCACTCATCACGGGGTTGGGCGTGAAGGCGCTGGACTATCTTGGTGCGGTGCGCACCAAGAGACTCGACCAGGCGGACACGTTCCGGTCCCACATGCTCGCCCAGGTGGAGGCGCTCTGGAAGCGGCAGACCGAGGTGGATGACGAGCTGGAGGAATGGAAGGGTCGCTACTACACGCTCATGGAGGAGCACATCGCCATCAAGGAGCAGCACCGGAATCTTTCCGAGGAGCACGCACAGCTCAAGGCGGCCAACGCACAGTTGCAGTTTGAGCACGGAAACCTGCGTAAGCAGTACGAGATTGTCTCCCAGAAGCTCGCGAAGCTGCACAGCCAGGTGAACGGCAAGGACCACGAAGGGTGAGCGGGTCCAGGACGAGAATCCCCACGGGTACAAAATACCCGTTATGCGTCTACCTGTGACGACATTTAATAGAGTTGAAGGGCCAAGAGAAAGGGCCCGCGTAAGGGAGGGGCCGACGGACGGCATGTACGGCGAAGTAGCCAAGCAGCACGCAGCAAACCCGGTAGGCATGGGACCGCTGGACGGAGCCACCCATGAGGGGCTGAGCGGCGTGCCGGGCGACGGCCCCTACGTCCGGCTGCGGCTCATCGTCCGGGACGGCCGGATTGAGCGGGCCGGCTTTGAGACGTACGGCTGCCCGGCGGCCATCGCCTCCGGCAGCCTCTTGGTGGCGCTGGCCACCGGCCGGGAAGTAGCAAAGATCCGGCTGCTGACGCCGGAGGACCTCCTGCGGCTCTTAGGCGGCCTGCCGGAGGGCAAAGAACACTGCGCGCAGTTCGCCGTAGAGGCGCTGCGCGATGCACTGAAGGAGGATTGACCCAATGTCCTTTCCACGCATGGGCACCGGTGCCATGGACACCTTGCCGTATCCGTCGCAACCCCCGCCGTTCTGCGGCATACCGGACGTAGTCGCGGAGAAGGGCGGCTACAGTGTGCCCGCTCCCGTCCCGTTTGACCCGCACACCATGCCGACGCCGGACCCAATCACCGGCGAGATCCAGACGCAGGCGGAGCTTCTGCTGAAGGCCAAGAAGTTCGACCTGGCTATCCGGTTCTACTACAACTCGCAGAACAACACCAATGCCGAGTACGGCCAGGGGCGCTCCGCCAGTGTCCGGGCGCAGGTCCTCTCCTTTACCTCAGCCGCGCAGGTCAAGCTCTACCGGGGCAACTTCGTGTCGATGACGTACAACAAGGTGGGGACCTCTGGCGGGATCACCACTTACTCCGCGGCGTCGGGCTCAGGCGCCCTCTCCACCCTGAGCTTCGACGGGACCAAGTTCACCGAGTACCTGAACGACGGAAAGCAGATGATCTACCAGGCGCAGGTTGCCGGCGGCAACCCGGTGACCCACCAGCTCATCCGCGTGCAAGACGCGCTCGGTATTGGACACACCTATATCTATGGCAGCGGGGCGGAGGCCGGCCTGCTCAAGACCATCCAGCTCCCCGGCGGGCAGAACGTGACCTTCACGTACGCGGCCGGCAGCCCGACCTCGCTTCTGAGCTCCATTCAGGACTGGGGCGGCAGGCTCTGGACGTTCCAGTATGACTCAAACAGCTACCTGACTACCTACACAACCCCCTTGGGTTGTGCGACCCAGTATGCCTACTCGCACGCGGGACCGGGCACGACCACGCTGCTCTACACCATTCAGGACCCGCGCGGGTTCCTCACCTCGCTGCAGTACGACAGCTCGCGTCATCTGACCACCCTCGGCCTCGGCTCCGGCGTCTGGACATTCTCCTATCCGGGCGGAGAGAACCCCATGAACGCGGTGTCGCCGTCGGGCGGCATCGTCACCTACAACGGCACCGGAATCGGCAGCAATCCGGCGCTCACTGCCGTCAACCGGCCGGACGGTTCGACCGTCTCCTACACCTATAACAACGGTCTCGTCACCCAGCGCCAGATCCCGGCCGGAACGGGATTCAGCGTCACGTACGACGCGACGCTGTGGCTCCCAAAGGTCTGCAGCGACGCGCTCGGCAACGTGACCACGCTGCAATATGACGGATTCGGGAACCTGACAACCCTGATTGACGCCACGGGCGCCACTACCACCTACGGCTACTCTGGCAACGGCTCGACCAACCAGAGAATCCGCCAGACCGATCCGCTCGGGCGTGTCACGAGCTTCTCGTACACGGCGGACGGGCTGCTCCAGAGCGTGACGGACCCGCGCGGACTGGTCACTACGTACAACTGGGACAGCTTCGGCAACCTGGCCTCGATCGTCAATTCCGATGGGACGGTGGTGACGCAAAGCTTCGACAGCCTGAACCGGCTCATCAGCCGGCAGGATGAACTGGGAAGAATTACCACCTTCTCCTATGATGCGGGAGACAACCGCACGAGCGCGCAGGATCCCACCGGCGCGGTCACGACCTACGTCTACAACACCTGCCTGCTCCAGGCCGTGGTGGATCCGTTGGGCAACCGGACGAGCTTTACATACGACCGGTACCAGAACCGGTCGTCCCAGCAGGACGCGCTGGGCAACGTCACGACATACTCGACGGATAACATGGGGGTGCTCCTCTCCACGCAGGACGCGCTGGGGAACTTTGTCACCAATGTCTACAACGCGGCGCGGCAGAGGATCGCGGTGCAGGACCAGCTCGGGTTCCTCACGACATTCGCCTACGATTCCAGCGCGAGGCTAGTAAGCACGATGGACGCGCGGGGGAACGTCTCCACGACCGTTTACGACGCCAAGTCCCAGGTCATCGGAACGGTGGATCCCCTGGGCAACACCACCACCTATGCCTTTGATAATGTCGGACGGCAGACCGGCTTGCAGAATCCGTTGGGATTCTGGCACACCACGGTCTACGATTCCGCCGGCCAGGTGAGCGCGACCGTTGACCCTCTCGGCAACCGCACGACCCATCAATACGACCCAGCGCGCAACGAGACGACGCTCACTGACGCGAACGGCCATGTCTTCACCAGCGTCTACCAGAGCAACACGAATCGCCTCGCGGCAACAGTCGATCCCAACGGCCTTCGCACGAGCTTCGTCTACGACGCAGCCGGACAGCGCACGGCCATTCAAGATCCGCGCGGTAACCGGTTCAGCTTCGTCTTCGACAATGCCGGGCGAATCCAGGCCGAGATCGACCCGCTGGGTAACCGCACCACGCATCTATTCGATGCCGCCGGTCGTGAGACCACCCAGATCGACGCGAACGGCGCCGTGAAAACCATGCTGTACGATGCCGTCAATCGCCGTACCACGGCGCTCTACGCCGACGGTACCATCCTCACCCAGCAGTACGACGCCCTCGGCCGGCGTACGACCATGGCCGATTCCGGCGGCACAATCACCTACGCCTACTCGGCGCGGAGCGAGCTGATCCGCAAGAGCCTGCCCGGCGGTCTCGTCATCACGGCGGCCTTCGATCTGGCCGGCAACCGCACAACTCTTGTGGACACCGACGGCGGAACGTGGACTTACGCCTTTGACGCTGCCAACCGCGTGACGGGCTACACGAATCCCGACTCGGCACGGGTTACCTTCCAGTACGACGCGGCTTCGCGTCGGACCACGCTCACTGACGCGAACGGCAACACGCGCAAGTACCAGTACGACAATGCCGACCGGCTCACCACGCAGATCGAGTACAACGCGGCGATGACGCCCATCATCACCATGCTCGATTCTTATGACCTGGTGGGGAACCGGACGAGCCGGAACAAGGATGGCGTGCTCACCACCTGGACGTATGACCCAGGCTACCGGCTGGCAGGCCAGCAGACGGCGGGCGGCAACGCCACCTTCCAGTACGATGGCGCGGGAAACATCCTGCTGAAGTGGCACGAGGGCTCCAGCCCCATGAGCATGGCGTTTGACGCAGCCAACCGCATCACCACCATCCTCCAGGGCGCCACTCTCACCACGGTCACCTATGACAACAACGGCAACATGACCGGAGAGAACGCCGGTGGCAGCCTTACCACCTATCTCTTCGACAAGGAGAACAGGGTTACGAACGTCCAGTTCTCGGACGGCACCCGCTCCACATACACGTATGACGGAGACGGCCTGCGACGCACCCGCTTCGAGGCCGGCGACGTGCTCACAACCCAGACCTGGGACGGAATCGACTACCTCGGAGAGTACTGATCAAAATGGGAACCGGAGGCAGGACTCCTGCCTCCGGTCCAAGAATAGGAGAGACTCAAATGGCGATGAAAGCAAGATACGAGGTCATAGACGGCGAGGTCATCGCCGAGAAGCGCAGCGGCGTGCGGCGCTGCTACGTGCCGAGCCCCCTGGGCTCGACCGTGGCGCTCCTGGACAATATCCAGACCCAGACGGACACGTTCACCTATTGGCCGTATGGGGAGGAGCAGAGCCGGACGGGGACTACTCCGGCACCATTTCGGTTCGTAGGGAGCCGCGGGTATTATCGGGACGCCGCAGGGCGGGTCTATATACGCGCCCGTGAGCTCTCAACGCGATACGCGCGCTGGTTAACGCCCGATCCCATTAGGTCACACGGCGCAAACCATTTCGAATATGTCTTAAACGATCCGGTGAACTTAACCGATCCATCTGGTCTCAAGGCCGCGAGGCCGTGTCCTCCCACGCGTGGATGGCTAATCCACGGCTGCTACTGTGGGCCCAATCAGGCGTACCCGGAGCCGCGCCCCGATCCGGTGGATTCCGTTGACGGGTGTTGCCGGGACCACGATGATTGCTGGGCGGGCAACCACTGTAGCATACCGAAGGACGTATACGATCCTTACTGCCAAGCATGCGACGTGATACTGTGCACCTGCGTCGCAACAAAGCCGTGCGATAATCCAAAGACCCTCCCGACGTGTAGCCTTGCCAAAGCGATTATCCCTTGCACCTTCCCAGCGTGTCGCCCCATGTGCGGCGGTTTGGATGGTGTCGACACGTCGCTCGGCGCAATATCGGTCGGATAGGGACCTATATCTTGTCCTCCGTTTCCCATACTAGCGATGTCGCAGCCAGTCGAAGCCGTCCGGAGCATCGGAAGGCAGGCGGCGGTGCACCGTCCGCCGCTACGCGTGGCTTCTCCACGCGCACGTATATGAACCACGTGCCCCGGCTCTCCGCAGCCGGGGCACGTCCCGTTGGCAGCGGGAAGCAGAGCGGTTGCCCGCTCCAACCCGCCTTGGTAAACCCGGCCGCGCAATCTTTGTCGGTGAGGCGGGAACCACCGACCGAAGCGCACCAGCTTTACGCCGCCTCGCTTCCCATTTTCGTTCGAACCCGCCTGAGAGCCGTCCCATTCGCGTACGATCCTGCAGTACCATTATCGTAGCGCTGCTTCACATGGCCCGAGGACATTCACGACTGCACGCCCAGACGAGGCATGAGAGATGGAGGAGCTAACGTACATGCATTCAGCCATCGCTTGCGCGGGACACATCAGCATGATACTACTTATGACAGCTGTGACGGCGAGGCAGGTGCAAGTACCTATGGTAGACGCCCAGCCGGCCTGGCTTCTGGACTACTCGATTTCACACGATCGCAGGGCTATTGTGTATTCCGTTGGATACGCTGAACGTTCCGAGATTCGCTTGCTTAGGCTGCCGAAGCGTGCCGTCAAAGTCATAACGCCAGTTCAGCGCAGTGAGGCCAACCCGTCTCTATCGCCTGACGACAAATATCTTGTGTTCGCGACTGCACGCCGCCTCCACGATCCGTTTCAGTTGGCCATACGAGCGCTGCACGGAAGAGCTGAACGAATACTCACCAAGTCAACTGGCCAGTATGACTGTCTTCCTTCATTCTCGCCTGACGGCCTGAGGATAGTATTCGCCCGGGCGAGCCGCCACCGCGAACGTAGCTTAGGGGGTCTACGTGGGACAATTGGGACGTGTTTACCGTGGGCCGGGATGGGACGAGGCCCAGGCAGATCACGCACCTTGCAGCAATATCCATGCACCCCCCGAGCTTCTCTCGTGACGGAAAGAGGATTGTATTCGCGTGTGAGTACCGGCTCGCGAACGAGACAGTGAGGAACGTTTTCGCGGTTGACTCAGAAGGTCGAGGGGCCCCCTGGCAAATATCACACGACAACCGTAGCGGGTATCCTGCGTTTTCGCCAAGCGGCGATCGAATAGTCTATACCTCCGATGTCTCGGTTCCCTATCAGTACGAGGTCTGGACAATGAGCCTCGATGGCAAACACCGAACCCAGATTACAAACCTAAGATCGCGATGCGAGCGGCCACGATACTTGCCTGACGGTGCGAGTGTGGCATTCATTGCACCAGGGAAAGACGCGTTGCGGTGTCTCTTTGCCGTAGACCTTGTGACAAGAGCTGTTCACCCGATTGCGAGTGCGGACGAGCTAGGTCGTTCGTTCGGTAAGCCCGCGGCGCTTCCGTAAGTTCACGCCCGTGGACCTCATGTGCTCGCACTTGCAGTTTGTTCCGGCCCATCCTCGCCCGTGCAAGAATCGCTTTCGGCGGAAAGCAAGCCGCGCACTGGTTCCGACGTACCATGGATCGGGCCATACCGTGCCAGCCAGGGCCGGGCAGTGTGTACCGGTTCGAGCCGCCCGATATGTACCAGCGTCTGTGTCAATAAGGTCGCTGCCAAGACCTGTAGAATATCCGGCGGTGAGCTTGGTGATTCCGGTTGACGGCGTGCGTGGAATCCGGCGCAATGTGCGCGGCCGTCGCGGGCGTGGAACAGTCATCGGGTCGAGTGTCCCATCCCTTCTCTGGAGGGAAGCACACCATGACCAGAAGGAGATTGTCCGTGCGGACCATTCGCGAGGAACTCAGGCGCAAATGGCGGGCCGGTCTCTCGGACCGGCAGATGGGGGCGAGCTGTAAGGTCGGCGTGATCAGCGACAATTAGAGTTGCGGTGTGGCGCCGACGGGGTTCCTGCCGGAGCTCCCGTGAAGATTCCTAGCGGCCGGGCTTGACAAGAGCCCGGCCGCTCCTTATAATGAGTAGACAGATATACGCATAGTTATGTCCCGGCCGCTGCCATAAGGAGAACCACAGTGAGACTTGGAAGAACCGTAGTGTGCCGGGCGCCCTTGCGCTTCGTGGATCTCGTCCTTATCGGCAACCTGATTTACTCCACCCGGGTTCTTCATCCGCCGGGCCCAGACGCGTGCCTCACGCACGAGGCCGACCGGTCCGCCGCGGCGCTTGCCGCGGGCGAAATCTGGGACCGGCGTGTAGCTGATCGGACGCTCTATCAGGTGGTACCCGGCCTGCCCGGGACCGAGCTGCCTAGCCCTGGCTATCCCTGGCTGCTGCACCTCCGCCTGCCGGATGGCGCGCTCCATTCTCTCCATCTCCTTATCCCACAGGGAACGCCGTGGGATCATCAGGCGCAGTTGGCCGCTGACTTCCTGAGACAGAGCATCGCCATCGCCCAGCTCGTTCCAGACCTGCCGGCCCGCATGAAGCGCTGGAACAGCCGCACTGTCCGCGCGCTGTGCGAAAGCGCTCCGCTGGCTGCCGTCGTTCCCCTTGGTACCGGACCGCAGGAGGTGCTTTCGGACTCCGCCGACTTCTCCGCATACCTCTCCGCTGCCGTCCTCCAGAGCGCAGCCGCGACTGGTTTCGACCTGCAATGTCGAGCAACGCTTTCCCAACCTTCTTCGAGGGCACGGGAATGAGCCTAGAAACGGCCGGATACCCGTCCCTGGACGAGCAGGAGATGGTGCGCCTTCTTGGTATCGAATCGCATCACCGCGTGCTGGACATCGGGGGAGGGGATGCCCCCTTCGCCCGTGCCGACGTGGTCGCAGACGCCTACCTCGCCGATTCCGTCCACCGCAGCGGCAGATCTATCCGCCCCGGCATGCAGTACGTGGAGGCGAGCGCCGAGCAGCTCCCGTTCGCGGACAGGGAGTTCGACTTCGCCTGGAGCCGCATGGTCTTCGAGCATGTGAAAGACCCCGCTCGCGCCTGCGCCGAGATCCAGCGCGTCGCCAAGCGCGGCTTCATCGAGACTCCGTCTCCCATGGCCGAGCTTTGGAACACGAACCCCACCCACCGCTGGCTGGTGACGCTGGAGGCCGGATGCGGGGACACGGAGACGCGGAGACGCGCAGACTCCGGAGTCGCCGCGTCGCCCCATCGCCCCCTCGCCGCATCGGTGCTCGTCTTCCGCCCCAAACCCTTCGTCCGCTCGCCGTTCCGGCATGGGGCACGTG
>CAYNFH010000242.1:6082-9250 GCA_964396385.1 uncultured Chthonomonadaceae bacterium | reverse complement strand
GTGGAGGAGTAGGTCCGCCCGACCTGCGAAGTGTCGATCGTGATGTAATTGTTGAAGCTCCCGGACTGCGGGCTGGACTGGTCTCCAAAGGCGTCGACCACCTTGGCGTTATCCCAGTTCTGTGGATCCGTCGGCGTGCTCGTGGTCGCCACCACGTTCACCTGCAGGTACTGGTTCTTGGGAGTCGTCTGGGTGGCGAACGGGGGCTCGTTGGCCGCGGGAGTTAGGTCATTCACGTTCAGCTCAAAGGACAGCGTGGTCGACCCGGCTGCCGGCGTTGTGGATGCCTCCGGCGCGCCAACTGGCAGGAACTGGTTGGCGTTCGGGTCGCCCGCAAGCCCGCCGGGCAGGTGGTAGAGGACGTAGCCCGTGCTAGATGAGGCTCGCTGGTGGTTGCTGAACTCCACAAAGTCCGTGAACCCCGCCCCGGAGGTGGAGGTCACCGGCTTGGTGTTGGGTGGCGTGGTGCCGTTCGTCAGGCCGGTCGCGAAGCCGTTCAGGTAGGGAGGTGCGATAATAGGGATGGGGCCATTCGCGCCGCCCGGGTCGCCTGCGTTCCGGATGAGGAAGAAGTACTGCCAGTTCGGGTCTATCGGATTCTTGAACTGCAGCGTCACCGCGAGGCGGATACCGGTGTTGGCGGTGCCCGGATTCATCGCGCATCCTGCCGAAACCAGCGCGCTACAGGCGCCTGCCACCCCAACGAAACGAACTATCCGCTTTGGCAGAATCACATCTAGAAGAGACCGCATCGCAAACTCCCCCCTCCGAGGCCAGTATATCAGACAGCTCCACGCCCACGCAACGCGGGCGGCTGTGGCTGTGGACGCTGGTCTCGGCGGGGATCATGACGGCGGCGTTCCCGCCCCTGGATCTGGGATTCCTGGCGTGGGTGGGGCTCGGCCCGCTGTTCTACGCGCTGGCCCGGGCGCTGCGGACCCGGCATGCCTTTTGGCTGGGCTACCTGTTCGGCTGCGTCCATTTCGGCTTGACCATCACCTGGATAGGGAGCACCGTCGTCAACTGGGCGCACACGCCCCTCGGCTGGGCGGCATGGCTCATCCTCACCGCTATCGAGGGGCTCTGGTATGGCCTCTTCGGCGCGGTGGCCTGGTGGGTTGCGCGGCGGAGCTCCGGCGTATGGCGGATGGTCGGGCTCGCCTCCGCCTGGATCGCGGTCGAGTGGCTCCGGGGCCAGACCAGCGTCGCCATGCCCTGGACGCTCGCCGGGTATACGCAGTATCGCTACCTCGTGCTCATTCAGATAGCCGACGTTACCGGCGTCTACGGCATCAGCTTCGCCCTCGCTCTCGCCTGCGCCGCCCTGGCGGAAGCGCTGTGCCGCTCGAGGGCGGCCGCAAGCCCCGAGCCACCCCTTCACCCCCTCACCCCCTCACCCCCTCGCCGCATCCTCCGTCCGCTATTGGCTCCGCTTGTTCTTGTCCTGTTGATGGCTGCCTACGGCCTCTTCGCCCTGCACCGGCGCTACGACGGGCCGGAGGTCCGGCTGGCGCTCATGCAGCCCAACGTGCGCAGCGACCGCTCGGAACCTGACTCTGCTGCGAGCGACCTGGCGCGCTTTCGAGCGGAGGGCTCTCAGGCGGCCGGACAGCATCCGCTGCTGATGGTGTGGCCGGAGACCATCGCCCCCACCGACGTGGTGAACGACTTCGTGAGCCGCGACGTCTTCGCATACATGGCGCGGAACGGGCGCTGCTACGTGCTGGTCGGCACCACCTACTATGATGCCAGGGACCGGGAGTACAACTCCGCGGCCCTGTTCGGCCCGGATGGCGACCTGGTGGACCGCTACGACAAGCACTGGCTGGTGCCGATGGGGGAGTGGACTATCGGCCGCGGATGGCTGCCGTTCGGTAGCGTGTTCCACTTCCGGGAATCAGACGTCCAGCCCGGCACTACGGACCAGCCGCTGGTGGCCGGCCAGGTACGGATGAGCGTGCTCATCTGCTATGAGTCCGTCTTTCCGGTCCTGCCGAGGGCGCGGGTGGCGCACGGTGCGAACCTGCTGGTGTCCATTACCAACGATTCGTGGGCCGGCGAGTCCGCGGAGCTGCAGCAGCACCACGCCATGACGCGCCTGAGGGCCGTGGAGACGCGCCGCTACGTGGCAAGCAGCGCCACTACCGGCATAACCGCGCTGATAGACCCGTACGGCCATACGACGGCGCTGCCGCCCTACCGGGAGGATGCGTTGGTGGCGGACGCGCGCCTACTAACGGGTGAGACGCTGTACGTCCGCTTCGGCGACTGGCTCATTGTCCTGGCAGTAACCGTCCTGATTGTGCAATTACGACCGCGTAGATGATTGCACTTTCATTGACAGCCGGTCGGGGTATCCTGTATACTTTAGCGGCAGTATCATCGTAGTTCTTGGCGCCGTCCCTGGCCGAGAGAGAGGACTATTCTTTGGACAAGATCTACGTTCAGGGTGGTAGACGTCTAGAGGGGAAAGTCCGTGCCAGCGGGAGCAAGAACGCCACCCTCGCCATCATGGCGGGCGCGGCGCTGGCGGACGGCAAAGTCACTCTCCACAACATTCCGCAGATCAGCGACACCCACACGATGGTGGAGCTTTTGAACGGCCTCGGCGCCGCTACGCGCTTTGTGGACGACAACACGGTGGTTATTGATGCGGGAAGCATCTACCACCTGGAAGCCCCTTATGAGCTGGTCCGCAAGATGCGGGCCTCGTTTTGTGTGTTGGGACCGCTGCTCACCCGGTTCGGCTTCGCCAGGGTGCCGGTCCCCGGCGGCTGCGACATCGGGGCGCGTCCCGTCAACTTTCATCTGGAAGGGCTTCGCCGGCTGGGAGCCCAGATCCATGTCGAACACGGCATCTACACGGCGGAGGCGAAGAAGCTCCGGGGCGCCAGCATCTATCTCGACTTCCCGAGCGCCGGAGCCACCCAGCACCTCATGACTGCGGCGTGCCTCGCGGCCGGCACCACCACCATCGAGAACTGCGCCGCGGAGCCGGAAGTGGCGGACCTGGCCCACTTCCTAAATGCCCTCGGCGCGAGGGTAGAAGGGGCCGGCACCACCACCATCGCCGTCCACGGCGTGGAGCGGCTCTCCGGAGGTGAATACACGGTCATCCCGGACCGGATGGAAGCGGGCACCTTCGCCGTCGCCGCCGCCATCACGGGG
>CAYNFH010000242.1:0-6072 GCA_964396385.1 uncultured Chthonomonadaceae bacterium | reverse complement strand
CGTGCCGGACCACATGCGACCGGTGACCAACAAGCTGATAGAAGCCGGCGTGGAAGTTACGGAGCGCGAGGACGGAATGCGCGTCCGCCGTACCGGCACGCTGGTCGCGACGGACATCAAGACGGCCCCCCATCCCGGCTTCCCCACGGACATGCAGCAGCCCTTCGCGGCTCTGCTCGCCGTGGCGAAGGGCACGTCGGTGATCACGGAGACGGTGTACGAGAGCCGCTTCCGGTACGTCAACGAGCTGTCCAGGATGGGCGCCCAGATCCGCGTGGAGGGCCGCACCGCCATCATAGAGGGCATCGATCGGTTCACCGGGGCGCCGGTTACCGCCACGGACCTACGGGCGGGCGCTACGCTCGTCTGCGCGGCCATGGGGGCGGACGGCGAGAGCGAGATCTCCGGACTGGAGCACATCGACCGGGGCTATGAGAACCTGGTGGGCAAGTTCCAGGAGCTAGGGGCGTGCATCCAGCGGTCCACGGACGATACGCCGAGAGGCTAATGGGGTGTTCTCCCTGACCCCCGAGATCGGTATCGATCTCGGGACGGCGAACATTGTCGTCTATGTGCGCGGCAAGGGCATCGTGCTCCGAGAGCCGTCGGTAGTCGCCGTATCCGCGCGCACCAAGAAGGTCCTCGCCGTTGGCCAGGAGGCGCGATCCATGGAGGGCCGGACGCCCGAGAACATCGTGGCGATCCGGCCTATGTCTGACGGGGTGATCGCGGACTACACCACCACCACGCGTATGCTGGAGCACCTCATCAACCGCGTGGTGGGCCGCCACCGGCTGTTCCGCCCCCGGGTGCTGATCTGCGTGCCCAGCGGGGTCACGAGCGTGGAGCGGAGGGCCGTGCTGCAGGCGGCCCGCGAAGCCGGTGCGGGCGAAGCCGGCACCATCGAGGAGCCGGTGGCCGCGGCTATCGGGGCGGGGCTTCCCATCAACCATCCCGGCGGAAACATGGTGGTCGACATCGGCGGCGGTACTACGGACATGGCCGTCATCTCCATGCAGGGGATCTGCATCTCCAAGAGCCTGCGCACCGGCGGCAACAAGATGGACGAGGCCATCGCGCGCCGCCTCAAGACCGCTCACAGCCTGCTCATTGGCGACCGAACGGCGGAGGAGATCAAAATCTGCCTCGGCTCCGCCTATCCGGTGGGGGAGGAGAGCTCCATGCAAGTGGGAGGACGTGACCTCATCGAGGGGCTCCCGCGCACCGTGGAGGTCACCTCCGCCGAAGTCCGAGAGGCGATGGCGGAGCCGGTGACCCAGATCGTGGACAGAGTGCGCGGGGTACTGGAGGAGACGCCGCCCGAGCTTTCCGCGGACATTCTCCGACGGGGCATCTGGCTCACCGGAGGGGGCGCCTTGCTCCGTGGCCTGGATCAGCTCCTGGCCGCCGCCACGGGCATGCCGGTGCACGTGGCGAGCGACCCTCTATCCTGCGTCGCGCTCGGCACGGGACTGGCCCTGGAAGCCCAGCACGCCGCCCGCCGCGGCGAATCCCGTCAGCCTGTCGTCGGTGGGACTTAATTTCTTGTACTTTCTTGAGTCCCCGCACGGGGACTTGGCGTATGTGTAGCCGCGACTTCAGGCGCCGGGGTACAGCCGTCCTGCGGGTCGGTCCTATCTCATCCGTTGCGTGCGGTATACTGCCGCTAACAGCCGTCCCAATCCCAACCTATCACCTGAACGCCTGAACGCCCCAATTCCGGGCCATCAACCAAACAATTAAATGCCAACCCTACCACTCGTTCTGCTGCTCCTCGCCCGTCCTGCCGGCGCTCAGTTGGACGTCCCGGCGGCCCATTGGGCCCACACTGCCGTTTCCGACGTCGTGAGCCGCGGAGTGATGCAGGCGCCCGGCGGCAAATTCCAGGGGAGCCGGCCGGTAACCCGCCGCGAGCTGGCCGGCGACCTTATGCGGTTCGCCCAGTCTCTTCAGCGCGGGGATTGGCCAAAGACCGGCGTCAGGTCGGTTCGCGAGCCGGCGGCAGGCGACCCGAGCCGGCCCATCACGCGGTATGAGCTGGCGGGCGTGCTGAGCCGCATGGCGCGGTATGCCGCCCAGGGGCTGCCGCGGTTTGCGGGGAAAGCGTACCTGCAGTCGGAAGCGCTTCCGCCCCGGCCGCGCATTCAAGTGCCCCGGACCGATCCGGCCTATCCCGCAGTGGCCTACCTCGTGCAAAACCGGATGGCCTTCGCATCATCCATCGTGCTCCAGCCTTCAAACCAGCCCGTGACGGCCAAACAGGCGAGCATGGCTGTGGCGCAGGTCATCGTCGGGGTGGACGACCTGCTGACGGACGAGCCGCAGAACCGCGAGGATCTAGGGCCACCCCCCGGCGCGCGCGGCCGCTCCGCCCCGCGGCGCGCGCAGTAGATGCAGCGCCTGAGAGTCTTGCGGATGGCCGTCCGTCCGGAGCTTGCCCTGAGCGGAGCCGAAGGGGCAGCCGTCCTCCGTCGCCGCTGATATGCTCCGCTGCGCGGCACATAACGCGGAAACCTCGCTCCGCTGCGGCAAGTGCGACAAGCCTATCTGTCCGGACTGTCTGGTGATAGGCCCCGCCGGCGCACGTTGCCGTGAGTGCGCCGCAATACGCTCCTCTCCGCTGTTTCAGGTGCCCGGCAACCGGCTGGCGCTGGGCATCGTCGCCGGACTCGCCGCGGGAACCCTGGGCGGCTATGTGGTTGCTGCCGCCCGCCACTTCGGCTTCATGCTATTCTGGATCGGCCTGTTCGCCGGGACCGGCATCGGGGAGGCGGTGCTGCGCGCCGTGAAGCGCAAGCGCGGCCCGAAGGTGGAGCTCACTGCGGGAGCAGGGGCGACCGTCGGGTCGATAGTCGGGATCGGTCTGCTTTTCGCTCAGCACCACTGGCCCGCCGGCTACATCGGGCCCTTCCTCGGCGGCAATCTCTTCCTGCTCGTCGGCCTCGGAACCATGGTCTTCAGCGCCATCAGCCGCACCCGGTTTTTCTAAGGGATGAGCGGTCAATTCCAGAAACCCAAACCGGCATCCTCGTTCTGAAGTCACTCCCGCATCGCCCCATACAGCATGGACGTTGGCCTCCGAATTCATCCTTCATCCTTCATCCTTCATCCTTCATCCCTCATCCCTCATCCCTCCTCTACCGTCCCCGCCGTCTGCGGCGTATCATGCACCGTGAGCATCGCCAGAATCCAGGCGATAAACAGCATGAGGGCGCAGCCGATGAACGGCGCGTAGTGCGGGTTCAGGTACACCTGCTGCGCGTGGCCCGGTATGTGAGGACCCAGCTTGAGGAACGGAACGGATCCCCCGAACGGCCGCAAGAAACGTGGCAGGTGGATGTGCGCCTTCTCATACAGATAACCGCCTAAAGGGGCGCCTAGCATCGCCCCAACCCCTTGCGCCGTACCTACCGCCCCCATCACCGCGCCGCGCTGCCGCTTGTCGCACGTGGAGCTGATATACGCCATCCAGGAGGGGAAGGCGATCACGAAGCCGATACCATTGATGGATCCGCCGATGACCAGCGCAAGCTGGTTGCGGATAATGATCATGAACAGCAGCGAGAACGCGCAGATGCCGATACCAAGCCGCACCGCCGCCGCCTTGCCGATCTTGTCGCCGATAGTGCCGAGGGGCACTGAGGCTGCGGCGATGATGAGGGCCGGCGCGAGGAGGAGCGCGCCAAACTGCGTCTCCGAGATGTCGAACTCGGCGAGGGCGAACAGCTTGATGATCAGCATGATCATCCCGATGCCAAAGAAAGTGACAAACGCCATCAGCAGCATCTGGGGAATCTGTCGGAGGGCTTGGGTGATCGCGGAGAAGCTGAACCCCGCCTCATGCTCCGGATGGGACTCGTGGTGCGGCCGGATGTTGGGCAGCCGCCAGTAGGCCACTGCCGCCGTCAGGAGGAATAGGAAGCTGATGACGTAGAAGGACGCCTGCCGCGGGTCCGCCGTGTGCACCACCATATGCCTGGTAATGTGCGGTCCGTGGCGGATGATGTACCGCTTAACCTGCTCCGTAGCCTTCTTGGTTAAGTCGTTCGCGATACCTCCGATAAGCGGTCCCAGCGCGATGCCCAGAAGGTAAGTCACGTTGAACAGGCTCATCGCCTGCGAGCGCTTCTCCTCCGGGATGACGTCCGCGATCATCGCGAGCGCGCTGGGCCAGAGCGCCGCCGCGCCTACCCCGTCCAGCACGCGCAGCAGCACGAAGAGGTACCACTGGTGAGGTTTTATTAGCAGCGTGAGGAGCGAGGTGATCACGCTGATCAGCGGCCCTACGAGGATGAGCCACTTCCGCCCTATGCGGTCGCCCACCACCCCGAACGGGCCCTTCATCACCCCCTCAAACAGCAGGAACGCGGTGCCGATACCCGCGATAGTAGCCTCTCCGTAGCCCATGCTGAACTTCAGGTACACGGGCATGGCGGACACGTTCATGATGGCGTAAGCCAGCTCCGCGAGCCCGGCTACGGCGGCGATAGCCACGAGTACGGCCCTGGATTTAGGCGCGGCCTTCTCCATGGTGAGAGCGGTGGCTTGCATGTTCAGGTATTCAGGCGTTCAGGCGTTCAGGTCCGGATCCCTGAAGATCCGATTACCTGAACACCTGAACACCCGCCCTACTTTATCTTCACCTCATGTCCCGCATCAGAAGAGGCGTAGATGGCGTCCATGATCTGCGCCACTGCCAGCCCCTGTTCGCCCGTGACGAGCGGCTCCTTGCCCTCTTGGATGCACTCCACGAAGCTCTTAACCTCCGCGTGGTGCGTATTCACCTGTCCGCTGGGAAACTCCGGCTTGAATGTCTGCAGAGATCGGTGCTTCTCCTGGACAATGGTCAGCGGGCTGGTCGTGGCGCCGCCCTCGGTGCCCAGCAGGGTGCTGTTGTGGACCTCTTCCGGCAGGTTAGCTACAAAGCTGGACTCCAGCACCACCGTCGCCCCGTTGTCGAACCGGATCAGGGCGGAGGCAAAGTCCTCAACGGTGAACTTCTTGTAGTCCCACTGTCCCATGAAGCCCACTATGTCTCCGCGCTTGCCGAACTTAGCATAGGTTACGCCGGAGGCGGCAATAGGTTTCGGGTGGCCCATGAGCCACAGCGTCAGGTCCAGGATGTGGACCCCGATGTCGATGAGCGGACCGCCTCCCTGCTTCGCCTTATCGATGAAGACGCCCCACCCGGGAATACCCCGGCGGCGCAGCGCCTGCGCCCGGGCGTAGTAGATCTCGCCCAGGTCTCCCGCATCGATGTACTTCTTGAGAAGCTGGTTGCTGGGTGCGAACCGGCTGTTGTATCCCACCTGGAAGATCTTGCCCGCCTTGCGGCCCGCTTCCACCATCGTGCGGGCCTCGTCCGCGTTCATGGCCATCGGCTTCTCGCAAAGCACGTGTTTGCCGGCCTGGAAAGCCTTGATGGTCGGGTCCATGTGGAGGTAGTTGGGCGTGCAGACCGAGACGGCGTCTACCTCCTTGAGCTTAAGGAGATCGTTGTAATCATTGAATACGTGCTTGACCTTGAACTTGTCTGCCGCGGCACGCGCGACCTCGGGGTTGGCGTCCGCGACGGCGACGATCTCGCACAGGTCCGGAATGGCGGCGTATCCTGGCATGTGGGCGCCCTGGGCAATGCCCCCGGAGCCGATGATACCAATTCCTACCTTCTTCTTACCGGGCAATGGTTGGCTTCTCCTTTGATGGTGTTGGTTTGGTACTGCGGGGCGGAGGAACAAGTGAGGGATGTGTCGATCCGCCGTAAAGGGGTATGCGCGACCGGAAGAGTTGGGGGCGTGGGGGCGGCATCAAGCCCACCGGCGACGGCGGGACTAACCGCCACCCTCCTGGAGGGAAACCGCCGCTTCCGCGCGCAAAACTCGGAATGCGCCCAGCCGCCCGCCCATCCAGCAGAGGAGTGTGAAAGCGCCCATGGCAGGCCAGACGGCCAACGACAGCGGACTGGAGCTGCGGCCCCCGGCGAGACCGAGGCCCGCCACAAAGTAGGTGAGCGCCCCCGCAGCGCCGATGCGTCCTCCGTACCGCACTACACGAGAGGGATCGATGGCAAAG
>CAYNFH010000241.1:272-9295 GCA_964396385.1 uncultured Chthonomonadaceae bacterium | reverse complement strand
ATCTCCTCTCCGCATTGGACATCCCCGTAGCAGCCCGCCACTGCAGAGTCTCCATTCCGATGGTGATGGCCCTCTACGCTCCCAAACGGGCCAAACGCCCTGCATCGTCATATTCGCATGAACGCAGCTCTGCTCCTGCCGCGACCCGCGACGCCCGCATGTCCCGCGCTGGGTATTGAGAATAAAACCTGGCACCCGATATCCCCGTATAGCGAGGTATGAACGCAAGGATTCCGGCCCGGCGCGGATCCGGTACGGGTGGTCCACCCCACAACGCCAGGCGGCTCCTGGCGGCGGCCACGGCGGCCTCGTTGGTGCTCTACTTCGTGCCGGGCGCGGAGCTGGCCACCTATCCTATCCGGCTGTTCACCACCATCATCCACGAGGGTGGACACGCCCTGATGACGCTGCTCACGGGTGGGGCGGTGGTCGGAATCGGCATCTCGCCGGGCGCCAGCGGGCTCACGCAGTCGCTGGGCGGGGTTCCGTGGCTCATCTTGATGGCCGGCTACCTGGGCGCGACGACCTTCGGTGCCGTGACGCTCCATCTGGGGCGGCGCGCGCGGTACGGTAGGCGTGGGCTAGGTTTGATGGCCGCCGTGGTGCTCGGCATCACAGCGCTATGGATCCACCCCCTTGGGATCGCAGGCGGCAATTTCGGATTCCTGGCCGGACTGGTGGTCGGAGGGCTGCTCCTCCTGGGCGCGAGGTTCCTGCCGGAGCAGGTGGCGCAGTTCGTCACCAGCTTCCTGGCCGTGCAGCTCTGTCTCAACGCTATCTACGACCTGCGCACCCTCCTGCTGCTCACCACCTATACGTCGGCGGATAACGACGCCA
This sequence comes from uncultured Chthonomonadaceae bacterium, assembly GCA_964396385.1. Classification (GTDB taxonomy): domain Bacteria; phylum Armatimonadota; class Chthonomonadetes; order Chthonomonadales; family CAJBBX01; genus CAYNFH01. Next base: position 8,458 of record CAYNFH010000241.1, on the reverse strand, counting down.
AGTTCATGGCGCAGGCATACGGCCTCACGCCGTGGTTCTGGGCGGGGTTGTGGGCTATTATGGCCGTTCTTATCCTCGGCGCGTCGCTCAGGGCCTACTGGCGGGAGCGGTAGGGGCGGGTGTTCAGGTGTTCAGTCGTTCAGGTGTTCGGCGCATCCGAACTCGGACCAGTGGCGGTCGCTTGTATACCGGAATTCGTGCTCTGCCGTCCGGTAGAATAGAGAACCATGGAGCTGTTTGAGAAGATAAACCGATCTTTTGGCAGCTGGTACGAGGGGCTCTTCGGCGGCAGCGACGACGTGCGGCCCAAGGACATCCTGCGCAAGATCCTGGTCGCGCTGGAGGAGCACCGAAAGGAGGGCTTCGACAACCGGATCTACGTGCCGAACCAGTACATCCTGGAGATCGCGGTGGACGACGCAGAGGAGAAGGAGTACCTCCTCTCCTTTCTGGACCGGGACGAGCTGGAGACGGCCATCCGCCGGTACTGCCAGCAGAACCACTACCACATCCGCGGCGGGCTGGACTTCACCATCAAGGAGGTCGAGCCGGAGGAGGACGGCAGACGGAGGGAGAAGGTCCGCGTACGCTGCCGCTACGATTCCAAGCTCGCCGCCGAGAAACCCGTCCCTCCCCCCGCGGAGATGCCTAATGTCCAATCTCCCGAACGCCTGAACACCCGAACACCTGAACACCTGAACACCGGTCCCGAGGAGCTCGCCACCGTCTACGAGGTCGGCGAATCCGAGCCCGGCACGGTGCCGGCGGTCGCTTCGGCACGGTTGGAGGTTCACCCGCCCGGCAAGCGGGCCTATGAGGTGCCTATTGCCCGGGGCGCGCTCTCCATCGGGCGCAGCGCCCGCGCTGGAAACGACCTGGTGCTGGAGGAGGACGGCCTGGTGTCCCGGCGCCACGCTCGCATCGAGCTGGATTCCGACGGCCGCTTCACGCTGTACGACATCGACACGACCAACGGCACACGGGTCAACGGCCGCCGCATCGACAACCGCACGCTGAGCTCCGGCGACGAGATCCTCATCGGCGCCACGCGCATAATCTTCCGGCAGGAGTCCGACCCGTCCGACTGGCGAGAAGCTCCCCCAGCATTGGGGGGGGCGGGGACGGAAACCCCAGAACTAGGAGCCGGTGGGGCCGGCAGAGCGCTAAGGGCGCCCGGAACCCGTCCCCGCCCGGCGCGGCTGGTTCTGACCGACGGCGAGCGAGACCTGGACGAATTCATCCTCGCCTCAGACACGCTCATCGGCCGTGGGACCACCAACGACATCGTGCTGCCGGAACGGTCCGTTGCTACGCGCCACGTGCGGGTGCGCCGCGGGGATCCGTTTACGGCGGAGGCGCTGGATCCCAATGCCCTGACGCTGTTGAACGGCAGACCCATCCCTACGGGTACCCCCAGTCCGCTGCAGGACGGCGACCGCATCGGCCTCGGCTCAGTGACGCTCCGCTTTGAGGGAGATGGCCGGTGACTGGATCTCATTCACATCAGCCATCAGCCGTCAGCCATCTCACATCGGTTCAGGGAGACGGCCGGTGAACGTGATCCTGGGCATCGCCAGGTTCGGGTTCCTCGCCCTCCTCGTCCTTTTCATGCTCTACCTCACCTGGCTCCTCCGAAAGGACGTGGAGTAAGGAAGATACCCACGCACTCATGCCACCGCTAGCCTGCGGCGCCGCCACAGACATCGGCCGCGTGCGCAAGATGAACCAGGACAGCATGGCCGTCCTCGCCGCGGGCGACCTCGACGGCTCCGCGGACGGGCTCTACGTGGTCGCCGACGGCATGGGTGGCCGCGCCGGAGGCGAGATCGCCAGCCGCGTCACCGTGCAGACCGTGCCGGACGTGGTGCGGGAGGCGCTGGAATCCGGCGACGACGGTGAGGAAGCGCTGGCACAGGCACTCTCCGAAGGCATTGTGGCTGCCAACCGCGCCGTGTGGATGCAGGCAAGGGCCAATCCGGAGCTGCGGGGCATGGGCACCACCTGCGTCGCGGTGCTGATCCGAGGCGGCGTCGCCGCCATCGGGAATGTCGGCGACAGCCGTATCTACCTGCTGCGGGGCGGCGCGCTCCGGCAGATCACCAGCGACCACTCCCTGGTGCAGGAGCACGTTCTGGCCGGGGACCTCACCGCCGCAGAGGCCCGCTCCAGCCGGTACCGTAACGTCATCACCCGTGCCATCGGCATAACGGACGACGTGTCGCCGGACGTGGATCTCCTCGCCCTCCGCTCCGGAGACACCCTCCTGCTCTGCTCCGACGGCCTCACTAACATGGTCGGGGACCAGGAGATCGCGGCCGTGCTCTCCGGCGTCGCGGACCCCAAGCAGGCCGCGGAATCCCTGGTGGCGGTGGCGAACGCCAACGGCGGCGTGGACAACATCACAGCGGTGGTGGTGCGCTACGGCGACTTTACTCCCATCCACCTGCCTCCGGCCGAAGAGCCGGAGCTGAACGGCGCCGGACGCGACCAGTACGAGCCGCCGCCTCCGCCTCACGGCCCCCGCGTCGCCTGGTTCCTGCCGCTGCTGCTCCTCATCGTCGGGCTGACCGGGCTGGCCCTCTGGATCGTTAATCGAGCTCCGGCGCCCAGGACCAACAACTCGCCGGGGCCGTCTACCGCGCCGCCTCGGCCCGGGCCCGCTCAAACGGTTACGTATGCTCCCCCGGTGGCTATCCCGACCGAGCCGCTGCGCGGAGCGCCCCTCGCCTGCGATCCGGACGGCAATGTCTACGCCCTCTCCCGCGATGGACGCATTCTGCACGTCAGTCCCAGAGGCACGACCAGCGGCGACTTCGGCGCCCCCACAAAAGTGAAGGATCCTGCCGTGGACCAGCACTGGGCGGTGGACTCGCAGGGCAACCTGTACATCGCCTACCACTCCGCCAAACGGATCGACAAGTTCAAGCCGTCCGGCACGCGGATCGCGACGCTGACGGCCCCGGGCAAGCTGAAGGGGCCGGACGGAATCGCGGTGGACCGCCAGGGCAACATCTACATCGTGGATGGCGGTGTCCTGAAGGTACTGCGCGTGCGCGTGGGGCCGCGCCAGCCGGAGGAGGCGGACCATGGCGCTCGGTAAGCTCGGCAAGTACGAGCGCGTCGACGTGCTCGGGCATGGCGTCTCCGGCATCGTCTACCTCGCGTGGGACACGCTGCTGAAGAAGCAGGTGGCCCTCAAGGAGATAGACCTCCAGGCTTCCGATGTCAATCGCTTCTTGGAGGAGGCCCGGGTCATCGACCGGCTCCAGCACCCCAACATCGTCCGCGTGAACGGCGTCGATATGATCGAGGGCCATGTGGTCATTGACATGGAGTACGTAAAGGGGCAGAACCTGCAGGAGCTGCTCCGCCGCGATGGCCGGCTGCCGCTGGACCGGACCCTCCGCATCACCACCCAGACCCTGGACGCGCTGGACTATGCACACCGGATGCGGACCGTCCATCGCGACATCAAGCCCGCCAACATTCTGGTGGACCGCGAGGACTGCGTCAAACTGGTGGACTTCGGGCTCGCAGAGATCCTCTCCACCAACTCCTACGCGGGCGGCGCGGGCACGTACGCCTACATGGCGCCGGAAGACTTCGAGGACCGCCGCTCCGACCATCAGAGCGACATCTGGGCGGTGGGGGTGACCCTGTATGAGATGCTCACCGCCGCTCGGCCCTTCAACCCGCCTCGCGTGAAGGACCCGTTCGCGTGGCGGCGCGCACTGATGACCGAAACACCCGCCCCGCTCTCCGAGCACGTGCCGGACGTACCGCCGGCGCTGGAACGCGTGATGGCGCGCGCCCTGGCACGCGATAAGCAGGACAGGTACCAATCGGCCGGCGAATTCAGGGATGACCTGCAGGCAATTCTCGACCACCGGGAGCCGGCCCACCTACGGACGCTGGTTATGGCCGGGGGCTCAACGCGCGAAACCGCCCCGCCGCGTCCGGCGGCCGGCTCTATTGCGACGCCCGTTGGAATGTTCACGGTCGCGGAGCCGCCATCCATCGCGGAGCGACCGCGCAGCTTGCTGCCGTCGCTGCTGCGTCCCAAGGAGGTCAAGCCGGCGCACGTGGTGGTGCAGCCGCAGTCGGTCTATTTTGGGGAGCTGCGCAAGGGCGAGCAGAAGACGACACGGATCGTGGTCCGCATCGTAGACGGCGAGGGGCCGCAAGGGGGGGCCGTGGCGTCCGGACCGGCCTGGGCGCACGTGTCGCCGCCCCGTTTCGACGGTCGCAGGCAGACGCTTACCATCACCGCACTCTCCGAGCAGGTGTGGCAGACGGGCGACTTCGACGAGCCCCTGCGGCTGGACACCAGCGCCGGCCGAGTGGAGATCCCGCTGCGGATGCGGGTGCTGCCGGCGCGGCCGCGGTTCAGCGATATCGCTATATGGTTCATACCGGTGCTCGCAAGTGTAGCCTTGCCATTAGTCACCGCTATGCTGCTCTCAGTTATCGGGCCGGCGCGCTATCTGGTTCCCGCAGCCGCGCTTGCCTCAAGCTTGCTGGCGGCAATGCTCCTCATGGTGTGCCGTGAGGCAGACCTGGGAATCGAGGAACGGATCGGTACCGGGCTTCTGCTTTCGGTAATGGTGGTGATTCTGGGAGCGTACTGCGGTATCGCCCAGCGGACCGGATCCACCCAGATGCTCACGCCGCTTATCGGCACGGGCGTGCCCATCGGCGGCATGCTGCTGTTCCAGAACTTCGCGCGCAAGCATTGGAAGCTGTGGAGTCTGGCGATCGTCGTGCTCTCCCTGCTCGCGTGCGGGAGCTTTATCGCCGCCGTGAGCGGATAGAATCACTCGTCTGCCGTCCGTGGTCCGTGGTCGGTCGTCCGTCATCCGTCCTCCGTCGTCCTATCAGGAGATCCTATGAGCCGCAAGTACGTCAACTACGCGGTATTCGCCATCATCGTCGCCATTGTGGTCGGCCTCGCCGTATCCCACAGCCGCCACATGCGGAGCCTGGTGGACGCCATCGCCAGCAGTTCGCCCCGGGCGCCCGCGGCCGCTGATGAACTCATAAAGCGCGAGCAGTTCGCGGACTCCTTCACCGGCGAGTCCATCACGACGCGCGAGCGCGCGGTGGACGCCCTGGTGGCGCTGGGGACGCCGGACGCCGTCGGCCAGCTCGACGGCATGCTCAAGGACGCCGACAAGCCGGTGCGCGACTACGCGCTCCAGGGGATCGTAAAGATCGCTGCGAAGAGTGACGATACGCTCCAGAAGGTCGTGGACGGCATCAAGGAGGGTGACGCCAACCAGCGCCAGGGATCGGTGAAAGCGCTCCAGATCCTGGGCAGTCGGGACCCGGCGGTCGCCGCGCGCATCATCCCCAAGGTCTGCGCCATCATGAAAAAGGAGGGCGGAGCCCGCTCTTCGGCCGGAGACGTGCTGGGCGGACTTCCTGCGGAGAAGGAGCAAAGCGTCAAGGAGCTGGCGACCTACCTGGCGGACAAGGATGACGCCGTGGTGATGGCCGCCGAGGACGCGATGGGCAAGGTGGGCAGCTCCACCGCTATCCCCTATCTGCTGGAAGAGCTAAAGAAGTCGCCGCAGGTCCACCGCGTGGCGATCAGCGCCATCGCCCGTATCGGCACCCCGACCGGCGAGCGGGCCCTCACGAATGCGCTGGCCAACCCGAACGAGGACAACGAGGCGCGCGCGGAGGCCGCCACCGGCCTGGGCCTCATCGCCACGCCGAGCGCCATCCAGACCCTGATCCGCACGCTGGACGACTACGACCTGAAGGTCCGCCTGGCCGCCGTAGGCGCGCTGGCCCACGCCGGCAAGCCGGCCGTCGGCCCGCTGCTGGCCGCGCTCCACTCGCCCAAGTCCGACGTCCGGCAGGAGGCCGCCGAGGCGCTCGGCCGAATGCAGGATCCAACGGCGGATGCCGGCCTGACCGCCGCCACGCACGACTCGGACGCCAAAGTGCGCGTGCAGGCGGCCCTGGCGCTCGGGTTCCAGGGCAACATTCAGGCCGTGCAGCCGCTCGTGGCGCTACTGAGCGACCGTGACGGCACGGTCGCCGAAGCCGCTGCGGATGCGCTGGGGCGGATCGGCCAGCCGGCTCAGCCGGCGTTAACGGCCGCGCTCTCCGGCCCCGAGACTATCGCCTACCTTGCCGCCCGCGCGCTCAGCCGGATGGGCGAATCGGCCGTGCCGGACCTGGAGCGCGCCGCCTCCGGCCCGCCCGGCGTGCAGCGTTGGGCCGTGGTAGCGCTGGGCAGCATCGGCGGCCGGCAGGCGGCAACAACCCTCCAGAAGCTCGCCCAGAGTCCGGACGCCGATGTGCGCGCCTCGGCCGAGGAGGCACTCCAGCGCATCGGCGCCCCGCAGGCACAGTAGACTACTGAACCCTTTCCCTCCTCCGCGCAACAATAGAAGCAGAATGGCCACGAGGGCTGCGCCCGGCGGGAAGACGAGGACGCGTCGGCCGTGTACGACGAAAAACGGTTAGTGCGGCGGCTCCAACAGGGAGACCGGAGCGCGTTCGAGGAGCTCATGGACCATTATGAGACTCGCGTGTACCGGCTCGCCCTCCGCTACGCCGACTCCGTCCAGGACGCGGAAGACCTGACCCAGGAGACCTTCCTCGGCATCTACCGCAACGTCGGCGGATTCCGCGGGCAGGCGTCCCTCTCAACCTGGATCTACCGGGTGGCCGTGAACCACTGCCTGGAGTACCGGCGGCGCAAACGGCCCGAATGTGTGCCCTATGACGAGACCCTGGGGCTCGCGACCAGCCACTGGCGCGACGACCCCGTTGCGGCCACAACCATGGAAGAGCTATCGACCCATATCGACAAGGCGCTCACCAAGCTCTCGCCGCTGCACCGTGACGTCATCATTCTGCATGAGCTGCACGGACTCACCTACGCCGAGTGCTCGGAAGCGCTCGGCGTGCCGGTAGGCACCGTGAAGTCGCGCCTGTCCAACGCCTTTACCCGCCTGCGCGAGCTGCTGGGCGGATATGTGTGTGAGCCATCGGCATGACACCCTGCGCCACTATCAAGGACGAACTGAAAGCGTACGCGGACGGAGAGCTGGGGCCCAGGGCCCGCTCCACGGTCGCGCAGCACCTGGACGCGTGCGACTCCTGCCGGCGCGACCTTGCGGAGATCGAGCGGATGTCCGCGCAGCTCCGCGCGCTGGACGTGGCCGTGCCGCGTCCCGAGCTGCGCGCCCGTATCCTGGAGAGCCTGCCGGAGCCCGCGGTCACGCCTGCGCCCCGTCCCGCGCGCCGTCCCTGGTGGCGCTCCGCGCCGGTCTGGACGCTCGCGGGCGCGGCCGCCTGCGCCTTCGCCCTCGGGGTGGTCTACCTGCAGAATCCAGGGACGCAGCCGTCGCCGGCTTCCCTCGCTTTGAAGAGTAGCGCGCGGGTGGCGGAGGCACCGCCGGAGATGGCGAAGGGAAGTGCCGCGGGCGAGCCGGCAGCTAAACCGACCGCACCGGCCGCCGGAGAGCGCGGGCCACAGCCCGGGCGTCCTGCGGCTGCGACCGCAGCCGCTCCGCCGCCTGTCGTACTCCCCGGAGTCGCTGCGCCAGCCAAGTCGCCTACCACGGTCGCCGCGAATCCCCAGGCGACATCTACCAAAAACCCGCAGCAGATCGCGCAGGCGCCTGCCGCGACCAGCGCGTTCCACCTGCCTTCCGATATTCCGGTCTCGCGTCCCCGGCTGGCCGGGCCTCCGCCATCCGGCCGGACGTCGGGCAAGGCGTCCGTGCTGCGTTCCGAGCCGCGCTCCTCCGAACCGGCGGCGGATCACCTTCCGGCCGGCCCCGCGGGGCCCCCGGCGCTGGAAACCGTGCCTGCCAGGACGTTCATGGATCGGGGCAGGGTCCCTGCGGGTGCGGTGACGCCGGGCGTCCTGGCTGAGCAGCCCGCCGTCAATAGCCTTCGGACCAAACCACAGCGTGAGGACGAGCAGCAGAGCGCGAACTCCCGGCAGGCGGTGGAGACCCTGGACCTGGCAGCGGCCAATCCCGAGCGGGCTGCGGCCGTCGTGCTCGCCGAGGCGCGCGCGGAAGGCGCGAGCGCTGCTCCACCGGCGCAGGCGCATTCGCTCAGCCGCGCAGCGCCGGATCAGCCGCTGACGGTGACCCTGCTGGTACCGCGGGACCGGCTTCCCGCGCTCCGGGCCAGGCTTCAGACTGCAAAGCTGGATC
>CAYNFH010000241.1:0-262 GCA_964396385.1 uncultured Chthonomonadaceae bacterium | reverse complement strand
AGCCTTGGCTCCAACGGCATGTATTTTGGACTGGCGGGTGGTACGCAGCAGCAGGATGGCTACGTGTTTCGCCGGGCTCCCGCGCAGAATCCCGGAACACCGGTCCGAGCATTCGGCGGGGCGATGGGCGGGCTCGGGGGCGGCACTGGGGCTAACAACGCGCCGGCAGCCGGCAGCCAGTCCGTCGCGCAGAATATCCGCAACCAGGCGCCAGAGAGCGTCTCCCGCGACAATGCCGGAAGCAGGTCGAAGGATGACAAGT
>CAYNFH010000240.1:0-9369 GCA_964396385.1 uncultured Chthonomonadaceae bacterium | reverse complement strand
ACTGCCCAAGGAGATGGCGCTGGAGCTCTTCAAGCCCTTCGTCATGAAGACGCTGGTGGAGCGCGGCTATACCACCAACATCAAGACCGCCAAGCGGATGATCGACAAGATGAAGCCGGAGGTCTGGGACGCGCTGGAGGAGGTGATCCGGGAGCACCCGGTCATGCTCAACCGCGCCCCCACCCTGCACCGCCTGGGCATCCAGGCCTTTGAGCCGGTGCTGGTGGACGGTAAGGCCATCCAGGTCCATCCGCTGGTCTGCCACGCCTTCAACGCAGACTTCGACGGGGACCAGATGGCGGTGCACGTCCCGCTCTCAGCGTACGCCCAGGCGGAGGCGCGCATCCTCATGCTCGCCACCCACAACCTGTTCTCGCCGGCGGATGGCCGCCCCATCGTCGCGCCTATCCAGGACATCGTGCTGGGGTCCTATTATCTGACCACCATCCACGAGAATGCCAAACCGCGGGACTACGTGTTCGGCAGTCCTGAGGAGGCGATGCTGGCGCACGATTCCGGCGACGTGGCGCTCCACGAGCCCATCAAGGTGCGTGTGCCCAACGGTGACGGCGGCTGGCGCGTGGTGGGCGAAAGCGACGATGCCAAGGCGCAGACCACCGTGGGCCGGCTCATCATGAACCAGATCCTGCCGGAGAGGCTGCGCTACACGGACAAGTACCTGTTCAAGCCTGTCACCAAGAAGGGCATCGCGGACATGGTCTCCGAGGTGTACGACAACCACGGCAAGGAGCGAACCATCGTTTTCCTGGACGAGCTCAAGGCGCTCGGGTTCAAGCATGCTACCGCCGCCGGCGTTACCATCTCGATGACGGACATGGATGTGCCGGCCGCTCGCGACACCATCATCCACCAGACGGAGCAGAGCGTCGCCAAGCTGAACCAGCAGTACCGGCGCGGCACCATCACGCTCGGAGAGCGCAAGCAGCAGGTGCTCAACCTGTGGATGGAGGCTTCCGAGAAGGTGGCGGACGCCATTCTGGAGGGTATCGAGCACTTCAACCCGATCTACCTGATCACCGACTCCGGGGCCCGCGGCTCTACCAAACAGCTCACGCAGCTCTCCGGAATGCGCGGCTTGATGTCCGACCCGTTCGGCAACCTCATCGAGGACCTGCCCATCAAGTCCAACTTCCATGAGGGATTGAACGTGCTGGAGTACTTCGTCTCCACGCACGGCGCCCGCAAAGGTCTGGCCGATACTGCCCTCCGGACGGCGGACGCGGGATACCTCACCCGCCGCCTGGTGGACGTCTCCCAGGACGTGATCGTTCGCGGGACGGACTGCGGCACCACGCAGGGAATCTACGTGGATGAGATCCTGGAGGGCGACGAGGTCATCGAGCGGCTGGCCGACCGTATCAAGGGCCGGTACACCATCGAGGACATCATCCATCCGGAGACCGGCGAGGTGCTGGTGGAGGTGAATACCGAGATCAGCGACCTCAAGGCGAAGGAGATCGAGGCCTCCGGCATCAAGCGCGTGGGCCTGCGCTCCGTGCTCACCTGTGAGCTGCGGCAGGGTATCTGCGCCCACTGCTACGGCCGAGACCTGGCCACGGGCCGGCTCGTGGACATCGGCGTGGCCGTGGGCATCATCGCGGCCCAATCGATCGGAGAGCCGGGCACGCAGCTTACCATGCGCACCTTCCACACGGGTGGCGTCGCGGGCAAGTACCTCACCGGCGTCGCAAACGTAAAGGGCGCCAAGCAGAGCACGCTGCGCGGCCTGCACGACGACATCAAGCGCGGCATCGTCTCCTTCGAGGAGGAGGGCGGCTCTGAGCGGGAGCGCGCCCGGTCCGTCCAGGCGGTGCTCAAGGTGCTGGAGGACCAGGTCCGCGGTCTGCTGCGGGTGGTGGAGCTGTTCGAGGCCCGTAAGCCCAAGGGCCAGGCCATTATCACGGAGATGGGCGGCCGGGTGGTCAACATCGACACCAAGGGCATGCGCCACGTGGTGCTGGACACGCCCACCAAGGTGGATGAGACTCCCTCCCACTTCGTCGGCGAGATCGTGGGAGAGGACGTGGTCGAGCCGGAGAGCGGCGACGTCATCGTGAAGGCGGGAGAAGCCATTACGGAGCGGATGTACCGCCGGATCAAGGAAGCCAAGCTGCCGGAGGTGGTGCTGCGCAAGCCGGTCCTGGTCCCCTACCGGGGCGACCTGAAGGTGAAGCAGGGCGACGTTATCCAGCCCGGCGACCGCCTCACCGAAGGGCCACTGGACCCCCAGAAGGTGCTGGAGCTCCAGGGTCCGCGCGGCGTGCAGAACTACCTGGTGCAGGAGATCCAGTACGTCTACAAGGCCCAGGGCGTGGACATCAACGACAAGCACGTGGAGGTGATCGTCCGCCAGATGCTCAAGAAGCGCAAGGTCCGCCATCCCGGCGACAGCGCGTTCTTGCCCGGGCAGATCGTGGACAAGTTCGCGTTCGAGGACGAGAACATCCGCCTGCGCAGCGTGGGCGGCGCGGAGGCCACAGCGGACTGGGTGCTCCTCGGTATCACCGAGGCTTCCCTGGCCACGGATAGCTTCCTCTCGGCGGCGTCGTTCCAGAAGACGACGCGCGTGCTGACCGAGGCGGCCGTCCGGGGCAAGAAGGACGAGCTCGTGGGCCTCAAGGAGAACGTGATCATCGGCCGGCTCATCCCGGCCGGCACCGGGCTGCCGCGCTACCGCAGCCTGGAGCCCGGCACGCCGGACGGCCAGCAGATCATCGTGGAGCCGCCGGCCCGCGAGGACCGCCAGATCCTGCCGCTCACCGAGGACGAAGAGGAGGAGACGCCGTCCATCGGCTCTGCCTTCACGGACGCGCCGGACCACGGCACGGCCGAAGCGGAGCTGGACGCGGAGCCGGAAGAGGAGGACCTCCTGGGCCTGGGCGCGGAGACCGACCTGGCCGCCATCCTCAAGGCCGCCACGCTGGATACCGGCAACGAGGAGGAGATGGGCCAGGAGGAGATGCTGCCCTCCACCCTCCGCGTACCTGTCGAGCTCCCGGAGGAGAACGACGACGTCGAGCCCGGCCAAGACATACAGTAGTCGGTAGTCAGTAGTCAGTCGGCGGCGGGCAGCCGTCATGCGCCACAATCCTGGAGGCAGGGGCCACTCGCCCCTGCCTCTTTCCTTCCTGTGGCTGCCTCCATTTGGAGTGCGGTGGCAGGCCACCGCTTTCTCTCAAGCGATTTCCAAGAACGAAAAGGGAAGAGCGGTAGGGGCCGGGCGCCGTCTTTTGATACCTGCCTCCGTAGTCTATACACGCTTCACCATGATGACGCTGTCCACATAGTCCAGCGGACCCCACTCCGCCCGGGCGGATTCGGGCGAGAGCGGCAATCTGGTAAATCCCGCCTTCTCGTACGCATGGATAGCAGTTGGATTGCGGGCGGACGGCTGCACCATGAATTCCCGGACTCCAAACCTGTCGGACAGGTACCGGCACAGCGTCCGCAATGCGTCCGGGCCATAGCCCTTTCCGCAGTCCGCCTGCGACCGCAGCCAAATGTCCAGCTCCACACGCCTGGAACCGTGTAGCTCTTCAATATCGTTGTAGTTGATCTGTCCCACATCTGCACCGTCTACCACGATCACGAAACAGCGGCCCAGCAGCGGCGCGGAGTCATCGAAGTAGTGCTGAGCATAGTCTGCGCAGAACTCCTCCCACGTCGGCACCGGCCGCTCCGGGTAGACTGGCGGACCGCTCATCATCGCTGATAGGTCGGAGCAGGCCAGCCACCGGTAGATGCTCCGCTTGTCTTCAGCCTTGGCCGGCCGTAGCGTCACCATCCGTCCTGCCAGCAGCTCATCCTCCATTCAAACCTGGCTCCTTGACACGGTGCATCGCCGAGCGCGCCTGATGCTGTGTTACTCATAGGGGCCGACACGGACCGCGGCGGCCAGAAGGAACGAGCGGTCACCGATCTGGAGCCGTCCCCCCACCCGGGCCTCGAAGATCGCCTGGTACTCGCCTATGCGGGCCCCAACTCCTTCGGTCTCCGGCATGAGAGTCGCCGCCTCCGGCCGGCCAGTGGAAAGCACGTAGAGGAATCGGTCCTCTCGCGCGGGCGGCCCCGGCGCCACCTCGATCCGCCAAGGGTTCCCCGGCTCCGCCCGGCCCTTGCGCGGCGGGAATGACTCGCCGCCGTACTCATAGCCTTCGATCGCGCGGACCTGGGCGTGCCTTGGGAGCAGACGCTGCGCGTGCAGCACCCCCTCGCCGTTGCGAATCACGAAAGTTTCGCCCTCCAGCTCTGGCTCCTCGTGGCAATGGAGCAGCCACCTCTTCCGGTACTCCTCCCTGGTCGCGATCACCCGGTCGAAGATGACAAAGGTGCTCGGGCGCAGGAAGAGGATCTGCCGGATCCAGCACTCCAGTTTCTCAGAGGAATAGGCCGCCGTACAGTCGCCGGCCACATACAGGAACTCCGGCTCGTTCTGGTAGGCGACGATCCTTCCCCGCGTGCGGCTCTCCCGGTCCGCCATCCACGCGTCCAGGTCCCACACGGGCCCGCGCCACTTCTTGGCCTGGCCCCCATCGTTGGCCGTTGCCGTCTCCACCGGTAGCCGCAGCTCACGCCAGGAATCCTCGCCCGGCATCTCCACAAGGATGCAGTTATGGGCGATCGTCCGCAGATACCAGTTGACCACGTGCCGCCCGGTCCAGTCGTCGTAGTGCCCGCTCTCGGTCGCGAGCGGCTCGCGCCGGAAGATCTCGAAGTTGCCCACCTCCAGGTGCTGGTGCTGGACGAAGTAGTCCCCGCACTCGAACCTCAGCCACGTGGCGTCCTGGGTCCAGTCGCTGCGCGCGTACAGCTTACCGACGCCTGAAGCGAGGTGCGACAGTGGGAACTGCTCGATGGGCAGCGGGTACTCGTCCTGCTCGGGCCGGTAAAGCAGTTCGTCCGCCAGAGTGCGCGGATGGCGCGACCAACGCGGGCGGTTGGCCGCGTAGCGTGAGAGCTCGGACCCGCGATAGTACTCGGCGATCACGTCGCGGGTCAGGTGCGGGTACTCGCAGTTCTGCGAGTAGTGCCCTCCCCCATCGCCCTCGTGGGCGAAGCGCTCGGTCCCGTCCGCCCGCACCGCCGGGTACGGCTGGTGCATTTCGTACGCGAGCCGCTGGTAGAAGAAGCGCGGGGCCCGCGAATAACCGTCGTACCCAAAGACACGCCGCGCCAGCTCCAGCGCCTGGACCAGATGCCAGACGCCGTGGCGCTGGTACCATCCGCACTCCGTCCACCCACCTCCCTGCCCGAACGTGCGCAGCACCGGAGCCAGGAGCTGCTCATACAGGCGGTCGATGGCATAGTCGCGGAACTCCTGGGCGCGGGGGTTCTCGACCCACGTGGCGCAGGCGATCTGCAGATAGACCAGCATCTTGGTGGGAGTGGAATTGTGGAAGGCACATTCGTCGTCCAGATACGTCTCCAGATGCGGATTGATCCACGATATCGCCCGATCGCGGTCGGGCGGAGTGACCGTCTCGTGGAACAGGTCGTACGCCAGGGTTACGGTCTGGAGCCAGATCCAGGTGTCCTGGTGGACGTTCGTTGCGCCCCGCTCGATCTCAGCCAGTGCGGCCCGCACGATGGCGTGAGCCTCGTCGTCCGGCACACCCTCTACGGCATGCGCGATACCCCTCGCGAGCAGCGAATCGAGCCGCGCGATCTCCGCGTACAGCCCCGGGTATTTTGCCGCGCGCTCCTGCACAAACCCCGTAGGTCCCAGCAGCCGCGGATGCGGCTGGCTCAGCACGTCGCGCCACGCGCCGGTGGCGATTCTTGGGTTCGCAGCGGGAATGTCTACAGCCGTCACACTCGTCATAGCATTCTCCTTGCGGACACTCTCGGCGATGCCGGCGTATCTCTTCGGCGTCAGTAGCTGGAGGACGGCGTTCGTCACGGGACAGTGCTTGCAGGTAAACGGCGGAGGGTAACGTGTCACGGCAGACTATCATCGTGGGTTGCCGCGAACCTCACCGTTACCACTCCGCCTCCGCCAGGGCGGTTGCCAAAGGCGACCGACCCGTGCAAGTCCCAGGTGGCGACACTCTTCACCAGCTCCAGGCCCGTGCTGGCGGCAGCAACGGGGTCGAAGTCTGCAGGAAAGCCCGGTCCGTGGTCGGCCACGACCAAGGTGAGCGTATCCCCGTCGGCCTCTAATGAGACGTCCACCGTGTCCGCGCTGTTCTTTAGAGCGTTTAGTATAAGCTCATTTGCGATAACCATAAGCGCCGTCGCCCGAGGCGTGGAAAGGGGGGTGTCAACGGTGCTGAGGCGCACTCGATTGGCGCCGACGGACTGGCGCACCAGTCCCACCAGGCTCGTCAACACTCCACCCGCGGAGAGGTGCTCTGCGTCTCCGCCGCAATTGGCCTCCTTGGTCAGGAGGTCATGGATGGCTGCCAAGGCCCGTACCTGATCGCCGATGCGATGGACCTCCTCCACGGAAACCAAGCGTTCCTCGCCGGCGGTGCACAGGTCCGCCAGCGCGGCAATGATCTGCAGGTTATTGCGTACCCGGTGGTGGGTCTCCATCATAGCCCGATTGAGCCGCTCATTGAGCGCCTCGACATCGCGCTGCCGTTTCAGCAGCTTCTCCTCGGCCATTTTGCGCTCGTGGATGTCGGTACTGGTACCCACCCACTTGACGACTTGGCCCGCTTCGTCTTTGATTGGCACCGCCCTGGCCAGGAACCAGCGGTAGACGCCGTCATTGCGCCGGTACCGGAACTCAGCTTCGTAGCTCTGGCCACTCTGGGCTGCCTGCTCCATGGTTGCAACGAGCTGAGGAATGTCGTCCGGATGATGGAGCACTACCAGGCCCACATTCGGTGTATCCACGGTAAGTCCGGTGTACTCCATCCACCGCCGGTTCACAAAATCCGCCCGTCCGTCTGCCCAGCAGGACCATATGAAGTCCGGCACCGCCTCACTCACGCCACGGTATAGGGCCTCACTCTCGCGCAGAGCGGCCTCGATCCGCTGCCGCCGGGCCATCTCCGCTTCCAAGGCGGCGGTCCGCTCCTGTACGCGTTCCTCCAGCTCCTGGTTGAGCCGGCGACTCTCGGCCTCCGCCCGCAGGCGCCTGGTGACCTCCTGTTGGAGCAGCACGGTATTCCGAGACAGCTCTACCAGCGAGCCGACCTTGCCTCTCAGCTCACTTGCGTTGAGAGGCTTGGTGATGTAGTCGACCGCTCCCAGGGAGTAGCCGTAGGCGATGTCTTCGGGGCTCCCCTTTCCCGCCGTTATAAAGATGATCGGAGTACAGCGAGAGGCTTCCCGACTGCGGATGAGTTGTGCCGTTTGATAGCCGTCCAAGTCCGGCATCTGAACGTCCATGAGAATGACGGCGAACTCCTCTTGCAGCAATCGCTTGAGTGCCTCGGCTCCGGACGCCGCGCGGACGAGAGTGTGGCCGAGGTCCGCCAGCAGCCCCTCGAGCGCGAGCAGGTTCTCTGGCCGGTCATCCACCAAGAGAATCCGCAGGGGGCTATCGGCGGGATTCGGGCCGAGGCAGCGAGGATCGTTTCGCGGAGGCATGGGAGCGCCCTCTTACTTGACCATGGGCGGTTGCGATTTGAGCCTGTTATACCCCACGCGCAGGGAACAGGCACGTAGTGGGATCCTCGCTTTACATTTCGTGGCGAATGGCGTAGAATGGTGCTGTTCCTCTCTTGTCCTGCTTGATATGAGCGATCTCGCCGCCGCCCGGTCCGACCGCAGAAAGCGACCTTCCAATGGGCGCCCCAGTGCCCACCGCCGGAGCTCCGCACCAGCCCGCGAAGGGCGACCTCGCCGGCACCCGTGCCGTCGTCTGCGAATCCGAAGGCGTCTTAGCCCTGCAGTTGATGGACGCCTGCAGCCGTCACGGGGCGACTATCGTTGGGGCAGCCCGTGATGGGCCCGAGGCCGTCTCGGTGGTACTGCGGGAGCGCCCCGGCCTGGTGCTCCTCGATCTCGAGCTCGCCAGACTGGACGGGCTGGAGGCCATACGACGGATTCTCGCCCAATGGCCGACATGTATCATCGCGACCGACTGCACCAACGGCGAAGCGCGGGTCAAGGCGACGTTCGACGCCGGAGCGTGCGGCTACCTCCTGAAGCCTTTTAGCTCCGAGCACCTTGTGCCCCTCATCCATCACGCGTTGGAGCAGTACGCGCTGGGGCAGGCCGTGGATAGGCGCCGCGCCGCGGTCCGTCCGCAGTTCGAGCCGCAACCGCCCCGGCACCCAAAGACCGTTTGACTCCACGTCCCATCGTCTGCCGGCCTATCCGTCTGACTGCACGCAGCCGCAATCCGCAATACCGAGCTTCGCGAGGGACTTGCTTTGCGGCAGCGGACTGTACTCAGTACCTCCAAGTTATGCACCGTAGCAACCTGCATCCCGGGCGGGCTACCGCTTAGTCGCGCGAGCTGGCGCAGCGCGACCGCCCGCCAAGCGAGGGATCTGCTTTACGGTACCGGCGCGCACTCAATCACTGCAAAGCGGCTCGCCGGGAGCCTCGCCCCAACGGGTGCGCGGCAACAAGGATCCGCGCCGGTCACACCACACAGGCGCCCTCCTCCGCCCACTGCTCCTTCGTCTTGCGCTCGTCCGGCGGTGGGTCCTCGACGAACTGGACCACTCGGACTTCGCTCAATCCCAGTGCGATGGCCTTCAACAGCCGGTGATGTCCGTCCATGATCCAACCTGCTGGCGAGAGGATGATCGGGTACTCCAGCTCCGCCTCCAGAACGCGCCGAACTTCCTCCATCAGGTGCCTGTTGGTCTCGATCCCCAGGATCAGATTCCGCTGACTCAGCAAATGGTCAAACGTGGAGACCGGAACGGACCGCACGGGCAGCTCTTTGGCGAGCTCCCACAACCGGCCCACCCGCCACCAGCACATGACACCATCTTCGTCGGCGCACCCACCGATATAGTCCTGACTGCGGTCCGTCATGGGCAACACTTCTCCCCTCTATAGGGTGAGACATTGTCTCAAATTGTATATCGGCGCGGTGGCGCAATGTTGCATGCAGAGTCGTAAGTCGTGAGTCATGAGTCGTGAGTCGTGAGATCCGGATTGCACGGAGGCCGGAGTGAGACATTGTCTCAAAATGGCGCGGTGGCGCCAAATTCCGATCTCGCACTCCAGCAGTTCGCCGCGAACGTCTTCGCGGTGAACGGCCGGATGTTGCGCAGAAAGCGCGGAAAGCGCAATAAGGGGGGTGTATGGCCCATTCCAAGCTCGAAAGGAGCAGGATTCTGGAGTTGCGCGGTAAGCGCAAGAAGCGCGATAAGGGTGCAGATTTCCGAGGGCTCTGCCCTCGTGCTCCCGCTGAGGGGGCTTAATTCGCCCCCTCAG
>CAYNFH010000239.1:0-9450 GCA_964396385.1 uncultured Chthonomonadaceae bacterium | reverse complement strand
GGTGCGGGCGCGTGAACCGGCGGCTGGAGGGCCGTGTCGCCATCGTCACCGGCGCCGCGCAGGGGCTCGGCGAAGCCATCGCCCACCGGCTGGCGGCCGAGGGCTGCCGAGGGATCAGCGTGGTGGACGTCAAGGCCGAGAAGGCGGAGCAGACCGCCAGGGCCATCGCGCGGCAGCACGGCATCCAGGTTCTCGGGCTCGCGGCGGACGTGACCCGCGAGGACGACGTGGAGGAGATGACCTCCCGCACGGTGGCGGAGCTCGGCGCGCTGGACATCCTGATATCCAACGCCGGCATCCTCATTGCCCACGACATCCTGGAATTCCCCGCGGATGCCTGGCGCAACGTGCTGGACGTGAACCTGGTGGGATACTTCCTCTGCGCGAAGGCAGCGGCCCGTGTGATGGTGGAGCAGAAGCGCGGCGTCATCATCCAGATCAACTCCAAGTCCGGCAAGAAGGGCAGCTTCCGCAACAGCGCCTACGCCGCGAGCAAATTCGGCGGCATCGGCCTCACCCAGAGCATCGCGCTGGACCTGGCGCCGCACGGGGTGCGCGTCAACGCGGTCTGCCCGGGCAACCTGCTGGACGGCACCCTCTGGCAGGAGAGCCTGTACGAGCAGTACGCGCGCAACCAGGGCATCAGCGTGGAGGAGGTCCGCAGGAAGTATGAGTCCCAGGTGCCGCTGGGCCGCGGCTGCACGTATGAAGACGTGTGCAACGTGGTCGCCTTCCTCGCCTCGGACGAAGCGAGCTACATGACCGGCCAGGCGATCAACGTCACCGGCGGCCAGGAAATGCGGTAAGCGGTGCCAAAGGTCCAGACCAAATACGTCTGCCAGCAGTGCGGGTACGAGTCGCCGCGGTGGCTCGGGCGGTGCCCGGAGTGCGACGCCTGGAACTCCTTCAACGAGGAGGTGCGGCTGCCGGACAAGGGCGCCGGTCCCGCCCGCGCGCCCGTCGCCCTGCCGGTCGGCTCTTCGCTGCCCGTGCCGGTCACGCAGGTTCCGGTAGAGCGGCTCGCCAGGATGGCAACCGGCATCGGGGAGCTGGACCGCGTCCTCGGCGGCGGCATCGTGCCCGGCGCGCTCGTCCTGGTCGGCGGCGATCCCGGGATCGGAAAGAGCACGATGCTAACCCAGGCCGCCCAACGCATCGCCGATGACGGAGGACGGAGGACGGAGGACGGACGGACCGCACCCGACCCCAAGAATCCGTCCGTCACACGTCATCCGTCACCCGTCCTCTACATCAGCGGCGAGGAGAGCGTCGAGCAGATCCGAATCCGCGCGGAGCGGCTGGGGGCGCAGTCCGCCGGCTTCCTGGTGGTGAACGAGACCGAGATCGGCTCCATACTGCACCACATCGAGTCCGTCCGTCCTGCCCTGGCGGTGGTGGATTCCATCCAGACCACCTACGACCCGTCGCTGGAGTCCGCGCCGGGCACCGTCAGCCAGGTGCGGAACTGCGCTGCCGCCCTCGCGCGGCTCGCCAAGAGCGGCGGCCCGCCCATCTTTCTCATCGGCCACGTCACCAAGGAGGGGTCCATCGCCGGACCGCGCGTGCTCGAGCACATGGTGGACACCGTCCTCTACTTTGAGGGCGACCGCCACCAGGCCTACCGCATCCTCCGCGCCGTGAAGAACCGCTTCGGCTCCACGGACGAGATCGGCATCTTCGAGATGCACGAGACCGGCCTCTCCGAGGTGGAGAACCCGAGCGCCGCCATGCTCGCGGAGCGCACCACGGACGCCAGCGGTTCCGCCGTAACCGCCGTGCTGGAGGGCTCGCGCCCCCTGCTGGTGGAGGTCCAGGCGCTGGTCGCCCGCTCCTTCCTCACCAATCCACGCCGCGCCGCCACCGGCCTGGACTATAACCGCGTCAACATGCTGCTGGCGGTACTGGAGAAGCGCATCGGGCTCCGTCTGGGAGAACAGGACGTCTACGTCAACGTGGCCGGCGGCGTACGGGTCATCGAGCCGGCGGCAGACCTGGCGGTGACGCTGGCCATCGCCTCCAACTTCCGCGAGCAGCCCATCGACCCCCAGACCGTCCTCCTGGGCGAGGTCGGGCTGGGCGGGGAGATCCGCGCCGTGGCGCAGATCGAGAAGCGGCTGCGGGAAGCCTCCCGCCTCGGCTTCAGCCGCGCGGTGGTCGCCCGTCACGGTGCGGGCAGGCTCCCCAAGGGGCTGGGCGTGGAGGTGATCGGCGCCGCCACCGTGCTGGACGCCATGAAGGCAGCGCTGCTGCCGGCCAAGGGATAACGCGTGGACGCCGACCCTTTCCTACCGCTGGAGCCGGACAAGGCGGGCCTCTCGCCGCAGCTCAGCGAAGACATACGGCTGCTGGACCGGCTGCTGGGCGAGGTGCTGGCGGAGCAGGAGGGGCCGGAGCTCACGCAGCTCGCGCGGGAGGTCTACTGCGCCCCGGACGAGGAGGATCCCTGCGACCTGGTTGCCCGGCTGCCCGAGCTGCGCCGGCCGGAAACCATGCAGCGGCTGCTGCGGGCCTACACGGTCCTTTTCCAGCTCCTGAACGCGGCGGAGCAGAAGGAGATCGTCCGCGTGAACCGCCGCCGGCGCACCGGCACCGGCGGCCCTCCCCGGCCGGAATCGATCGCGGACGCAATACGGCGCCTCAAAGAGGCAGGCACCACCGCCGAGGAGATGCAGCGGCTCCTCCAGCGCGTCGACATCTGCCCCACCCTCACGGCCCACCCGACGGAGGCGCGCCGCCGCGCGGTGCTCAATAAGCTCCAGCAGATCTCCGAGGCGCTCTCCGTCCGTGACACGCCGCCGGATACGCCGCAGCTCGGCGGACCGTTGGACGCCGCCGGCCGCGCCGAAAAGGACCTGCGCCGCGGGCTCACCGCCCTCTGGCAGACCGACGAGCTCCGCCCTAACCCCATGACGGTCCAGGACGAGGTGAACAACGCCCTCTACTTCCTGGAGCAGACTATCATGGAGGTAGTCCCCTGGCTGCATGAGGACATGCGCGCGGCCCTGCAAGCGCACTATCCAGGCACGGAGTTCGCGGTCCCTACCTTCATCCAGTACCGCTCCTGGGTGGGCGGCGACCGGGACGGCAACCCCAACGTTACTCCCGAGGTGACCTGGCGGACGCTTCTTCAGAACAAGCGGCTCGCACTGAGTGTGTATCTAGGGCGGCTGACCGGCCTGCGCCGTGAGCTGACACAGAGCACGCGGCTGGTCGGCGTGTCACCGGCCCTGCGCGAATCGCTGGAGCGGGACCGCGAGACCCGTGCCGTACCGGAGGAGCGCGCGCGGCGGTACGCTACGGAGCCGTACGGCGCGAAGATCCTCTACATCCAGGCCCGCCTGGAGGCCACCCTCGCCAACCTGGACCGCCTGACCGATTTCCACGCGGAAGGGCCCGGTTTTACCGCGCCGCCCCCCGCCTACCAGGACAGCGCGCACTTCCTGGACGACCTCCTGCTCATCCAGCAGAGCCTGCGGGAGAACCGCGGGTCCGCGCTGGCGGACACCGGGCCGTTGGCCGACCTCATCATGCTCGCCCGCACCTTCGGCTTCCACCTGGTGGGGTTGGACGTGCGGCAGCACAGCGATGAGCACGAGCCGGTCATCGCCGAGCTGCTGGAGCAGGCCGGCGTGCTTCCGGCCGACCGCAAGTATGCCGAGCTTTCGGAGGACGAGAAGGTCCGCCTGTTGACGCGGGAGCTGGCCAATCCGCGCCCGCTTACGCCTCGCGACTGGGAGGGCTCCCCCGACGCCCGCGAGGTGATGCAAGTGTTCGAAGTGATCCGCCACGCGCAGCGGTACATCTCCTCTCACGCCATCACGGCGTACGTCATCAGCATGACCCACGGCATCAGCGATATGCTCGAGGTGCTGGTGCTGGCCAAGGAGGCGGGGCTCCTGCGCTGGCGCCCGGACGGCGATGGGATGCGCCTTGAGAGTGACCTGGACGTGGTGCCTCTCTTCGAGACCATCGAGGACCTCCACCGCTGCGACAGGCTGATGGATAGGATGTTCGCGAGCAGCGCCTACCGCACGCACCTGGAGGCGCGCGGCGAGTTCCAGGAGATCATGCTGGGCTACTCCGACAGCAGCAAGGACGGCGGCTACCTGGCTGCCAACTGGGCGCTCCAGGACGCACAGTCCCGGCTCGCCCGCTCCTGCAAGCGCGCCGGCATAACGCTGCGCCTGTTCCACGGCCGTGGCGGTACGGTGGGCCGGGGAGGCGGCCGGGCCAATCGCGCCATCCTCTCGCAGCCGCCCGGCAGCTTCGACGGCCGCATCCGGTTCACGGAGCAGGGTGAGGTCATCTCCTTCCGGTACAGCCTGGCGCCCATCGCCCACCGCCACCTGGAGCAGATCGTCAGCGCTGTGCTCCTCGCCGCCGCCGAGAGCCTCCCGCGCGAGCGGGTCGCCCGGAGCTGGATGTCGGCCATGGACGGCATCTCGGAGCGGTCGCGGGAGGTGTATCGGGCGCTCGTCTACGACGAGAAGCAGTTCTGGCAGTTCTACACGCAGGCCACTCCGGTCGCCCATATCAGCCGGTTGCCCATCGCCTCGCGCCCCGTCTTCCGGCCCGGGAAGGCGCTGGTGGGGCTGGAGAACATCCGCGCCATCCCGTGGGTGTTTGCGTGGGTGCAGAGCCGGTACGTGGTGCCCGGCTGGTACGGTGTGGGCAGCGCCCTGGAGTGGTTCGCCGGCCAGTCGCCGGAGAACGTAAAGCTGCTCCGCAAGATGTACCGCGACTGGGCGTTCTTCCGCACCGTGGTGGACAACGCGCAGCTCGAGCTCGTGCGGGCGCACCTGCCGACCGCGGCGTGGTACGCCCGTCGCGTCCGGCCGCGCGCACTGGGAGACCGGATGCACGCCCGCATCCAGGAGGAGTACGACCGCACCTGCCGGTGGGTGCTGGAGGTGACGCAGCAGAAGGAGGTCCTGGAGAACGCCTCCGCGGTGCGGCACACGGTTCGGCTGCGGAATCCCGTCACGGCCCCGCTCAGCAAGCTCCAGCTCTGCCTCCTCACCAACTGGGACGCGGCGGAGCAGGCGAGCCAGGAGCCGGACCCCGCCTGGCGCGACGCCATCCTGCTCAGCATCGCCGGCATCGCCGCCGCCATGCAGAGCACCGGCTGAGGGATAATGGAATCTGGAGGAACCACAATGAATCAGGTAGTCGCCAGGGTAGAGAACGGCGTGATTCGCCTGCCGGAAGATCTAAGAGTGCCGGACGGGACCGAGGTACAGGTCATCTGGGACGAGGAGATACCGCTGCTGAAACCGCCGCTTGAGGACGAGCCCTGGACGGAGGAGGAAATGCGCCGGGAGCTTGAGGCCGCGGAGCGATTTGTGAACCGTTGACGGCTGTCATTGCTGATGCCGGCCCTCTCCTGCACCTCCACTGGGTTGGAGCAACCGTATGGGCCATGCCTACGACCGCGGTGTTAGTGCCCGTTGCAGTATGGACAGAAGTCGGGAAGCGCGAGCCTGCAGCGCTAGCGTACCCACAGTTGCGCCGCGTGGGAGTGCCGGGAAGCCAGCCGGCAGCACTCCGGGCATTTCGGCTCGATCGAGGAGAACGCGCCTGTCTGACTCTTGCGGTGCGGCGCAGCCGGAGGAGCGATGTTCAGGTACTGTGCGATGAGCGAGCGGCCCGTCACGCCTGCGACGTGCTCGGATTGCCCGTCATCGGCTCAGTAGGCTTGATTGTGTCTGCCCACGCGTCGGCTCGAGTACCTGCAGGTAGTGCAATAGCCGCGTTGCGCGACCTGCCCGTCAAGGGACAGATGCACGTCCGCGCAACCCTGATTGAAGATGCTGTTGCACTGGTTAGACGCAACGAAAGACGGATGAACAGATGATTCGAGACGCAGTCATAGTGAGCGCGGCGCGCACCGCGATTGGGAAGTCGCCGAAGGGCACGCTGCGCAACACGCGGCCGGACGACCTGGCGGCGGAGGCGATCCGCGCCGCCATCGAGCGCGCCGGCGTGGAGCCGGGCGAGATAGAGGACGTCATCCTCGGCTGCGCCCAGCCGGAGCTGGAGCAGGGGCTCAACGTGGCTCGCATCGCTGCGCTGCGGGCGGGACTGCCCATGACCGTGCCGGGCGCCACGGTGAACCGCTTCTGCGCCTCCGGCCTGGAGGCTATCGCGATCGGCGCGCAGCGCATCGCCTGCGGCGGCGCGGAGGTGGTGGTGGCCGGCGGCACCGAGAGCATGAGCATGGTCAACTTTATGGGGCAGACCACGCGCCCCAACCCGCACCTGCTGGAGACCCACCCGGACACCTACCTCTCCATGGGCCTCTGCGTGGAGCAGCTCGCCAAGAGGTACGGCATCGGGCGCGAGGATTCCGACGCGTTCTCTGTGGAGAGCCACCGCAAGGCGCTCGCCGCGCAGGCGGAGGGCCGGTTCGACCAGGAGATAGTCCCGGTCTGCGCTCGGGTCCAGGATGTGGACGAAGCGGGCCGTCCGGTGCGGCGCGACCTGGTCTTCGGCCGGGACGAAGGCCCGCGCCCGGACACCTCTCCGGAAGGGCTGGCGAAGCTCAAGCCGGCGTTCCGGGAGGACGGCATTATCACCGCCGGCAACGCCTCACAGCGGAGCGACGGGGCGGCGGCCGTGGTGCTCATGAGCGCGGAGCGGGCAGAGGCGCTCGGGATCAAGCCGCTGCTCCGGTTTGTGGGCTACGCGGTGGCGGCCGTGGAGCCGGAGAACTTCGGCATCGGTCCCGCCTTCGCCATCCCGAAACTGCTGAAGCAGGTAAAGCTCGCGCCGGAGGAGCTGGACCTTATCGAGTTCAACGAGGCCTTCGCGGCGCAGACGCTCTGCTCCCTCAAGGAGTTTCCGCTGCCTGCGCAGCGTATGAACGTGAACGGAGGGGCCATCGCGCTGGGCCACCCGCTCGGCTGCACCGGCGCGCGGCAGACAGTGACGCTGGCACATGAGATGGAGCGCCGCAACGCCCGCTACGGCCTGGTGACCATGTGCGCCGCCCTGGGCATGGGCGCCGCCGGCCTGTTCGAGAGGGTCTGACGCCCTCTCTGGCTATTAGAACCTCCCCCTGGCCCCCTCCTTCGTAAGGAGGGGGAACTCCCTCCCCTTACGAAGGGGAGGGTTGGGGAGGGGTGTTCCCCGAGGCTCTGACTACTCACCACCATGCGTATCCTCATGCTCTCCTGGGAGTACCCTCCCAAGATCGTCGGCGGCATCGCCCGGCACGTGGAGGAGCTCGCCTGGGCCCTCGCCGCCCGTGGCGAGGAGGTCCACGTCGTCACGTGCGAGTTCCCCGGCGCGCCCGCGGAGGAGGAGTACGGCGGCGTCCAGATCCACCGCGTCGCTCCCTACCAGCCCACCGACAACTTCTTCCACTGGGTCCACCAGCTCAACGCCGCTATGCGCGATAGGGCCCGGGGCCTGCTGGAGCAGTGGACGGCCGGCAAAACGCCCCTCAAGCGGCGCGCGCCCAAGCACGGCGTGGTCCTCCACGCGCACGACTGGCTCGCCTGCTTCAGCGCCAACGACCTCAAGCATCCGTTCCGCGTCCCGCTGGTCGCCACCATCCACGCCACGGAGTTCGGCCGCAACCAGGGCATCCATACGGACGGCCAGCGGTACATCCACTCCATCGAGTGGGCCCTGGCCTACGAGGCGTGGCGGGTGATCGTCTGCTCCTGGTTCATGAAGGGCGAGGTGGAGTACGCCCTAGGCGTGCCGTGGGACAAGATAGACGTCATTGCCAACGGCGTCCGCGCGCAGAAGCTGGACTTCCACTTCAGCCCGGAAGAGGCCGCCGCGTTCAGGTCTCGCTTCGCCCTCCCGCATGAGAAGATCCTCTTCTTCGTGGGCCGCATGGTGCGCGAGAAGGGCGTACACGTCCTGCTGGAGGCGCTGCCCCGGGTGCGCGCCCAGTACGGCGCCGCTAAGCTGGTCATCGCCGGCGGCGGGTACCGCGACCACCTGGTCCGCCTCGCGCACGACCTGGGCATCTCGGACTACGTCTACTTCACCGGCTTCATCCCGGACGACGACCTGCTGCGGCTCTACAAGGTGATCGACGTGGCCTGCTACCCGAGCCTGTACGAGCCGTTCGGCATCGTGGCGCTGGAGGCCATGGCGGCCGGCGTGCCGGTAGTAGTCTCCGACGCGGGCGGGCTGAAGGAGGTGGTGGAGCACGACATCACGGGCACCGTCACCTGGGCCAACAACGCGGACAGCCTGGCGTGGGGCATCACCCGCGTCTTGCGCGATCCCGGCCACGCCCGCTGGATGGCGGACAACGCCGCCCTCCGCGTCCGGGACCTCTACAACTGGGACCGCATCGCCGCTCAGACCCAGGCCGTCTACGACCGCGTCTGGTCCGAATACCGCACCAGCGGCTGGTAAGCGGGGGCCCGCCTCCCCCCGCGAGACCCTCCTCGCTTCCCCACGTTGTGGCTCAGACTCGATCTGCCGCTACCGCTGTTGGGGCCGGGCGCCGTCCCGGCCCGCCTCTCTAACAGTGCGCAGATAGCATCGATAGGCGCCCTCTCTTGCTTCCACTGGGAGCGCGAGGCGGGTGCCTGGCCGCGCCACTGGTCCGAGCGGCCGGGGAGCCGAGCTACTCCCGAGAAAGCGCTGCGCCCCGGTCGTCCCCACACGGCGGCGATGCGGACTCCTCTGATCCGGAATGCGGCCCGCAACGTGGGGAATGCCTCTCGCGTGAGCCTCCGTCGCCCGGAGGGTAAGAAACGGTGCGGCAGCTTGGTAGGCCGGGCGCCGCCTCACGCTGCCGGGGCCGGCGGGAGCCTGCGCCTTCTCGGCTCCCGATTCGGAACCGGCCCACACCACACCCCTCCCGCAGCTCCCGGAAGACGGAAGTCGGAGATCTTCCCATCCTCATCGCTCCCGAGCGAGCGGCGCGCCCCCCGCGGCACCGTGCGGGCATCCGCAAGACTCGAAACGTGTCGGCACGCTGCTTCCGTCGATGATGGATCCGGCCGCCGAGTAGCCTCCCGTATGAGCCTGTTTAGCGCGTCCCCGGCCCACTCACGCGGCGCCGGCCATGCCCGCCGGATGGCCGAAACGCCGCCCTGCGCGTGCGCGACCTCTACCACTGGGACCGCATCGCCGCCCAGACCCAGGGCGTCTACGACCGCGTCTGGTCCGTGTATCGGCGGCTGGTAAGCCGGAGACCTTCAAGCCCTTCTCTTTCTTCCCACTAACAGGAGAGGGCGAGCCGGAGTGAGACATTGTCTCAAAGTTGGCGCGGCGGCGCCAGATCACGCCCCGTCCCCCTCTGAGGGGAAGCGCTCGAGCGAAGCGGGACTCCCATGAGATTCCGGGGCTCTGGCGCGCGGAGAGAGATTGGCCGCGCGGGGGCGCGACCCAGCCCGGACAGATGGATCATGGGGCGTGGGCGAGAGCGAGTCTGCGGCGCCGGGTGTAGGGGCCGTAGACGCGGTCGGCGTGGTACAT
>CAYNFH010000238.1:0-9455 GCA_964396385.1 uncultured Chthonomonadaceae bacterium | reverse complement strand
CGGAACGAAGCTCCGCGGCTTCCATTCGAACAGCAGCAGCTCCACCGCCAGCAGCACCGCGGCGACGGGCGCGGAGAACACCGCGGCCATGCCGCCCGCCGCGCCGGCTACCAGCAGGGTCTTCCGCTCAGCGCCGGAGAGCTTGAAGAACTGCGCGAAGAGGGAGCCGAACGCGCCGCCCGTCATGATGATTGGACCCTCCGCGCCGAAGGGTCCCCCAGTTCCGATAGAGATGGCCGAGGAAAGCGGCTTGAGTACCGCCACCTTGGGCTCGATGCGGCTGCGGCCGATGAGGATGGCTTCCAGCGCTTCCGGGATCCCGTGCCCCCGGATCTTGTCCGAGCCGTACCGGGCCATGAAGCCGATGACCAGTCCGCCCACCACCGGCACCAGGATGACCCATGGTCCCAGGTGGTGGCCCACTGGCGTGGAGGGATTCGGGCTGAACCGCCCGTAGAAGCTGATATTCGTAAAGAGATTGATGAGCCAGATGAGCGCATACGCCACGAGCGCACTGGCGCACCCAATTACCAGCGCCATGGCGGAGAGCGTCAGCACGCTCTTGTCCGTCGTGAAGTCCGCTAAATGGTCCTCTGCTATAGGCCGCTCGTTCGTCTTGACCATGAATGCCCTTTCCTGTCTCGCAGTACGATAGTTAGTGTACCACGACAGGGTATTGGCATTGAGACGAAATCATCGGGAGGGCAGTTCCCTACGCGCGAATCAGGTCATCCAACGAGCAGATGAGCTCAGCATGAGGACAGGGCAGACGTAGATGCCTGCCCTGTCCTACGGTGCGCCCAACACCGAGATTGAGGAGAATCCGCAGGAGGGGAGACTCGCCGTACTCCAGTGTTCTCACGGCTGGCACGCTGGCCGATGCTGTCTGTCGGTCGCGAACCTCCCCTTCCCGCTTCCTCGCTTCAGTGTTAGTATGGCCGGGCATCTGCGAACCGTCTATTGGTGGATGGTGTGTATTACCCCCTGTCGCACTGGACACCTCTACCTATAACTTTCGACATACCAGGCGCCATTCATCCGCCCATAAAAAGCTTCGATAGATATCCGCGCAGGCTATCACACGCGGCAACCGCACCGCGGAACGCAACGTATCCGTCCGGACGAAGAAGGTACAGGCACGGCCGGTACGCGCCATAGGTGCGATGCAGGGCGCCATCGCGGTCCAGCAGGAACGGAACATCGAGCGCGGCGGCCGCATCCGCGGAGGGCTCGCCCCCAAGCCCCGGCGAAGGCCGGACCAGCCATATCTTCAGCAGCGGCTCATACCCCTTGATTGCCGCCAGGCAGCCCGATCGCATGGCCTCCGTCTCCCCCGCCGGACTCTCCGTGCCCTCGAAGACCAGCAGCGTATGGTCGCCGGTCCGGAGCAGCTCGTAGAGCCGGCCCGGTGTGAGCGTCCCGGGCGGAGTTGCCGGACCGTCCGGGGCGCGGTCCCCGGCCCTTGGTCCGCCCCCAAGCGGATGCTCCTCCACAATGGGACTTTCCCGGTAACGCACGTCCAGCTCTGCCAGGCCCCCGCGGAGCCGCTGCCGCACCAGCCCCAGCCCCAGCAGCGCCGGAGCCAGCCGATCCCGTATCCTCCGCGCGAGCGGGGCTTGGAGCGTCGCCACCCGGAGCATCAGGTCGCTGCGCCGCAGCACGCCTGCCTCCACCGGATACCGCTCCGCGTTGTAGCTGTCCAGCAGCTCCGCCGGTGAGCGCCGGTCTGATACCAGCGCCAGCTTCCAGCCCAGGTTGAAGGCGTCCTGAATCCCCGTGTTCATACCCTGCGCTCCGGCCGGGCTGTGGATGTTGGCGGAGTCCCCCGCCAGGAAGACACGCCCCTCCTGGAGCCGGGACACTATCCGCCGGTGGATGCGGAACCGGGAGGACCACTCCATCTCGGTCACCCGCAGGCCGGCAGGCCCACGCTCCCGGAGAATGCCCTGCACCTCGTCTATGGAAACCGTTCGGGCATCCGGAATCTCCCCTTCTCCCCTTCTCCCCTTCTCCCCCTCTGCTTTTCGGCGGGGCAGCTCGGCTATCACACGGTAGACGCCCGTGCCGAGAGGAAAGAGGGCAAGGATTCCCGCTTCATCCAGGTGCAGCTCCAGCCGGTCCTCCGGCGGCCCGGGGTCCAGCCGGACGTCCGCGAGGATGAAGCTTTCGGGATACTCCTCCCCGCTGAACGGGAGGCCAAGTGAGTGCCGGACCGTGCTGTGCGCGCCGTCGCAACCGGCCAGCCACCGGCACCAGACGGTCTCCTCGCGGCCGTCCGCGAGGTGCAGCGACGCCGTGACGCCCTCGGAGTTCTGGGTCAGCCCCGTCAGCTCAACCGACCGCTCTACCCGGCCGCCCGCCTGCTCCAGCGCCTGTGTGAGCTGTCGCTCGGTCTCGCTCTGCGCCAGGAACAGCAGGTACGGATAGGGGCTGTCCAGCTCGCTGAAGTCGATGGTGACTACGGGCTTTCCGCCGGAGTAGATGGTCCCTCCGTGGGTCTTCACGCCCCGAATGGTGAACCGATCGACTATCCCCATCAGGTCGAAGACCTCGAGGGTCCTCCCCTGAATCCCGATGGCGCGCGACTCCCGCGCGGGCGAGGCCGCCTTATCAATCAGCCGGTGCGGCACCCTTCGCCGCGCCAATTCCAGCGCGAGCGCCAGGCCGGTCGGACCCGCCCCCACCACCAATACGTCCGTGTCGCGGACGCCGTTTTCCAATCGGCTCCCTAATCCAGTGTCGGCGCAGGCCGACACTTGGCCGAAGGCGGGGGAATGCGCGAAGCGCAGGGGGCCGGGCCCCGGGCAGCGCCGGACCTCGGTCCGTGCGCGCGTGACGGCTTGCGTAATTGTTGCAGCCACTTCCAGTGGCCTATTCCGTCTTCCGTCGTTGCCTCTTCCAGGCCGCAACCCCGCACCCCACCAGCAGCACCGCCGCCCCGACGGCATTCGCCGTACGCATTGCGGCGCGCACGTACGCGTCTCGGTCTCGGAGGTACGCGCGCTCCGGCCGCTCGCCGGGCGTGCCCTGCTCCCCCTCCCTCAGCGCCATCTGGATCACCTGCGCCAGGTGCAGCGCCGCCCGGTCCGTACACTGCGCTATCTGCTCGCGGCAGCTAAACCCGTCCGCGATGATCAGCGCGTCACCCGGGGCCTCCCGCACGCGCGGCAGCAGCGCCCGCTCCCCGCACCGCATGGAGACGTCGTAATGCTCGCCCTGCTCGAACCCGAAGGCCCCCGCCATACCGCAGCAGCCGGCCTCCGGCGCCTCGAACTCCACCCCCAGACGCTGGAGCACCGCCACCTCATCTGTAAGTTTCATAAGCGATTTGTTGTGACAATGCCCGTGCAGTACCGCTTTCCTTTTGAGCTTCGGCAACGGGAAATCCGGCACCTCCTTCCGCAGGAGCTCGCTTAGCAGATAGGTCTGACGGCTTAGACGCTGCGCGTCCTCGTCGTGTGGCAGCAAGTTGACCAACTCGTCCCGGAAAACGGAGCAGCAGCTCGGCTCTAGCACCACCATCGGCGTCCCCGCCCGGATCTCCGGACGTAGCTCCTCCAGGATCTCCCTCAGCCACCGCTTGGCCATGTCCAGCATCCCGTAGTCGTAGAGGGGCCGGCCGCAGCACAGGTTCCGCATCGGCACGGCCACCTGGAACCCTACCGCCTCCAGCACCTCCACCGCCGCCTGCGCCGTCGTCGGGTGGAAGTGGTTATTGAACGTATCCGCCCAAAGAACAACCCGACGATTTTCGATTTTCGATTTTCGATTTTCGATTTCGGGGTTGCCGCTATCCGAGTCCTGAACACCTGAACACCTGAACGCCTGAACGCCTCCAGGCTGCCGCCTGGACCACCACTCCTTAAACGTCTCCGGCGCAAACGCCGGGATGCGGCGGGCCGGCGCAATTCCGGCCGCCGCCTTTGCTACCTCGCGCAATCCGGGCGTTTGCGTTAAGAAGTTGACAAGCAGGGGCGCCCGCGAGGCGAGGCGCGCCCAGACGGGGATCATCCCGAACGCGTACGCTCCGCGCGGCCGCGCCCGGCCCTGGTAGTAGTGGGAGAGGAACTCGGCCTTGTAGGTCGCCATGTCCACCTGCATGGGGCAGTCGCCCTTGCACCCCTTGCACGCCAGGCACAGGTCCAGCGCCTCCTTCACGGCTTCGCTCTTCCAGCCGCCCTTCAGCGGTTCGCCGCGCAGCATCTCCTCCAGCAGTCGCGCCCGGCCGCGCGTCGCGTGCATCTCCTCCCGCGTCACCATGTAGCTGGGGCACATCACGCCGCCGCCGTGCCGGCGACACAGCCCCACCCCCACACAGCGGAGCAGCGCGTTAGACAGGCTGCCCCCGTCCGCCGGAAACTGGAAGTGGGTCGCCGGCTCCGTGGGATGGTAGTCGGTGCCCAGCCGCAGGTCCTCGTCCATCCGGTTCGGCAGCACCACCTTGCCGGGATTCATCTTCCAGTCCGGGTCCCAGATCGCCTTGAACTCCTCGAACGCCCGCACCAGATCGTCCCCAAACATCTTGGGAAGGAGCTCCGCCCGCGCCTGGCCGTCTCCGTGCTCGCCGGAGAGGGAGCCGCCGTAGCGCAGCACCAGGTCCGCCGCCTCGCCCATGAATGACCGGAACGCCTGGATACCCTCCGCCGTCACCAGGTCGAAGTCGATACGGGTATGCAGACAGCCCTGGCCGAAATGGCCGTAGAAGGAGCACTTGTAGCCGTGCTTCTCCAGCAAGCCTCGCAGCTCGCGCAGGTATTTGCCCAGTTGCTCAGGCGGCACCGCCGAGTCCTCCCAGCCCGGCCAGGCGTCCGGCTCGCCTGGCACGCGCGCCGTCGCGGCCAGACCGGACTCCCGCACCTTCCAGACCATCTCCTCGTCGTGCCTGTTATCGTACATCTTCATGGCCGGCGGGTTCGGCGCGCCCTTCAGCGCCTCCATGAGCCTGCGGGCCTTCTCATCCGATTCCGCCCGGTCGGCTCCGCCGAGCTCTACCAGGAGCCAGCCCCGCCCCGCCGGCAGCAGGTGCAGGTTGTCCGGGTGAATGCCCTTCTTCTTCATGTCGTCTACCAGGTAGTGGTCTATCCCCTCCAGGCCGATCGGCTTCGCCTCCAGGATCTGCGGCACGTGGTCGGCCGCCGAGTACACGTCCGGGTAACCCAGGACCAGCAGCGTGCGCCCGGGCGGGCTGTCCACAAGGCGCAGCGTGGCCTCCAGCACCGTCATACACGTCCCTTCGGAGCCCACCAGCGCGCGCGCCACGTGGAACCCGTTCTCCGGCAGCAGCTCCTCCAGGTTGAAGCCGGAGACCCGCCGCGGGATGTCCGGGAACCGCTTCCGGATCTCGTTCGCGTACTTGTCCCTCAGCGCCTTCAGCTTCCCGTAGATCTCTCCCTTACGGCCTCCCTGCCGGATGATCCGCTCCAGCTCCTCGTCCGAGGTCTGCCCCACCCGCATGTGAGTTCCGTCATACAGCAGGATGTCAAGGGCCTCCACGTTGTCGGCGGTCTTACCGGCCATCAGGGCGTGGACGCCGCAGGAGTTGTTGCCGATCATCCCGCCTAGCGTGCAGCGGCTGTGGGTGGCTGGATCGGGGCCGAAGGTGAGGTGGTGCTTCTCCGCCTCGTCCCGCAGCGTGTCCAGCACAATGCCGGGTTGAACGCGTGCGATCTTCTTCTGCGGGTCCAGCTCCAGGATAGCGTTCATGTACTTGGTGTAGTCCAGGACCACGGCTACGTTGCAGCACTGCCCGGCCAGGCTGGTGCCACCGCCGCGAGACAGGACCGGAGCGCCGAACCGCCGCGCCGCTGCCACCGTGGCGATCACGTCGTCCGCGTCCCGGGGAATGACCACGCCTATGGGCGGCTGCCGGTAGTTGGAGGCGTCCATGGAGTACAGCGCTCTCGCTCCGTCGTCGAATCGCACTTCGCCTCGCACGCTTTGCCGCAGGGCAGATTCCAGAGAGCGGATGTCTGTTTTCATCGTAGTAGAGGCGCGCGGAACCATTTGGAGCGCGGTGGCTTGCCACCGCTTTCTCTCTACCGCTTGTGCGAGCGTATCAAAGAACGCTGTAGGGGCCGGGCGCCGTCCCGGCCCGCCTCTGTTCCGTGCCCGATTCTGCTCCAGGAGAGCGGGCGCCGTCCCGGCAAGACGTGAGTCCCCGCAGGCGGACTTTCCGTACGTGTTTCCCGCGACATCAGTCGTCGTTGCCCCGGCGACCGCGGGCCCGCCCCATCGCCCACAGAGTGCCGCCCAACACCACCGCCGCGCCGTAGATGACGGCCGCCGTCCGGCGGCGCGACTGCATCACCGCCTCCGGCGCGGGCGCGTTGTACCGCTTCTCCGGATACGGCTCCGCGGACGCACGATGCCCCTCCTTCAGCGCCATCTGGATCACCTGCGAAAGGTGCAGCGCCTCCCGATCCGTACACTGCTGGATCTGCTCGTGGCAGCTAAACCCGTCCGTGATGATCAGCGTCTCCTTGGACGCCTCCCTCACCTCCGGCAGCAGCACACGCTCCCCGCACTTGAGCGAGACGTCGTGGTGCTCCCCCTTCTCAAATCCGAACGCGCCCGCCATGCCGCAGCAGCCGCTGTCCGGCATCTTGTACTCCACCCCCATCCGCTTGAGCACCGCCTCCTCGTCCTTCATCGTGAAGAGTGATTTATGGTGGCAGTGCCCGTGCACCAGCGCCTTGCGCGGCAGCTTGGGCAGTTCAAAATCCGGGGCCTTCTTCTGGAGAAACTCGCTCAGCAGGAACACCTGGACGCTCAGCCGCTTGGCGTCCGTATCGTGCGGGAAGAGGTTGGTCAGCTCGTCCCGGAAGACGGAGGCACAGCTCGGCTCCAGCACCACAATGGGCGTGCCCGCCTCGATATCCGTCTTGAGGGTGGTCAAGATCTTGCGCAGCAGCCCCTTCGCCTGGTCCAGCAGGCCCCAATCGTAGAGCGGCCGTCCGCAGCAGAGGTTCTGCATCGGCACCTCCACCTGGAACCCCGCCCCCTCCAGCACCTCCACCGCCGCGATTGCCGCGTTCGGGTGGAAGTGGTTGTTGAACGTATCCGCCCAAAGAACAACCCGACGATTTTCGATTTTCGATTTTCGATTTTCGATTTCGGGGTTGCCGCTATCCGAGTCCTGAACACCTGAACACCTGAACGCCTGAACGCCTCCAGGCTGCCGCCTGGACCACCACTCCTTGAACGTCTGCGGCGCGAAGGAGGGGATCCTGCGCGCCGGGGCAATGCCCGCCAGGGTCTTCGCGACCTCTCGCAGACCGGGGGCGTGCGTCATGAAGTTGACGATGCCGGGCGCGATCGATGCCACCCGCGCCCAGATGTGGATCAGCCCCATCGTGTAGGCCGTCCGCGGCCGGAGCCGGCCCTGGTAGTAGTGGGAGAGGAACTCGGCCTTATAGGTTGCCATGTCCACCTGCACCGGGCAGTCGTTTTTGCAGCCCTTGCACGCCAGGCACAGGTCCAGCGACTCCTTAACCTCCTCGCTCTTCCACCCGCCTTTGACCGGGTCGCCCTGCAGCATCTCGAACAGCATCCGCGCCCGCCCGCGGGTGCAGTGCTTCTCCTCCAGCGTGACCATATAGCTGGGGCACATCGTGCCGCCGTGCTTGCGCCGGCAGACCCCCGCGCCCACGCAGCGCTTGGCCGCCTCCGCGAAGCTGTACTTGTCGTCCGGATACGCGAAGTGAGTCTCCGGCTCGGGCGGATCGTAATGGGTGCCGTACCGCAGGTTCTCGTCCACCCGGAATGGCGCGACCACTTTGCCCGGGTTCATCTTCCAGTCCGGGTCCCAGATGCGCTTGAACTCCTCAAACGCCCCAACCAGCTCCTCACCGAACATGCGGGTGAGCAGCTCGCCGCGCGCCTGGCCGTCGCCGTGCTCGCCGGAGAGGGAACCGCCGTAGCTGACGCAGATGTCCGACGCTTCCTGGAGGAAGTGACGCCACTGGTCGATGCCCTCGGCGGTGTACAGGTCGAAGTTGAAGCGGGCGTGGAGGCAGCCCTGCCCGAAGTGGCCGTACAGCGAGCTCTCGAAGCCGTACCGGTCCATCAGCTTCTTGATGTCGCGCATGTAGGCGCCGAGCTTGTCCGGCGGTACGGCCGAATCCTCCCAGCCCTCGTGGTTCTCCGGCAATCCCGGCACGTTGGCTGTCGCGCCCAGCCCCTCCTCGCGCAGGCTCCAGACGTGCGCCTCCTGCTCCGGGTTGTCGAACAGCTTCATGGAGGGCGGGTTGGGTCGCTTCTTCAGCTCCTCCATCAAGCGCTTGGCGGGCGCGTCCGCCTGCTCCTTCGTCTCGCCTCCGAACTCGCACAGTAGCCAGCCATCGCCGGAAGGCATAAGGTCCATGGCCGGATCGTGCATCCCCTTCTTGACCATAGCCTCCATAAAGAGGTTATCCATTCCCTCCAGACCGACCGGGTTGAAAGTCAGCACGTCCGGCACGTGGTCGGCGGCGACAAAGACATCCGGATAACCGAGCACCAGGAGCGAGCGCACCGGCGGATCGGGCACCAGCTTGAGCGTGGCCTCCAGGATGGTGACGCAGGTGCCCTCCGACCCCACAAGCGCGCGGGCAACGTGAAAGCCGTTCTCCGGCAGCAGCTCGTCCAGGTTGTAGCCGGAGACCCGCCGCGGGATCCGGGGATACTGGGTGCGGATCCGGTCCGCGTATCTGTCCCTCAGCGCCTTCAGTTTCGCGTAGATCTCCCCCTTTCGGCCGCCCTCACGGATGGTCCGCTCCAGCTCCTCGTCCGAGGTCTTGCCCACCCGCATCCGCGTTCCGTCGTAGAGCAGGACCTCCAGCTCCTCCACGTTGTCAACGGTGCGGCCCGCCATGACGGAGTGAATGCCGCACGAGTTGTTGCCCAGCATCCCCCCGATATTGCAGCGGTTATGGGTGGCCGGGTCCGGTCCGAAGGTAAGCCCATGCTGTTTGGCGGCGTCCCGCAGGGTGTCCAGGACAATCCCGGGCTGTACGCGCGCGATCTTCTTCTCAGGGTCCAGCTCGCGGATGTACCGCATGTACTTGGAGAAGTCGATCATCACGGCCACGTTGGAGCTCTGGCCGGGAATGCCCGTTCCGCCCCCGCGTGGGATCACGGGCGCTCCGAATTTGCGGCAGACCGCGATAGTGGCGACGACGTCATCCTCCTCGCGTGGGATGACGACTCCGATGGGGACCTGACGGTAGTTGCCGGCGTCCGAAGCGTACATGCCGCGGGTGCCCGCGTCGAACCGCACCTCGCCCTTTACGGCGCGGCGCAGCTCCGCCTCCAGCGCCGGCACCTCGACGGTGATCTCCCGCGGCGTACCCACCTGGTCCTTCGGTATAAAGTGGACCGGCGCCGTCCGCGTATCTATCCACGCAGTCATAGAATGCTCCTCAACCACAGAGAACACAGAGGACACAGAGGACGCAGAGGAGATTCACCGGGAAAGG